>PXQY01000077.1 GCA_003021745.1 Halobacteriales archaeon QH_7_69_31
TCATACTCTCGAAGAAGGCGTGCAACGGGTTCCGGAAGTTCAGAAGGCTCGACTGATAGCTTGCACCTGCCGGTACGAACGACTCGAACACGGCCGGTGGCGTGATATACGCCGCGATGACGAACGGGAGGGCACCGAACGCCGCCGTCACGAACCACCCGAGTGCGGCGACGATCATCGCGTGGTGGCGCTTCGGTTCAGGGGCGTCCTCACAGAGCGTGTACGCCGCCGCGCCAGAAAGTGCTGTAATCCCTGCAGCGATCAGGAACGAGAGCGCACTGTACCACTCCTGATAGAGCAGCGATACGAAAAGCGGTACAACCATCAGTCCGCCGACGAGTACCTGGAGCGCACCGACGTCTCTGAGGACTGTCCTCGAGGCCGTCACAGCGCCGAGCCGGCCGGTCGATCGAGTAGACATACAACGTACCCCTCGTTCAGTTCGCAGTCACACTGTCCGATCTTCGTAATGTCCGAAGATGTCCGTGAGTCCCGGTTCCGCACCCCGTGCCGAATAGACGGTCAACAGGTCGTTCGCCTCGATTCGGGTGTCTCCCCGTGGCGTCAACGGCTTGTCCTGGCTCTCCCGCTCGATGGCGACGATCAGGACATCGTCCGGCAGGAGGTTTTCGTTACCGACGTTCGAAAGCGTCTTCCCGGCGATGCGGGCTCCCTCCATCACCGTGATCTCGAAGACCTCCGCCTCGTCGCCGACCCGCATGTAATCGACGATCGCCGGCCTGGCGACCGCCCGGTAGAGGTGACCCGCGATGAGTTGCTGGGGGTTTTCGATCGTGTTCACGCCGATCTGGCGGAAGAGGTCCATGTGCTCCGCGTTGTGAACGACCGACGTGACAGTCGGCACGTCGAACTCCTTTGCGAGCAGACAGACCATGACGTTGGTCGCGTCCTGATCGGTCGTCGAGATGATCGCGTCGGCCCGCCCGGCGCCGGCATCGTCCAGCGTCTCCTTCACCGTGGCGTCCGCGCCGAGAACCATACAGTCATATTCGCTGGCGGTTTCGTCGGCCTTCCGTGGGTCTCGTTCGATGACGACCACTTCGTTTCCGGGGCGGGTCGCGGTGTCGATCAACGGTGTGCCGATGTCGCCTGCTCCGACGATGATGATGTACATGGGTGGTGTCGAGTGTGAGTTCTACCCGTCTTTCAGACGATGTTCTGGTCGAGTACACGATTCGCTCTCCTCGCGGTCCGGCAGACCCACGATCGGAACGTCACGAACCACCACCGACCTCCCCGAGATAGCGGCCCCCGCATCGTTGAGAGTGGGGGGCGAAATGACCTCGTAGTCGAACGGGGCGCGAGCGGTGAGGACCTCGGGGACGTCCTCCGGCGGATCGTTCTGGAACGCAGCCATTGGGTATTCGATCTCGGGGTTTCCGGCAGCCGACGGATTCGGGCGCTTCTCGCGAACGCTGTCTGGCACCGTCACGGATTCTGGCCATCCGGTCGTGCGTTTCTCTCGGCGATAAAACTTGGGGTTCTATTTCGTTCCGCAAAAATACTCTACCCCTAGATTTAGTTGAAGGGAAATCCTACTACGGTCGCGGGGGAGTGAGTCCGAAATGGACCCGCCGATCGAATCCGACGAGTTCGAGCTCCCGACCGAAACGCGGCGCGGACAGGCCGCCAGAGCCATCGAAGGTGTCTGTACTACCGCCGCCAGGTGGTCAATTCCGCTGTTCGTTCCGGTCGGGTGTCTGTTTTTCCTCTACGTCGTCGGCGGATATACTGCGGTCTCCGTCGGGATCTGGACGCCGGAGTATGCATTCCTCTCTCCGTCGGAGGACGTGTATCTCGCGTGGCTCGGGTTAGGCTCGGGCATCACGATCTGTGTCGGAACGGGATCCCTGATCGGGCTCGCATTCCTTGAGGACGGCGAGGGCGGAATGCATACCGAACTCTCGATTCTCTCCGCCTTCGTCGGCTTCGGGTTCGGAGCCGGAACCGTCCGGATGACCTACACGACTGTGCTGGCCACCCTACTGTAGCGCGTGTCGGAGCGGGTCGAACCGGCGGGGCGATTCGTACCCGGACGAGGCTCGTGTGGAGATGCCTGCGAGGGTAAGACCCGACGTGCGGGGGAAGACACTTTATTACCGCTGATAGTGGTTTCCGTATGGCTCACCGCGTCGACGAGATCGACAAACGCATTCTCTATTATTTATCCGTCGATGCCCGGAATACGACGACGTCGGATATCGCCGAGGAGGCCGAAGTGACCCCAGCAACGATCCGGAACCGGATCGAGCAGCTCGAAAAGCACGGAATCCTCCGTGGATATCTCACCGACATCGATTACAGGGCCATCGAATCGTACGTGAAATACCAGTTCAGGTGTACGGCGGCCATTCCGGACCGAAAGCGACTCGCTCAGTCTGCCCTGGAGATACACGGAGTACTACGGGCCAGGGAGTTGATGGCGGGCTCGTCGAACCTGGTGATTACCGCCGTCGGGGCCGACACCGACGCGATCACCCGGATCGCACACGACCTCTCCGACCTCGGGCTGGATATCGACGACGAGAGTGTGATCGAGGAGGAATACCACAGGCCGTACACGCCGTTCGGCCCGGAGAACGTACCGACGGGGCCAACGTTGACGGACTTCATGAGTCTCGCCGGCGATGCCGAAGTCGTCGAGTTCACCGTCTCGGAGGGTGCCGACATTGCCGACAGGACGATCGAGGAGGCCGTCGGTGACGGCCTCCTGGCCGAGGAGGTCCTCGTCGTCGGCGTCGAACGGGATGGAGACGTTCTCACCCCGAAGGGAGAGACCGTCATTCGACCGGGTGACGTCGTGTCCCTCTTTTCGAGATCCCCGTTGGGAAGGGACGCTCTGGAAGTGTTCGGTGTGTAACGTACTCGCGTCGAGAGAATCCTGTGGGTGATGGAGTGCATCGATGAGCCCGCGCTCCTCGGGTCGAGGGGGTCCCGGAGCCGCTCGGCCTACTCGTCGGACAGCCCGGCACTCTGCTCCGGCGCTTCGGGCTGCCGGTCATATCCGTATCGATGGACTGGCCGCTCGGATACTCGTATAGCAGTAGTATCCGATGAAGGGCAGACTCGACACGCTACTTAGAAGGTTCGAAGTTACACGTATTTGATGCCGGGCGATCTACCAGCGGCCATGCGAATCGCCGTGTTCGGCGAGACCGTCACCGACCTGATCGACCGCGGAACCGATGTCCTCGCCGGCACCCCCAGTCCCGACCGGGCCGGCGAGCGCGTCGGCGATGGGGCGGTCGGGCGACCGCCGCGGGACGCCGGGACCTCCGTCCGGGACGACGCCGACCGGTTCGCTCCGGCGAGCGAGGCGGCGACGCCATCGCCGCCCGACGAGTCCCCGGTGTCCGACCGCGACACCCCTGTCTTCGACGACGTCCCGGTCACGGATGGCGGTCGGCCCGCAGACACCGAGAGGGAGGGCCGTGTCGAGCCCGCCGACCCGCCGCCGGACGCGCTCGTCCGCGTCGTCAACCCGGTCCTGAAACGGCTGCTCCGGTCGCCGCTCCATCCGCTCGTCAGCGACGACCTCCTCCTGTTGACGGTCACTGGACGGAAGACCGGAACCCGGTACACCTTCCCCGTCGGCTACGAGCAGCGCGACGACACCCTGGCGGTCGTCAGCCACGGGACGAACTGGTGGAAGAACCTCCGCGACGGCGGGGCCGGGGTGACGGTTCTGCTCCGCGGCGAGCGCCGCAGCGGCCACGCCACGGTCCAGGCCGAGGACGAGGCGGTCGCCGAGTATCTCCACGGCTACTTCCGGCGCGAGGGCGTCGAGTCCGACCGCAGGGCGGGCCTGAATATCGACGGAGAGGCCGTCCCCGACGCGGCCGCGCTCCGGGAGGTGGTCGACCACGTGGTGGTGGTCACTATCGACCTCGACCACGCGACGGACTGAGTACGGAACGCCTCAGGCTGGCTATCCCTCGCCCGGTCGCCGCGCTACGGTCGATCGGATCGGATCGAATCGCAGGATTCGCGGTCGCGACGCGATCGGTCGCACTGAGGGTACGTGGATTCGAGGTGAAAGCCTCGCCCTTCAGGGCGGGGAGGATGTCAAAGCTTGCCGGCCTTCTGCAGCTTCATCAGGTCCTCGGTGTCCAGCGTCTCGCCGTCCTTGAACTTCTGGTAGATTTCCTCGGCCTCCTCCTTTGCGGCCTCCCGCTCCTCGGCGCGGTCGTCCTTCCGCTCTTTTTCCTCTTCCTTGTCGAGTTCGCGCAGGCGCTTCTGGACGCGGACGAAGTCCTCGTGGTGGCGGTCGGCGGCCTCCTGGGCCTCGACGAACTTGTCGTGCCACGATCATCCGGTTGTGGTGTTCCTGGGCCTCGTCGGCCAGCTCCGTGACCTTCTGGTGGTGCTTCGATGCCTCGGCGCGGACCTCCTGGGCCTCCTCCTTCAGCGACTCGAGGTCGCCGGTCTGGTCGAGCTTCGCCTTCCGGTCTGCGAGCTTCTCGCGTTTGCCCTCGATGGTCTCGATCAGCTCGCGCTCGTCGTCCGTCGACAGCACCTCGGTCTGCTGTTTGAACTCCAGGTCCTCGATCTCGGATTCGAGCTGGTCTATGCCCTTGCCCTCGTCGAGCTCGAGGTCCGCCTTCATCTCGTCGACCTCGTCGAACAGCTCGTTGGCCTTCGCGTTGAGGTCGTTCCGCGTCTCCTTGTGCTCTTGGACCTGCTCGTTCAGCTCGTCGCGCTTCTCGCGGTGCGTCTGGGCCTCGTCGACCTTCTCTCTCGTCTTCGCGTTGAGTTCGTCGCGCTTCGAGGCCCGCTCGGAGGCCTTCTGGTTCAGGTCGTTCCGCCGGTCCCGGAGCTGGCCGGCGCGCTTGATTAGCTGTCCTTTCGATTCGTTCTCGAGGTCCTCCTCGGTCAGTTCCACGTTCGCCGATTCGTCGATTGACTCTGGCATGGTTGTCTCTCTACTCCATTACGCTCCGGCGCCGACGGCCGTCGCTCGCGGGACGGCTGTCGCCGGACAAGCAGGGTTCCCTGTCATGCTGGTCGGCTGACGATGCTGCCGAACGCCGGAGGCGTTCTGGTGGGCGACAGTACTGGTTTGCCGCATATAAAAATTGTGGAGGGCACCTCCGTGAAAACAGTTACCACGGTGGCCGAGCTACCGGGTTAGCCGTTCGGGGGAGGCGACCCGCCACGCGTGATGAACCCTCGCAGCCGGCGCGGGGCCGGCGATCACTCGTCGGGTCGAGGCCGGATCGGACCGGGACCGAACCCGCTGGGTGGTGTCGGGGCCGCGGACGTACGCGCTCAAGTAGCCGGGCTGTGAGGCGACCGACATGGACCGCGAGCGAGATGCCGCGGCGGACCGAACTGTCCGCGTACACGCCTGCGGCCACGAGCACGTGACCGCGGCCCACGGGAGCACCTTCGAGGTGACGAGCGACGACTGGATGACCCCGGCCGGCGACTGCATCCTCGCCATCGATGCCGACGCCGTGCCGGCCGCGTTCGACGACGAGTTCGCCGCGGCCTGCCGGTCGCGGGCCGCGAGGGTGACCGCGACGCTGCGCGCCGGCGACCACGCGGCGGTCGTCGAGGGCCGCGGCCACCCCGACCTCACGTTCGAGAGCGACCGGAGCCTGGTCGCCCGCACGAGCACCCACGTCGACGACCGGACGGTGATGGTCGACGCCGACGCCGCCGCGGCAGACCTGGACCGCGGCCTCGTGGACGCCCTGGCCGAGGGCGCCGACCTCGAGTGCGTCCTCGCCGTCCGCCGGTAGCGGCCTGCCGTCGGTCCCGGTGACGAAACCCTTGTGTCGGGCTCGGCCGATGGACCGACATGGACGAGGAACCGGCCGAGAACATCTCCGGGGGCGCCGCGGGTGGCGGGGCCGCTGTGCGGTTCGACCCGGCACAGGCCGACACGCGAGCCGAGCGTGTCGTCGACCGCCTCGGGGAGCTGTACTGGCAGAGGACCTACGGCGGCCGGGCCGCCTTCGAGTGTCTGGTCCGGACGGTCTTGAGCCAGAACACCTCCGACGTCGCCAGTCAGCCGGCCCACGACGCCCTCGTGACGCGGTACGGCGGCGGTGCCGCCGGGACGGAGAACGACGTCACCGACGGCGACTCGGCCCCCGACCAGGCCGCCGGCGACACGGCGGGCGCCGACGGGTACGGCGGCGACCGGGCCGACGGCGACGGCGACCTCGCGGCGGCGCTTTCGGCGGCCGACCGCGAGGCCCTCGCAGAGACCCCGGGACGGTGCGGGAGGCCCTGCTCGACATGAAGGGTGTGGGGCCGAAGACCGCCGACTGCGTCCTCCTGTTCGCCGGGGGCCGCGAGGGCGTCTTCCCCGTGGACACCCACGTCCACCGGATCGCCCGCCGCATCGGGCTCGCGCCGGCCGACGCCGACCACGAGACGGTCCGCGACCACCTGGAGGCTGCCGTGCCCGGGCGGAAGTGCGGCTTCGGCCACACCGCGATGATCCAGTTCGGCCGCGAGTACTGCACCGCCCGGCGCCCCGCATGTCTGGACGACCCCGAGGCGTGCCCGATGGCGGACTGCTGCGACCAGGTCGGCGTCTATCCGGAGACCGGCGTGGTCGAAGACCCCGCGGCGGCGCACGACACCGACCGCTGAGTGCCGGGGTCGGCCGAGTGTTTTTCCGCCGTGGCTTCCTACCATCGGATATGCTCGGGACGCTTCTGGGTCGATTTTTCGCCCGGCTGCGAGATGGTGATGCCGGCGACGACGCCGACACCGACGGCGACGGCGGCCACAGACCCTCGCGGCTCGACGCCTCGGTGATCGCCGGCCACGGCGGGCAGGTCGGCGGTCTCGACGAGGCAACGAGCGAGATAGAGGCGGAGGCCCGCGACCTGGAGGCCGAACGCCGGGACTCTTGAATCGGGTGGTCCGCACGGGAGTCCCAGAGGTCCGGAGGTTCGCGAAGCTGCTCGAAGGGGACCCCACATCCGTGGCCCGGTCGCCGCCCTCGCCCGGATCCGATATAGCATCGAGCGGGAAGCCCTGGCACCGAGACACGCCGCACTGGCTTCGTACGGGAGCGTTTGGTTGTACCGCATAGATACAACCTAATTAGATTGTATTTCAACGAAAACAACCTATATAGGTTGTGACGACGTACGGCGAGTCATGGAGGCCTGCGTGCTCCTCGGCGACGTGGTCGGGTCGCAGGACCTCTCGAACCGCGCGGCCTTCGGGACGGCGCTCGAGACCGCCTGCCGCTCGGTCGACGAGACCTTCGCGGACGCCGTTCTCGCGCCGGCGACGCCGCTGAAGGGGGTCGACGAGGTCGGCGTCGTCCTCGATGATTGGCGTGAGGTCTACGACGTCGTCCGGCGGTTCTACGAGGCCGTCCACCCCGTCCGGGTCCGCTTTGCGGCCGTCGCGGGCGACATCGACGTGGGCGTCGGGAGCGGTCGCGTACCGGCGATGGACGGGCCGGCGTTCCACCGGGCCGACGCGCTGCTGGCGTCGGTCGCCGACGAGGACCTGCTTTTCGACCTCGCGGTCTCGGAGTCGACGCTGGACCGTGCCATCGCCGACGAGGTCAACCTGCTGTTGCGCTGGCGGGCCGGCCTCACGGAACGCCAGGCCGAGTACGTCCGGGCGTACGAACGGCGGGGAACCCAGGCCGCCGCCGCGGCCGACCTCGGGGTCACCCAGCAGGCCGTGTCGAACGAACTCCGTGACGTGGGCTGGCCGTTCGTCGACCGCATCGAGCGCCGGCTGGAACGGACGCTCGAGGAATACGCCGATGCCACGTGAGCCAGTCCGTCTCGCGGGGTCGGGGCCGTACTCGTCCTCACCAGCGGCGCTGTCGTCAGAACCATGCTCAAGTCTGTTGGGGACCGCGAGGGTGCCATCATCGGCAAGACCGAGCACGTCCTCGTGTTGCTGTGACGGGCCGCTAGCCGCCACGCGTCAGCTCTCCCGTCGGGGACGTTCCGCGAGGTACGTGCCCCGGTCGAGGAAGTCGGCGAGTTCCGCGACCGGGATCGGCCGGTAGTCGAGCAACTCGACGCCGACGTTCGCCCGCCGGGCGTCGGGGTCGGCGAACGGGTACGCGTCGGGCCGCATGTCGTGGTGGTGGCCGTGGACGACCCACCCCTCGTGGTCCGGCGGGGCGTCCGCGGGGTCGTGGACGCAGTGGAGCGTGCGGTCGCCGACGGCGAGCGAGTACGACGCCCGGACGTCGACTGCATGGGACCGTCGGGCGCCCTCGTCGTGGTCGCCCGCGACGAAGACCACGTCGCCCTGCACCCGGTGCAGCCATCGGCGGACCGTCGTCGGCTCCGAGGGGACGGCGAAGTCACCGACGAAAACGACCGTGTCGTCGGCGTCGACCGCGCCGTTCCAGCCGGCGAGCAGCGCGTCGTTCATCTCGGCGACCGAGCCGAACGGCCGGTCGGTGTAGGACAGCACCTCGGGGTCGCCGAAGTGGGTGTCGGCGAGGAGGTACCGGGTCACGGCTCCCGCCGCCGACCCTTCGGCATTCGCGACCGCAGCTCGTCGTGGACGTACAGCCCGACGCCGATCGGCTCGACGCCGCCGGCGACGTCGTGGGCGGCGACGAGGTACCCCCAGTCGCCGTCCCACCCGGGTTCGACCGTCTCGCCGGCGAGGAAGGCCGTCGCGTCGGCCTCCTCGAGCACGACCACGTTCCGCGTCGCCGCGCGGCCGAACCGCTGGACGGCGTTCGTCGTCGGCTTCCAGTGCTCCTGGCGGGTCCGGAGGAACGTCATCCCCAGGCCCTCGACGCCGGCCGGCGAGTCGACCTCCCCCGCGAACGCCCACACCTTCCCGGCGCCCTTCTCCCAGAACGTGTGCGAATCGAACGTCGCGGCCTCGAGGCCGAACCGGTCGACCCACCAGTCGACCACCTCGCGACGGGTCGCCCGGCCGTCCACGACGCGGTCGGCGGCCGTCGCGGGCAGGCGGTCGAACCGCTGGCCGTCGTTTGTCGGCGCGTCGGTGCCGCCGTCGCCAGCGTCCCGTGCCGCGGCGCCATCCCGCCCCTGGCCGTCGCCGTCGAGGCCGTCGTCGGTCACGCGGCGACCTCCAACTTGGCACAGAAGAACCCGCCGGTGTCGTTGTGGTGCGGGTAGATGCGCTTTGCCTGCCGGACCGCGTCGTCGTAGGTCTCGCCTTTCCACTTCGTGACGCCGGGGGCGTGCTTTAGGGCCAACTCGAAGTCGACAACGTGGCAGTCGTACTCCTCGAGGGCGTGCTGGAGGACGGCCTCGTTCTCCTCGGGGGCGAACGTGCAGGTGGCGTAGACGACGGTGCCGCCCGCCCGGGTGACCTCGAGGGCGCGGCCCAGGATGGCCGTCTGGACCCCCGCGATACCCTCGACGTGGTCCAGAGACCAGTCCTCCAGCGCGTCCGGGTTCTTCCGGACCGTCCCCTCACACGAGCAGGGGACGTCGACGAGCGCCCGGTCGAACCGCTCGCCCCCGACCGGCGACAGCGAGAAGTTCCGGGCGTCGCTCCGGGTGACGGCGACGTTCGTGACCCCACAGCGCTCGGCATTGGCCCGCAGCGCCGACAGCCGACCCAGGTCGTTGTCGTTGGCGACGACCAGTCCCCGGTCGTCCATCAGCGCCGCCACCTGGGTGGTCTTGCTCCCGGGCGCCGCACAGGGGTCGAACACCCGCTCGCCGGGCTCGGGGTCGAGCGCCAGCGCGGGAACCGCCGAGACTTCCTCCTGGCCGTACACCCACCCGTGGACGAACGGCCAGGTGTTGCCCGGCGAGACGTCGTCGGCGAGCCGGAACAGGCCGTCGTGCCAGCAGACCGGCTCGTAGCCCACACCGGCCTCCTCGAAGGCCCGGCGGACGCGGGCCGGCGTCGACGCGAGCCCGTTGACGCGGACCACCGACGGGAGCGGCCGGTCGCAGGCCGCGTGGAACGCCGCCGGGTCGTCCACCAGGGGGTCGTACCGGGCCAGGGGGTCCATGGCGGGCCTCCGTCGGCCGCGGGTTTGTCGGTGTCGGTTCCCCGCGTCGGGGAACCGCGGGGCGGTCACCCCGCCAATCCCGGGCGCCGCGGTTCCGCACAGGCTTAAGGCGACGCCGGCCGTCCGGCCTTCCATGGCACATGTTCAGGTGCACGACGGTGACATCGCCCTGGAGTCGCCCGTCCTCGTCGAGGGGCTCCCCGGCGCGGGGCTGGTCGGGAAGATCGCTGCCGACCACCTCGTCGACGCCTACGGGATGGCCCACTACGGATCGGTACGCTGCGATGGCCTCCCGGACGTCGCCGTCTACCGCGGCGACTCCTCGGACGTCATCCCGCCGGTCCGGCTGTACGCCGACGAGTCGCGGGACCTCCTCGTCCTCCAGAGCGACGTCCCGGTGTCGCCGTCCGGCGCGCCCGAGTTCGCGGACTGCGTCACCGCCTGGCTGGACGACCACGGCGTCCTCCCGCTGTACCTCAGCGGCCTCGCCGAGGACAAGGGGGGCTCCCCGGAGCTGTACGGCGTCGCGACCGGCGACGCCGAGTCGGTTATCGACCGGGCGGGGCTCGTGCCCCCGCGGGAGAGCGGACTCGTGTCGGGACCGACGGGCGCGCTCATCGCGGCGGCCGGCGAGACCGGCCTGGACGCCGCGGGCCTCATCGTCCAGACCAACCCGCAGTTCCCGGACCCGGAGGCCGCCCGCGCCATCCTCGAGCACGGCGTCGGCCCCATCGCCGACGTCGACGTCGACACGTCGGCCCTGGTCGAGCAGGCCGACGAGAT
>PXQY01000078.1:0-8167 GCA_003021745.1 Halobacteriales archaeon QH_7_69_31
AGGCGCGCCTGGCGGTGTCGGCCAGCGCGGACGCGTTGTCGTGAGCGTCCGGGTAGGTGACGACGCTGTCGACCGGGCCGGCGACGGTGCGGACGGCCCGCGGGTCGGTGAGTTCCACGGTGCGGGCGTCGATGCCCTCCTCGCGGAGCGCCGCTGCCTGCCCGTCGTCGGCGACCAGGACGGAAAGCGTTCCCGGCCGGTCGGCCAACCGGTCGAGCAGCGGCGTGCCGGCCGACCCTCCGCCGAGCACCAGCCGGTCCATACCGGCCGGTGGGTCGGCCCGGGATTAAAACGTGCTGGACGTACGGATCGGGGCTGGCCCCGAACGTATCGGCCTACAACAGACCCGCGGCGGCGTCGAACGCCGCCCCGTCGAAGACGGCGAGGCCCGGCAGGAGCAGGACGGTCACGAGGGCGGCCGTGACGATGGCGGCGTACAGCGCCGGCGGGTAGCCGTCGATCTCGCGGTCCTCGGCCGGCGGTTGGATCCACATCGCCTTCACGACGCGGCTGTAGTAGAACAGGCTCAGGGCGCTGTTGACCGCGAGCACCGCGCCGAGCCACCAGACGCCGGCGCCGACCGCGCCCACGACGAGGAAGTACTTCGAGAGGAACCCGCCGCCGACCGGGAGGCCGGCCAAAGAGAACATGAAGACGGTCATCGCGAGGCAGGCGACCGGCGCGTCCTCCGCGAGTCCGTTGTACGCCTCGAAGGTCCGTCCGAGTTCCCAGTATTCGCCGAGCGCGATGAAGAGGAACGCCCCGGTATTCATGAACCCGTAGACGAGCAGGTGGAGCATGCTCGCGCCGAGCGCCGTCGACTCGGCGTCGACGCCGCCGACGCCCGTCAGGGCGGCCAGCCCGATGAGGACGTAGCCGGCGTGGCCGATCGAGGAGTACGCCAACATCCGTTTCACCTCCTCCTGGGTCGCCGCGGCGAAGTTCCCGACCGTCATCGTGAGGACGGCCAGGACGGTAAAGGCCAGCACCCAGTCGACGGCGTAGGTCGACGGGTTCGCGACGGCGTCGATGGGGAACGCGACGACGAACACGCGGAACGCGACGACGAACCCGGCGGCCTTCGAGGCCGACGAGAGGAAGGCCGCGACCGGCGCGGGCGCGCCCTCGTAGGCGGCCGGCGCCCAGAAGTGGAAGGGCACGGAGGCGGTCTTGAACGCGACCCCGCCGAGCACCAGGAGAATGCCGACGCCGAGGACCCCCGGGTAGGTGGCGGCGGCCTCGCCGGCCGCCGACGCAACGTCCGCGAACAGGAGGCTCCCGGTGGCGGCGTACACGAGCGAGATGCCGTACAGGAGGATGCTCGACGACAGCGCGCCGACGAGGAAGTACTTGAGGGCGGCCTCGACCGAGCCGCGGTTGTGCTTGAGGTACGCCACGAGGGCGTACGACGGGAGGCTCGACAGCTCGAGTGCGACGAACACGACGGCGAGGCTGTTGGCCGACGCCATCAGGGACATCCCGGTGGCGGCGAGCGTGACGAGCAGGTAGTACTCGGCCCGGAACGGCAGCCCCCGGGTGTAGTCCAGCGACGCGAGCGAGACGAGGGCGGTCACGCTGCCGAAGATGAACGTGAAGATGAGGCTCATTCCGTCGACGACGAGCTGGCCGCCGAACAGCTCCGCGGGCGTCGCCACCGCGTTCGATAGAAGGAGGACGGCGGAGGCGACGGCGGCGACGACCCCGCCGGCCGTCGCGACCGCCGACAACACCGTCGGGTTCGTGGTGTCGCGGTCGACGGCGTCGATGACGAACAGTGCCAGTGCGGCGGCGAGGAACGCCCCGGCCGGCGCGAGCAACAGCCAGTGCCGGCTCACGGCAACTCACCGCCCATCTCGACCACGTCGACCGTCGCGTCGCTCATCATGTCGTAGAGGAGCTCCGGGGCGGTGCCGAGCAGGACGATGAGGCCCACGAGCGTCACGATGGCGGCGACGTCGTGGACTGGTGCCCGCCCGACGTCGTAGTCGGTCTCGAGCCGGAACGGGCCGAACAGCGACCGCTGCATCGCCCACAGCAGGTAGCCGGCGACGACGACGATGCCGAACATCGCGGCCGCCGTGAAAAGCGGCGCGGCGGGCAGCACCGTCGACCGGAAGGCGCCGAGGAAGATGAACAGCTCGGCGGCGAAGCCGGCCATCAGCGGCAGCCCCATGTAGGCGAACGCGCCGGCGACGAAGACGCTCGCGGTGACGGGCATCCGGTCGGCCAGCCCGGACATGTCGCCGACCATCCGGGTGTGGGTGGCGTTGTAGAACACGCCGACCGTCATGAACAGCAGCCCGGAGATGAGGCCGTGGGCGATCATCTGGAAGGTGGCGCCGCCGACCCCGTAGTAGCTGTACGCGACGAGCCCGAGGATGACGTAGCCCATCGAGGATACCGACGAATATGCCACGATGCGCTTGAGATCCGACTGGGCGAGCGCGAGCAGCGCGCCGTAGATGACGGAGACGACGGCGACGGCGGCGATGGGGACGGCAAGCGTCGCCGCCTGCTCCGGCAGCATCGTGAAGTTGAACCGCAAGAGGGCGTAGGTCCCCATCTTCAGGAGCACGCCGGCCAGCATGACCGACGCCGGCGTCGGGGCCTCGACGTGGGCGTCCGGCAGCCAGGTGTGGAACGGCACGACCGGGACCTTCACCGCGAACCCGACGAACATGGCGACGAACGCGGAAAGCGCCAGGACGTCGGCCGGGATGGCGGCGCCGGTGCCGGGCAGACCGAGCGCGCCGAGCTGGCCGGCCCGCAGCGCCTGGGCGATCTCCGGCAGGCCGGTCGAGCCGACGGCGTCGCCGAGCCCGAACACGAGCGCGAAGAAGCCGATGAACATCACGAGCGACGCGATGTTCGTGTAGACGAAGAACTTGATCGCGGCGTACTTCCGCCGCGGGCCGCCCCAGACGCCGATGAGGAAGTACATCGGGACCAGCACGGCCTCCCAGAACACGAACCACAGCAGGAAGTCGAGCGCGGCGAACACGCCGACGAGTGCGGCCTCCATGAACAGCATCAGGCCGTAGAACTGGCGCTGGCGGTCGTCGATGGGCGTCCAGGCGCTGAGGATCGACAGCGTCGTCAGCACCGTGGTCATGACGACGAGCGGCAGCGAGATGCCGTCCAGCCCCACGTGGTAGTTGACGGCGTAGGGCCCGAGCGTCAGCCACTCGAAGAACGTTTCGTAGGCGACGTCGCCGCCCAACAGCGCGTTCCCGCTGCCGTCGAAGGCGAGGTACATGTACAGCGAGCCGACGAGCGGGACGGCGGAGACGCCGAGGGCGAGTCGTTCGGCGTACTCGTTCGGCGCGACCGCGACGACGGCGGCGCCGACCAGTGGGACCGCGATGAGGGCCTCGACCAGCACCTACAGCCACCCCCCGACGACGGCGAACGCGGCGAGACCCAAGAGCACGGAGAGCGCGATGAGTGCGGCGTAGTTGGTCACGACCCCGGTCTGGAGCCGACGGAGGCGGTCGCCGGAGAACAGGCTGACGCTGGAGACGGCGTCGACGGCGCCGTCGATGACGCCCTGGTCGAACGTGTCGGCGGCGATCGCAGTGCGGAGCGTCAGCCCCTCGGCGAGCCACACCTGGTACTCGTCCTGGTAGTAGTTAGACACGAGGACCGTCCGGAGGTCGCCGAGCGCCTCGGTGTGTCTGTCCGGGTCCGGGCCGCGGTACAGCACGAAGGCGGTGCCAGCGCCCGCGAGCGCGAGCGCGAGACTGAGGCCGGCGCCGCCGAGCATCGTGGCTGTCTCGCCGCCGGCGACAGAGCCTGCGGTGTAGCCCGCCCACTCGTGGGTCAGGTCACCGTAGTGGTGGGCGCTCGTCAAAAGCTCCTCGCTGGCCGGGCCGTCGAGGTAGCGGTGGAGGAAGTCGACCTCGGCCCCGGTGAGCTTCGCGAGCGGGGCCGGGTTGAGGTAGCCGCCGACCGTCGCGAGGACGCCGAGGACGGCGAGGGGGAACTTCACGTTCCAGCCGACGCCGTGGGGGTCGGCAGCCGCGTCGGTCCGGGGGTCGCCGTGGAACGTGAGCATCACCATCCGGAGGGTGTAGAAGCCGGTGACGAACACGGCCGAGAGCCCGAGCAGGTAGCCGCCGAGCAAGAGCGGGTTCGCCCCGAGGCCGTGGACGAGCGTCTCGAACAGCACCTCGTCCTTCGACCAGAAGCCGGCGAACGGAAAGATGCCGGCGAGCGCCAGCGACCCGGCGACGAACGTGAGGTACGTCACGCGCATCTCCTCTTTGAGGCCGCCCATCAGCCACATGTCCTCCTCGTGGTGCATCGCAATGATGACCGACCCGGCACCGAGGAACAGGAGCGCCTTGAACACCGCGTGGGTGGTGAGATGGAAGAACGCGGCGACGTAGCCGCCCGCGCCCAGCGCGAGCATCATGTAGCCGTACTGGCTGATGGTCGAGTACGCGAGCACCTGCTTGATCTCGTCCTTGACGACGGCCATCGACGCCGCGAACAGCGCGGTGAACCCGCCGGTGAAGGCGATGATGGCAAGCACCGTCGGGAGCAGCGCGTAGAAGCCGTACATCCGGGCGAGGAGGAAGACGCCGGCGGCGACCATCGTCGCGGCGTGGATGAGCGCCGAGACCGGCGTCGGGCCGGCCGGGAAGCCGCCCTCGCCGGCGAACCGGGCGGTGCCGAACGTCGCGAGGACCCCGACGAGGCCGACGAGGAAGAAGTAGTCCCCGAAGCGGGTGACGAGAAACGCCTTCTTCGCGGCCGACGGCGGGGCCGCCTCGCGGTACCAGTGGCCGATGAGCAGCCACGAGCAGAGGCCGACGAGTTCGAAGAAGACGAACGCCATCAGCAGGTTGCTCGCGAACACGAACGCGAGCATGCTGAAGGAGAACAGCCCGAGGCCGGCGTAGTACCGCGGGAGGCCGGGTTCGCCCTCGTCGTTCATGTAGCCGAGCGAGAAGACGTGGACGAGGAAGGCGATGAGCGAGACGATGACGAGCATCGCGGCCGACAGCGGGTCGATGAGGACGCCGAAACCGAGGTCGAACGTCTCGGCGGGCGCGACGAACGTGTACAGCCGCTCGTCGTAGCCCTCGCCGGTCAGGACGAGTTCGACGAGGGTGACCGCCGAGAGGACGAGCGAGCCGCCGGTTGCCAGGATGCCGGCCAGCGCGCCCTCCTTCGGGAGCCACCGCCCGGCGAACAGCGCGACCAGGAACGACGCGAGCGGGAGCGCGGCGATGGCCGGCGCGTAGGCGTAGATCCCTGCCACGGTCACCACCTCAGCGTCGTCGGCCCGGTCACGTCGACGTCGTCGAAGTTACGGTACAGCACGAGGATGATGCCGATGCCGATGGCGACCTCGGCGGCGGCGAGCGCCATCGTGAACAGCGTAAACACCTGGCCGGTGAGGGTCCCCCAGTAGAAGGAGAAGGCGACGAGGTTGATGTTGGCGGCATTGAGCATGAGTTCGACGCTCATCAGGAACATCAGGGCGTTCTCGCGGGTGAGGATGCCGAAGAGGCCGGTGCAGAACACCGCGGCCGACAGCAGGAGGTAGTACTCGGCGGGGACGGACGAAAGTACCATCAGCCCTCGTCCCCCTCGCCACTTTTCGCCAGCATGAGGGCGCCGTCGAGGGCGGCGTCGAGCACGACCGCGATGGTGATGAAGGCGACGAGGAAGCCCTCGCTCTCGATGCCGCCCCCGTCGAGGTTGAACATCGCGTAGCCGATAGAGCGCGTGACCGAGCCGTCGGCGAACCCCTCGGCGGTGCCGAAGCCGGCGGTGAGAAACACCGCCGCGAAGAGGCCGAACAGCCCGACGGCGAGGAGCCCGGTGACCTTGCTGCCGCGGTGGAGCCGTGGCCGGGTCGTCACGGCGCCACCTCCGTCTCCGGCCCGTCCTCGCGCCGGACCAGCATGACGGCGAAGGTGATGAGGATCAACACTCCGCCGACGTACACGAGCACCTGCATCGCCGCCAGAAACGCGGCTTCCAACAGGACGTAGTGGATCGCGACCGAGAGCAGCGCGACGCCCAACATGAGCGCCGAGTGCCACACGTCACGGACCAGGACGACGCCCAGGCTCGCCCCGACCGTCACGAGGGCGAACAGGAGGAACGCCAGCATCTCGTACGGTACCACAGCCATCGTGTACCCCTGCATCGGGGTTCCCTTTGAAGATTTCCTTTGCGAGCCGGCTATCCGGCTTGCACACGCTCGGTGGAGTAGGAGCCGCCGATGGGCCGCCCGAGCGCCCTGAGCGGGCCCCTACCGGCCGATTCCGGAACCACTGATGGACCGCCGTCGGTGACCGACCGCCACCGGCCACCCGACGGCGACGGAACGCTCACCGGCTTACCCTGACCGCCCCCGGCAGCCCAATGAAGACGAACCGCCCACCGGCCGGCGCCGTACCACCACCGGACGCGGCTCAACCCTCGAGCGCCGTCTCCTGCAGCGTCACCCAAACGACCCCCTCGGGCGCGTCGGCGTCGCCGCGGAACAGCGCCATGCTCACCCGCCCGGTATCCTCCTCGCCCCGGCGCTGCCACTCCTCGTACCGGACGACGGCGTGATCCTCGAACAGTCCGAGGGCCTCGACGTCCCGGACCTCGATGTCGAAGGACTCGCCCTCCGTGCGGCCGTATGACTCCGCGAGCCCGTCGACGAGCGCCGCGTGGTCGACCCGCTCGCCCTCGGTCGTGACCATCTCGAACTCGGGGGCGAGCGCCCGCTCGAGCCGCGAGAGTTTCCGTCGCGGCACCGACCCGTCGAACCACGCCACGAAGAACTCGTGGAGCGCGTTGATCTCGGCCCGGCAGGCCGACGGCGTCACCATGTCCCACCCGTCCAGGGCCAGGCGTAAAGGCATACACCCCGGCCGCACGTGGCGTCACCCCCGCCGATCTACAGCAGGCCGAGATCCTCGGCGACGAAGTCCGCCAGTTCCTCGAGGACGTCGGGGTCGACCGCCGCGACGGCATCGCCGTCGTGGAGCTGCCGGTTGTGCCGCGCGATCGCATCCTCGACCTCCGGGAACGGCACCTTGGTCCGCGTGTCGCAGTCCGGACACACCACCGGGATGTCCGGCACGTCCTCCTCGTCGGCCTCGGTCATGGACGTTCCGTGAGCCGCCCGACGGGATAATCGGTCCGGTCGCGGGCCGGAGCCGATTCGGGATCGCGACTGTATTACTGATCCACAGCGGGTCAAGCATCCGCGAGCGAACGCAGGCAGGGCGGTTCACCTCGCCGAGCGGCAGCGAGGCGCGGGGTGGCCGACTCTGAGCCCTCACCACGTGGCAGACCGAATTCGACCTCGATCCGGACTGTATCGTAGGGGACGTATGGCTTCTTCGCGCGACCCTCCTCTTCGAAGTAAATGATGTCGTACTCGGCCAGCAGGTGCAGATCGTCGTGGACGTCGTGCACGTCACGGTCGAGGCGGTCAGCCAGCGCGCGAATGCTCTCAGGTGGGTGTTCCATCACCGCTTCGAGCAGCTCCATCCGTCGGTCGGTGAGCAGCTGGCGGAGGCGCGCTCGGTCTTCAAAGTTGACGACGTGCGGCACTTCTTCGCCGTCCTCCCACTGTTCGGCGCGCTCTTTGGCCGCCGCCTGCGCCTGCTCCGACGGGAGCGACGTGATGCGGAGGGTCGAAGGGTACTCGACCTCGCCCGGGTCGGGCGTGAATTCGTCGTGTGTGGGTTCGGTGTCAGTCGGTTCGTTGCTCATAGATTTCGTTCACCTCGGTCTGGAAGTCCTCTATCAGGTCGGAGAGGCCTGTGAACTCCAGCTTCGTGATGTCGCCCTCAGGTGGGTGGCGATGATGCCGGCCGACATCCAGGTGATGGGGCGCGTTGTCGTACCGCAGGAGCGTTTCGCCGTCAGCGTCCATGTACTGGAAGCTATACTTCAGCCCCTCCGGGAAGTCATCGCTCACCGGGACCAGCCACGCGACCATCTCGTACCGACTCCCGTCCGGTTTCTCGTCTTTTTCCCGATGTACGACCGTCGGTCGCATCGATCTCCTATGTTGGGACACTACCCCAACGAATATATAACTTATTGTTGGGGTCGAAACCCATCAAACGGAGTAGTCTCACGGCCCGCGGCGACGGCTTCAGCAGGTTCGGCCCGCCGTCGCCCGATGCAACCACCGAGCCCTCGA
>PXQY01000078.1:8179-8792 GCA_003021745.1 Halobacteriales archaeon QH_7_69_31
CGTCGCCCGATGCAACCACCGAGCCCTCGACGCCGACACCCGTGCCGCTATCAAGGGGGTTCCGATGGGTAAAGCGTTCGCGGCCGGTTTTGGGGTCGTAGACGCTGGCAGTATCGATGTTCTACCCGACGATGACGCTCCGGCCGTTGACATCGACCGCCGCCACGGCCTCGCCGTCGTGGAGCTGCTCGTTCTGCCGCGCAACGGCGTTCTCGACCTCGGGGATGGGTACCTTCGTCCGGGTGTCACAGTCCGGACACACGACCGGGATGTCCGGCACGTCCTCGTCGGCGTGGGCATGTACCACTCAACGAGCGGCCGGGTCAAAACTGGGGCGGTTCCCGAGCGCAGGGCTGCGGGAGGAGCCTGGCAAGATCGACAAGCATCCGCGAGCGAACGGAGTGAGCGAGCGGTTCACCGCGCCGAGCGGCAGCGAGGCGCGGGACCAAGGGCCGACTAACGCGGCGCGCAGCGCCGCGGCTGGAGGCCCGCCGTGTCTTTTTCATGAACGTTTTTGCCGCGAGGCGCGCCGCAGGCGCGCCGAGCGTGCAAAAAGGTTCACTGGTAGTCGATCTCTCCTTCGCCCTCGCCGATCCAGGCGCCGCGGTCGGGT
>PXQY01000079.1 GCA_003021745.1 Halobacteriales archaeon QH_7_69_31
CTTCGAGCCCATCGAGCCGGACACCCACTCCATGGTGGCGTCCTTCTCGGCGATGGCGCGCTTGGTGTTGAGGTTGTAGGTGTTCTTCGACCAGTTCTGCACCGTGGAGTACTGGACGTGGGCGCCCTCCTTGACGAACACCTCGACGCCGCCGGAGTGGAGGTTGAACGCGGAGTACTTCGGGGCCGAACAGCCCTCGATGTAGTGGACCTCCGAGTTGGGCTCGGCGACGATGAGCGTGTGTTCGAACTGGCCCATCCCGTCGCTGTTCATCCGGAAGTACGCCTGGACTGGCATCTCGACGGTGGTGTTCTCGGGGACGTAGACGAAGGAGCCGCCGGACCAGATGGCGCCGTGTAGCGCCGCGAACTTGTTGTCGCTCGGCGGGACGCACTTCGTCATGAAGTACTCCCGGACGATCTCCTCGTGCTCCCGGACGGCCCGGTCCATGTCGCAGAAGATGACGCCCTTGTCCTCCCACTGTTCCTTCATGTTCTGGTAGACGATCTCCGACTCGTACTGGGCGCCGACCCCGGAGAGGGCGTTCTTCTCCGCCTCCGGGATGCCGAGCTTGTCGAAGGTGTCCTGGATCTCCTCGGGGAGGTCCTCCCAGCTCTCGGCGCCGCCGCGGGTCTCGATGTCCGGGCGGATGTAGGGGACGATCTCGTCGACGTCGACCTCCGAAAGGTCCGGAGCGCCGGGCCAGTCGTCCGGCATCGGCATCTCCTGGAACTGCTCTAAGGCGCGGAGGCGCCGCTCGAGCATCCACTCGGGTTCGTCCTTGTCCTCGGAGATGACGCGGATCGTCTCCTCGTCGAGGCCCTTCTCGGCCTGGAACGCCGAATTTTCCTCCTTCTTGAACTCGAATCTGGCTTCGGTGTCGGTGTGCTGTAGGTCCTCTGAACTCATTGTCGGTAGTTACGTCCGTGTACTTATTAGGTTGTGTGTAACCACGGGTGGTTACGCGGCCTCGAAGACCTCGTCGCGGACCCAGTCGTAGCCCTCGTCTTCGAGCTGCTCGGCGAGCGCCGCCCCGCCGCTCTTTGCGATCTCGCCGTCGAGCATCACGTGGACGCGGTCCGGTTCGACGTAATCGAGGATCCGCTGGTAGTGGGTGATCTGGAGGACGCCGGCGCCCTCCTCGTCGCGGAGGGCGTTAATGCCCTTGGAGACGTCCTGGAGCCGGTCGATGTCGAGCCCGGAGTCGATCTCGTCCAGCACCGCGATCGAGGGCTCGAGAATGGCGGCCTGCAGGACCTCGTTTTGCTTCTTCTCGCCGCCGGAGAAGCCGGCGTTGAGGTACCGCTGGGCGAACTGCTCGTCGATGTCCAGAAGCTCCATCTTCTCGGCGATGATCTCCTGGAACTCGGCGACGCCGACGGCGCCCTCGTGGGCCGGCCCCTCCATCGGCGAGGTCTCGTAGCCCGCGGCGTCCTCGTTGGTGGCCGCCTCGTCGCCGGCCGCCTCCTCCTCGTCCTCGAACAGCTCCTCGCGCTCGTCGAGCTTGGCGTTGAGCGCCGTCCGGAGGAAGTTCACCATCGTGACGCCCTCGATCTCGGCCGGGTACTGGAAGCCCAGGAAGACCCCGAGGGCGGCCCGCTCGTTCGGTTCGAGGTCGAGCAGGTCCCAGGTCTCCTGGTCCTCGTCGACGTCGACGCCCTCGAACTCGTCGGGCTCGATGTGGAGGCGGACCTCGCCCCCGGTGACGTCGTAGGCCGGGTGGCCGGCGATGATCTTCGCGAGCGTTGACTTGCCGGAGCCGTTCGGGCCCATGAGGGCGTGGATCTCTCCGGAGCTGACCTCCAGGTCGACGCCACGGAGGATCGTCTCGCCGCCCTCCTCGGCGACGTCGGCGTGGAGATCGGTGATTTCGAGCGTAGCCATGATCGTACGTGCCCGGAAAGTCGGGCCTGACGGCCATAATGGTTTCGGGTTCGGTGTGATTTGGGTTGTCGTTTCGAAAAAATATTTTTCCATGCGAAAAGGTCCCACACCGAGGTCACACCTTGTTCACCGCCCTGTACGACGAGGTCTTCGAGAGCCGTAGACAGGCCACATCGGCGGCTAGAACGTTTTATACTCCGAAATCCAAGTGTATCGGTGGGGCAGCGGGATAGCTTCGTTGTCGCCGACGGACATCCGCCGGGCAGCGTACCGGGGCCGCGAGCGCCGTTCACGGCCCGGACCCGATGGCACCGTTTATCTGCCGTTGTGTCCACGTACCCAGGTAGATGTCGCTGCAGTTCTCCATCTACACCGTCCCCCTGGCACTGGCGGCGGGGCTGTCGGCGGCGCTCGTCGCCGAGGTGTTCCGGCTCCGTGACCGCCGCACGGCACCGCAAGTGCTCGGCGTCCTCGTTGCGACAACGATCTGGGCCGGCGCCGACGCCATCCGGATCGCCAGCAGCGACCCGGCGCAGAAACTGCTGTGGCAGGACGTCAGGTTCCTCGGCTCGACGCTCGTCGTCCTCGCCGTGTTCCTCCACGCCCTGGAGTACTCGAACCGTGAGGAGTGGATCACCACCAGGTCGGTGGTGGCACTGTCGGCCGTCTTCGTCGTCACGAACGGCCTCATGTGGACCGACCAACTCGTCGGCCACGACCTCGTCATTACGGGCTACCGGACCGCCACGGTCGGGTCGACGACCGTCCTCGAGTTCGACTACGGCCCGTGGTTCTACCTGAACGCCGCCTACTCGTACCTCCTGCTAGCCGGGGCCATGGGGATGTACGTCACCGAGTTCCTGCAGCGACGCGGCGCCTTCCGCCGGCAAACCGCCGGGCTCATCCTCGCGCTGTCGGTCCCCTGGGCGTTGAACGGCGTCTTCCTCCTCGGCTACTCGCCGATCGATCTGACCGCCTTCGGCCTCACCGTCACCGCCGTCGCGTTCGTCGCACAGCTCCACTGGTTCCAGCTGCTCGACGTCGTCCCCATCGCCCGCAGCACCGTCGTCAACCACATAGAGAACGGCTACTTCGTCATCGACGCCGACGACATGGTCCTCGACGTCAACGAGGCCGGTGCCGAGCTGCTCGGCCGCCCGCGGGAGGCAATCATCGGGACGACCGTCGACGATCTCTTCGCGGCCTATCCCGGGGTCGTCGAGACGTTCCGCGACCGTCGGGACGTCCGCGAGGACATCACGCTCCACCAGGACGGCGAGCGCCACGACTACGAGGTCGACATCTCGCCGATCCACGACGGCCACGACCAGTACGTCGGCCGCGTCCTCCTGATCCGCGACGTCACCGAGCGGCGCCGCCGACAGCGGGAACTTGAACGGCGCACCGAGGCGCTGGAGCGACAGAACGAGCGGCTCGACCGGTTCGCGAACATCGTCGCCCACGACCTCCGGAACCCGCTGTCGGTCGCGAAGGGCCACCTCGAACTCGACCGGGCGGACCACGACCCCGAGAACCTCGACGAGATCGAGGAGGCCCTAGACCGGATGGACGAGATAACCGACGACGTTCTCGCGTTGGCGCGCCAGGAGGAGGCGACCGTGGACCCGGAACCCGTCGATCTGGCGGAGTGTTGTCTGGACGCCTGGCGCACGGTCGACACCGGCGAGGCGGGCCTCCGTGTCCGGACCGCGAGAACCGTCGCGGCCGACCCGAGTCAACTCCGTCGCAGCCTCGAGAACCTCTTCCGCAACTCGATCGAGCAGGGCGGCCCGGCGGTCGACGTCACCGTCGGCGACCTCGAGGACGGCTTCTACGTCGCCGACGACGGCCCCGGGATCCCGCCTGACGAGCGCGACCGGGTGTTCGAGTCCGGCTACACGACCATCGAGAGCGGGACCGGGTTCGGCCTCAGCGTCGTCGAGAACATCGCGGAGGCCCACGGGTGGTCCGTCCGGGCGACCGAAAGCGAGGCCGGCGGCGCGCGCTTCGAGTTCACCGGCGTCGAGGAGCGGCCCCCGGACGAGACGGGACGGGAGGCCGAACCCGAGGGCCGCTGATACTGCCGACTGTAATTCTTTCACGATTCTGTGGCGATATCCGGTTGGATACCGTCCAGAACCCCGTCTTCCGGACGGGACTGCGTCACGTAGTTACAGCCGGCAGTATGACTCACACGAAACTGCCGAGCCCGGTCTGCTCCTGGCCGCTCTTTACCTCCTCCCAGGAGATGTCCAGTGCCGACAGCACCCGCGCGATCGGGCCCTTCAGCGTCTTGTCCAGCATCTTGTCGTAGTCGACCTCGAAGGCCTCGGGCACCTGATCGTCGAACTCGAAGCAGATCACGTCCGGGTCGCGCTTGAACTCGCCGTAGAGGGCGTTCTCGGCGGGGTCCAGGCCACGCTCCGCCTCGATCCGTCGGAAGAACTCGGGGTGGACCTTCTCGAGGTAGAGGCGCTTCGGCTTGGAGCCGCTGGCGAAGTTCGTTCCGAAGAGCAGGTTCGCGTACTTCGCGCCGCGGACCTGGGCCGTGTCCGTCTCGTAGTTGTCGAGCTGCTTCCCGATGCCGCCGGGGATGCCGATCTCTTCGAGGCTGACGTCGCCGGCGCGGACCCGCTGGATCACGTCGTGAACGTAGTCGGTGATCTCCTCGCGGTCGGCGCCGGTGACGATCATCTCCAGGACCTCCTTCTGGACCTCCTTCGTGATCGGCGCGATGTCCGAGCGCTTGTACTCGAAGCCCGTGATGTCGAGGTCGTCGACGTCCTTGCCCTCGGCCCACACCTTGTGGCCGGCGTACCGTTTCTTCTTGCCCGCCTGGAAGAACCGCCGGTAGAGCTTCTCGAACTCGATCTCGAAGCGGTGCTCGTCGGCGTTGAGCCGCTTCGCGAACTCGTCGTAGGCGTCGTTGATGTGGTCCTGGATGGCATAGGACTGCTCGATGGCTGTCTGTTTCGGAACGTCTTGTCCGAGTTCCAACATGACAGAATCCGTATCGCCGTAGGCAACCTCGTACCCGACATTGTTTGCGGCCTCCTCGGTGAACTCGATGACATCCCGCCCGGTTGCGGTTACGGCGGCTCCCATCTCCTTGTCGTAGAGGCGGAAGCGGTCCCACCCGAGTACGCCGTATAAAGAATTTGACACATTGTGGAGCTTACCGTTTCGTCCGGCAATTAGAGTGTTGTTACCCTCGACCGTGACGCAGTACACACCGTTCTCGGCTGTACTTCGGCCACCGTCCCGGTGCATTCGGAACGAGTTTTTTCCTTCCTCGGCACAGTAGAGTCGCCACACGCCGCTGTCGGAGCTGTACGTAACGGTAATCCCGAGGTGCGTGCATAGCTTGAGAACATCATCCCGGAGTTCCTTGCTTTTCGTACTGTACCGCCAGGAGTTCGGCTGTCGGTCTCCATCCCCCGCGATGAGAGTGTCCAGAAACTTCTCTTTCTGCTCTTTCGATCCTTCGAACACCAGGTCGGGAATCCGTTTGTTCTCGCTCCCGGCGCCGCACAGCTCTTGGAATAATTCAGCTACCGGTCGACTCGAGAAACTCACCTTACGGTCGGTCGTATAGTAGTACTCGACAGACGATTCAGGCAGACCCGCTATTCGGTCCAACGCTTCATCGTCCTCTTGAGCGATTTTCACCCGATAGTTCCCGGTTTTCGCCTCGTAGACGTCTCCTTCGGTAATGTACCAGGCCAACAGCTCCAGGAAATCGTCTACGGGAACCTGTCGGGAGACGTTGGGCTCCCCACCGGACGCCGCCAATTTCGTCCCGCCAACCGCGAACTTGAGCTGTACACTGGTGTATTCCCGAATCAGATCGGTCAGGTCGATACGGTCGGGAAGTTCATCCTGATGATCGAACTCCCACCCATGAGGCAGCTCGTAATGGCAGTAATCGTACAACTCGCCTGCCTCGACGAAGGACCACCCTTTTTCCGTGATTCCGTTTTTGTCATTCTTCCGGACGATCATTCGGTGGTTTGGGGTCACGCTGAAGTCGATCTTGCTCGTCTCGATGTCGACCAGTTCTCCGCCGTAGTCGGGATACGCGTGTGTTTCGACGACCGGCTTGACCTCCATCTCCATCGTCTCGGGGTCCAGCGAGTACACCTCGTCGTCTACGTCGAGGTCGCGGATGTTCCGGACACCGTCGGGGGTCAGGACGTCGGTGTCCGGCGTGAAGCAGTTCATGATGACCTTCACCGCGGCCTGCTGGCGGTCGTAGGTGTCGTACGCCGGTGCGTCCGGGTCGTGGTCGTCGCGCAGCGCCTTCTTCTGCTCGCGCTCTTCGAGCAGTTCGTCGACCATCGCCCGGATGACGCCGTCCGGGTCCTTCCGGAAGCGGGTCCCGTTCGGTGCGACGTAGGTCTCGCCGTCGTACGTCGAGGGGTCGACCTTGGTCTCGGGCGAGGCGTTGATGGTGACCATGCACATCGGGTAGAGGCTCGCCAGGTCGAGCACGCTCACCATCTCCCGGACTCCGGAGATGGGGTCGAAGACGGCGCCGCCCTCGTACTCCTCGCCCTCCTGCTGGCCCTTCGACGGGAGCGCGAACTCCCCGTGGGTCTCGTGGAGTACGTACATGTCGACGGCGTCGCCGGGCGTGGTCGCGTCCTCGAGCTTGCAGCCGACGAACGCGGCGACCTCCCGCCAGAATGGGACGATGTCCTGCTTGCGGTCCAGCTCGACGCAGAGTTCGACGTCACGGAGATTGTACTCCAGGAGCTGCTCGGGGTCGTCCTCCCAGAGGTCGCCGATGTCGCCCGGATACCGCTCCTTGCCGACCCCGAGTTCCTCCTCGCCGACCGCGTCGAGCCGGTAGGAGTCGAGTTCGGAGAACTGCGTCCGCTGGTATGCGTACAGGAGGTCGAACACCACCCGGCCCTTCACGTCCGGGCCGCCCCACCCGGAGTGCCAGACCTCGCCGACGCGGGAGAGCCGGTCGGCGTCGAGGCCGTCGGCGCGACGCTCGAGCCGCTCGATGCGGTCGATGAGGTACGGGGCGTCGAAGTCGTCGAAGTTCCAGCCCGTCAGCACGTCCGGATCCGTCGCATCGAGGTACTGGATGTAATCGACGAGCATCTCGGCCTCGTCGGCGAACCCGCGGACGTCCACGTCGAGCGGGCCGTCACCGATGGGCTCGTAGTCGTCGATGGCGTCCGGGCCCGGGACACCCTCCGGGGACTCGTACAGCCATACCACGTACTCATCGCGGTAGGAGTCGTGGCTCGTCAGACAGATGATGGTCTCTTCGCCGTCCTCCGGGAACCCGTTCCGGTCGTCGACCTCGATGTCGAGGGTATGGACCCGCGGCTCCACCGCGCAGTCGACCGCCTCGACCTCCGTGTGGTGGACCTCCAGGCTCCCGTCCGCCGCTTCCCGGGCGGGGACGCGGACGCCGCTCTGGATGTCCTTGTCGATCAACAGCCGGTTCGGGAACAGGATGTCGGCCTCGTAATGCTCGAAGCGGTCCCGCAGCTCCCCGACGTCTCGCGGCGTCTGCCCGAACAGCTTGACCAGCTCCTCGCCCCGGATGGACTCGTAGACGACGACCTCCCCCGGCGTCCGATCGTCCGGGACGCCGCCGGGCCGGTCGGCGTACGTCTCGACGCCGGTCAGTCGGTCGTGGTCGAGCCGCGAGTCGACGACGTCGACCGACGACAGCGGCGCGTCGGCGTCGACCGCCACCTCCAGATCCGCGACCGGCGTGTAGAAGTACGGCCGGAAGTCGTGGACGCGGGCGTGCACCGGCTCCCTGTCCGCCGTGCGGCCGTGGACGTGCAGCACCGGGCGCTCGTCGTCGCCGTCGCCCTCGATCGTGTAGTCGACCTGCGTGACCGAGCACTCGACGTGGTCGTCCACCTCGGGGAACCGCCGCTCCAGGCGGTCCACCACGTCGGCAGCGGCCGCGTCCGGCGACGTGACGGCGGCGGCCTCCGCGGCGGGTCGGTCGGGAGCGCCGCCCCCGCCATCGAAGGCCTCGAGGGTCCCCTGCTCGCTACCCTGGGTCATGAAACCGGTTCCGAGCGCCGGCCCGGTAAAGGCCCCGGTGTCCCGCGGGCATCCGCCCGGAGATGGGATCCGACCCCGACGCCGTCCCCCGTTTCGAAACGTGATCCGGCCACAAGGGATTTACCCGGACCCGCCGTAGGAAGTGCCGGTGACAGCACGTGCCCGACCCTGACGCGACGGCCGAGGGGGACAGCGCCGGCGAGCGACCGGACCCGGTGACGGAGGCCGTCGAGACGACTGAGTCCTACCAGACCGAGGAGGGCGTGGTGTTCTACGACGCGGACAACCCCCTCGCGTGGATGCAGGCGGCCGACGTCGTCGACCTCGACGAGGCCGCGTAACTTTTCACCCCGGAGCGGCTGGCTCCCCCCGTGCTACCCGGATCAGATGACGCCGGCCGCACCTCGGATCCGGTCGAGATCGAGCGCCCGGGGCCGGAGCCCCCGAGCGTCGACGACCCGAGGGGAGCCGTCGACCTCGAGGCCGGCGACGACGTCGACGCGCTCCTCCTCCGGACGTTCTGGGGGGCGGTCATCGCCGTCGACGTGGCGATGGCCGCCATCCCGCTCGGCCTCCTCGTGATCTACTTTCGGGGCGACTTGGCGCTCGGCGGCCTCGCACTGGCCGTCGGCTTCGTCGCGGCGGGTGCCGCGGTCCGCTGCTACCTGACCTTCCGGGCCGACCGCCGGAACGGGGAGGCGGCGCCGTGAGGACCGTCGAGTACGCCGGCGACCGGTACCTCCTCCTGAAGCGCTCGACGGACGCCAGCCTCGTCCGCGACCCCGAGACCGGCGACACCCGGCACCTCCCAACCGAGGAGCTTTCCGCCACCGGCGACCCGCCGCTTTCGGTTGCGGCCGGCCGGGTCCCCGAACCGGCGCGACGGCTGGTGTCGGCCGTCGACTCGCCGACGGCGCTCGGGCTGTTGGTCGAACTCGACGAGCGCGGCCCGCTCGCCGTCCGGACGGTCCTCGGCGACACCGAACTCTGCGAGTCCGACCTCCACGGGCTCGTCGGCGACCTCCGGGTCGCGGGCCTCGTCGCGGAGACCGACGTCGCCGGCGAGCGGGGCTACCGGCTCACCGACACGGGCCGGGTCGGCCTCCGGACGCTCACGGGGTAGGGAGTGTCTCGACGGCCGCCGACCGCTCGACCGACGACCGGTTCGTCGTCGGGTCCTTCTTGACCGCCACGAGGTCGTCGGCCGCCCCGACCAGCTCCTCGTCGTGGCTCACGACGACGATCTGATCGACGCCGTGGGCGGTCATCGACTCGACGAGTTCGACCAGCTTCGAGACGTGGCCGGCGTCGAGGAACACGGTCGGCTCGTCGAGGATCAGCGGCGGCGTCGGCGCCTCCCCCTCGATGCCCTCCGAGAGCAGCCGGTAGATCGCACACCGGAGCGAGAGGTTGAACAGCGCGCGCTCGCCGCCGGACAGCTGCTCGGGGTCGAGCGGCGTGTCGTCCTTCTGGTAGACGGTCAGCCGGTAGTCGCCGTCCAGCTCGATCCGGGCGTAGGAGTCGTTTTCGTACACCAGCTGGAACGTCTCGTTCAGCATCGATTCGAGCGTCTCGACGTTCCGCTGGCGCAGCTCCGCCCGGAGGTCGGCGTAGCTCTCCTGCAGCTGTCGGGCCTCCCCGTACAGCGAGTCCAGCCGGTCGACGACGGCCTCGAGCTCGTCGCGTCGCTCGCGAAGCTGCTCCAGCTCCGCTATTTCGTTCTCGACGGCGCCGATATCGGCCTGGAGCTCGTCCCGCTCGTCGCGCTGCGCCTCGAGGTGTGGCTCGACCTGTTCGAGGTAGTCTTCGGCGCGCGCCTTCTCCTCGCGGGCGTCCTCGAGGGCCGACGGGTCGAACTCGGCCTCGAGGTCGGCCTTCCGCTCGCGCTTGTCGGCCAGCCGCTCGCGGCGCTCGTCGTTCAGCTCCGCCTTGCCGTCGCGGCGCTCCCGGAGCGTCTCGATCTCGCGTTCGTTATCGGCGACATCCTCCAGTAACTCCTCGATCCGCCGGAGCCGCTCGCGCCGCTCGTCGATAGTGGCCTTCTCGGCGTTCAGCTCACCGATCGCATCCCGGGCCGCCCCGGCGGCCGTCTCCGCTTCGTCGGCGGCCGCCTCCGCGTCCTCGGCGTCGGCCGCGAGCTCCTCGGCCTCCGCCCAGAGCTCCTGGACCCGGTCGGCCTGATCTTCTAAGGTCTCGGCCTTCTGCTCAACCAGCTCGGCACGCTCATCGCGGGTCTCCTCCAGCCGTCCGAGCTCGGTCTCGGTCTCGACCAGCTCGACGGCCCGCTCCCGCTTCGCCTCGAGTTCCGCGACCCGCGACTGGGCGGACTCGAGTTCTGCCTCGAGTTCCTCGACCCGCTCGCGGTCGGCGTCGATCGACTCGACGTGCGGCGAGCCCTCCACCGGCTGTCCGCACTCGGGGCACTTGCCCGCCCCGAGCAGGCGCTCGGCCTCCCGGACCGTCGCCTCGGCGTTCTCGAGGTCCGCCTCCAGCTCAGCGATACGCTCTCTGGCCGCCGTCAGCTCCTCGTCGACCGACTCGCGGTGGGCCTCGACGGCCGACTGCTCGACGGGCGCCCCCGACAGCTCCGCGCGCAGGTCCTCGATCTCCTCGTCCAGCTCTTCGAGGTCCGCCCGCCGCTCCTCGAGGGCCTCGCGGTCGGCCTCGAGGTCGGCCTCCAGCTCGTCGGCCTCCTCGCGGGTCCCGGCGGCCTCCTCCCGCAGCTCCGCAGCCCGCTCGCGCTTCGTCTCGGCGGTACGCTCGTACTCGTTGGCCTCCAGCCGGTGCTCCTCGATGTCGTCCCGCAGCGACTCCGCCTCGTCGTCGAGCGCCTCGAGCCGGTCGGCAACCGCGTCGGGGTCAGCCTCCTCCAGGTCCGTCTCAGCGACCGTGCTCTCGAGTTCGTCCTCGAGCGTCCCGGTCGTCGCCCGCAGCGACCGGATCCGCTCGGCGAGCGCCTCGCGGTCGCCCTCCGCCTCCGAGATGGTCGCGGCCAGCTCGTCGATCTCCCCGTCCAGCTCGTCGATCTCCTCCCGCCGGTCCTCGTACTCCTCGATGACGCTCTCGGCGCTCTCCAGGGTCGCCTCCGCCTCCTCGCGATTCTGTCGCTTGTCCTCGATGTCCTCGGTCACCTCGGCCAACTCCGACTGCAGGCCGTTGAGCCGCTCGTGGAGATCCTCGTCCTCCTTTGTCTCGATCTGTTCGCACACCTGCGAGTGTGCCCCCTCTTTATCGTCGCGCACGCGCCCGACGCCGACGCGGGCGTCGCTGGCGCGCTCGCGGTATTCCTCCAGCTTGCCGAGCTGGAGGAGGTCGTCGATCATGTCCTGGCGCTCGCCGGGTGCGGCGTTGATCAGCTTGTTCACCTCGCCCTGCCGGACGTACGCGCAGTTGACGAACGCCTCGGCGTCCATCCGGAGCAGCGACGCGATCTGCGCCTCGACGTCCCGGACCCCCTCGACGCTGCCGTCCGGCGTCTCGAGGACACAGGTCGTGGTCTGGGCGGTCCCGCTCCGGAGCTTCACCTCCCGCTCGACCCGGTAATCGCCGCCCGCGTGGGTGAACCACAGCTCGACGGTCATCGCCTCGGCGCCGTTCGAGATGACGTCATCGAGGGTCCCGTCGACGGCGCCGGCCCCGTACAGCGCGAAGAAACACGCCTCCAGGAGGGAGGACTTCCCGCTGCCGTTGACGCCGTGGATGACGGTCACGCCGTCCCGGAGCGCCAGGTCGGCGTCGTCGTAGCACTTGAAGTCCCGGAGGCGGACGCGCTCGAATCTCACAGGTACTCCTCCATCGAGGCCTGGCCGTCGCCGTCGGTCCCACCGGCATCCGGGCCTCCCTCGTCCCCGGCCTCATCGCCGTCGGTCTCCTCGGCGCCGGTGCCCCCGACGGCGTCCGCAGCGTCTGAACCGTCGACCTGTACGGCCGCGGCCACGGCCTCCTGGGCGGAGTCCGGTTCGTCCGCCGAGGCGGCCGACTCGTCGGTCGTCGCCGTCGGTGGCTCACCTCCGGCCTCGCCGTCGACCGCCCCGGCGTCACCCTCCGGGGCCTGCTCGAAGGCGTCCGGCTCGTCGAGCAGCTCCTCGACCCGTCGCTCGACCTCGTCGGCGACGTTGGCGTCGGCGACCTTGCTCGCGCGAATGGTCTCGTCCAGGTCGCGGGCCGCATCGCTCAACCCGAGCTCCCGGACCCGCTCGCGGACCGCGTCGTCGGGGTCGGCGAAGGCGACCTCGAGGTCGGCCTCCTCGCTGACCTCCCGCCGGTCTGTCACGCGGGCGACCAGCGCGCCCGCCTCCGTGGCGGCGGTCTCGATGCGGGCGGCCGGGACGGACTCACCGTCGCCGGCGAGTGTGACGTGGACGACGGCGTCGGTCAGGTCGTGCTCGTGGAGCCGCTGGAGGACCCGCTCTGGGCCCTCCCCCGGGTCGAGCTCGAGGTCGACGAAGACGAACGGCCGCGTCTCGATGCCGCGACGGGCGAGGTGGACCTCCCCGTCGAACTCGACGATGTTGTACCCCCGCTCGTCGCGCTCGTCGGCGCTCGCGCGCTCGGTGGACCCGCAGTAGGTGACCCAGGTGCCGTCGACCTCCCGGCGCGTCGGGGCGTGTTCGTCAGCGAGCAGCATCGCATCGAACTCGACCGTGGCGGCTTCGAGCACCTCGCGGGCGTCCCACTCGAGGTTCCCGTAGTCGGGGGCGAGCGGCGCGAAGCGCCCGTGAGCGACGAGGGCTGCGTGGTCGGCCTCGTGCGGGCGGAAATCGTACTTGAGGTCCTCGCGCCGGTTCCGCGGGACGAAGTCGAGCCCGTAGAAGGCCGTGTCGCCGACCACCTCCGGCTCCCGCCCCAGCCGGGTGGCGAGGCCCATCGCCTCGAAGAGGTCCAGCCACTGTGCGTCCCGCTTGCTCTCGTGGTTCCCCACGACGGCGAGGAACGGAATGTCGGCAGCATCGAGGGTCTCCAGCACCGAGAGCGCGCCGAGCAGATCCGGGAGGCCGGGCTGGCGGTCGTCGAAGAGGTCGCCGGCGTGGACCACCGCGTCGGCGTCGTCCGCGACGGCGTCCTCGGCGACCGCGCGGAACGCCTCGAGGAAGTCCTGCCGGCGCTCGGGCCGGTGGTACTGGCGGTATCCGAGGTGGGTGTCACCCGTATGGATCACCCGCGTCATCCGGACGGCCGTTCGTCGGCCCCTGTTAAATCGGTACCGCGACCGGGGTGGAAGTGATCGGCGGGGTCGAGGCGGCCGGTGGCGGCTGCGCGGAACCGCCGGAACGCCGACAGCGCCCGGTCGCCGCGCTCGGCCAGGTCGGGGTCGTCGACGCCCTCGACGGCGGCGGCGAGTTCGTCCAGACCGGTCGTCTCGACGAACTCGGCGGCGGCGTCGATGTCCCGCGTGGCCGCGACGGCGCGTTCGATGACGACGCGGTCGTCGCCGTCGGCCAAAAGCCGGAGCGACGCCTTCACGCCGTCGGGGTCGGGGGGTGCCGGCGGATCGGGGGCCACGCGAGCGGTTCCCCCCGGCATCGGACATAAACCCTCGGGCGCTCGGACGGGCAGGCGTGACGACGTTCCGGGTCACCACCCCGAAACTGCGTTTGCACCCGCTATCCCGGAACCTGCCTCTCCAGCGGGCCACCAGGACGGGGGATCGTCTCAGTCGTGGCCACGGGGACCGGCCCGGGCGGCCTCGACGAGCGTGCCGACGCCGCGCCGGATGAGGCCGCTGGCGGTGGAGGTGTCGACGTCGAGGACCTCGGCCACCTCGGCCAGGGTGCTCTCCCGCGGCACCTCGAAGTAGCCAGCCTGCAGCGCGACGTCGAGTGCCTCGCCCTGCCGCGGCGTCACCCGACGGTCGTCGTCGTGCAGAGCCACGATAGACACTAGTTCGTGCGGTAACTCGGCAGCTTCAAGGCCGTCCCGGATGGCCCTGACGCGTTCGCGGGTGTCGGTGATGTCCACGGTGAACCAGCCGTTCCGGACCACGACCGGGTAGTCCGGGACGACGCCGGCGTGTTCGACGAACTCGTAGAGGCCGGTCTCTTCGGCCTCGTACCGGGCCAGGGCGCGGTCCGTCGTCGCGTGCAGGTTCTCGTATTCGACGACCGCAGGGTGGTCGCGGAGCGCATCGGCGACGGCCGCGGGCCGCTCGGCCCGGACCTCGCCGAGGTGCATCGCACCGCACTCGGTCGGCACTCCCGCCAGGAGACGGAAGGTGGCCGTCGGAAACGCCGTGGAGACGGTGTCGATCCAGGCCGTCGGGGGAAGCCCGATCCGGAGCCGTGCGCTGACCTTCTGCCCGCCGTTCGTGGCCGCAGCCATCTCGATCCCAATAGCTTGGGCCAGGACCTAACCTCCACCGGTTCGACCCATTGGGTGTGCTCGACATCGTCCACGACGGGACCCTGGTGGTCCACGTCGCCGCCGGAGCGGTCGCCCTCCTCGCCGGCGCCGGCGCTCTGCTGACGTCGAAGGGCGGCCCACGACATATCCGCGCGGGCCAGACGTACGTCCTGGCGATGGGCGTCGTCGTCGGGACGGCGTTCCCGTTGGCCGTCGTCGACGACGACGCGTTCCTGTTCGCCATCGCGGTGTTCAGCGGCTACCTCGTGTTCACCGGGTACCGCGTGCTGTCCCGGAAGCGCCCGACGCCGTCCGAGGCCGCGCCCGCCGACTGGGCCGCCCACTTCGTGATGGTCGCGTTCGGGCTCGCGATGGTCGCACTGGGTGCGAACGACGTCCTGGCGGGCGACGGCCTCGGCTGGGCGCTCGCATCCTTCGGGGCCATCGGGCTGGTGTTGGCGCTCCGCGAGATACGGTCGATCGTCGCGCCGGCCGAGGACCCACGGGCCTGGTTCTTCAAACACATCGTCTTCATGGGCGCGGGGTACATCGCCACCGTCACCGCAGCGGTGACCGTCAACCTCACGATGGTGCCGCCGCTGGTCAGGTGGCTCGGCCCGACGCTGGTGGGGACGCCCCTGTTACTCCTGACGACGGCCAGGTACCGGCGGCGCTTCGACCGGGGCGGCGCCGGCACACCCCCTTCGACTGACTGAACGGTACCCCTGCCACGGCGGCGCGCCGCTCGCAACGAGGGTACAGTCGGATCGCGACCGCCGAGAGGGCCAGTCAGTCCTCGATGGCGAGCGAGTAGACGCGTTTCCGCGCGTCGGTAAAGGAAAAGCGGGCGTCGACCGCGTCGACCTCCTCCAGCCGGCCGATGGCGTACCGGACTGTCCGCGGCGGGAGCATCGTCTCCTCGGCGAGCTGGCTCTGGGTGAACCGGTCGTTGTACTCCAGGACCTTCGCGACGAGTTTCGCACTCGGCGGTAGCTCCGCGACCGCTTCCCAGCCGCCGGGCTCCGTCTCCGTCTCCAGCTCGCTGGCACTCATGACGTCCCCACCTTGCTGATGACGATGGATAATACTTGCTGTTCGAATAAATGCTCGTTAGTAATCTCCCTGCAGGGTGGTGATGCCGGCGTAACCGGCGGAATTCGCCGGTTAGCGGCGGGCGAACCGACCCGAAGTCTCTTGTTACCGCGGGCGCTACCGACTGGCGATGACCGACACTGTTGATGGAGCCGACCTCCCGTACGAGGACGGCGCACCACAGCAGGAGAAAGTGAACGCGCTCGAGGAGCGCCTGGAGATCCTCGAACAGCAAAACGAGGAGATGCGGGACAAGCTCCTCGATGCGAACGCCGAGAACAACAAGTACCAGCAGAAGCTCGAGCGGCTGACCCACGAGAACAAGAAGCTCAAGCAGTCCCCGCTGTTCGTCGCCACCGTCCAGGAACTCACTGACGAGGGCGTCATCCTCAAGCAGCACGGGAACAACCAGGAGGCGCTCACCGAGGTCACCGAAGAGATGCGATCCGACATCGAGCCCGACGACCGCGTGGCGGTGAACAACTCGCTGTCGATCGTGAAGGCGCTGGACGACGAGACCGACGTCCGCGCCCGCGTCATGCAGGTCGAGCAGTCGCCGGACGTCGCCTACGGGGACATCGGCGGCATCGACGAGCAGATGGAGGAGGTCCGGGAGACCGTCGAGATGCCCATCGAGAACCCGGAGATGTTCGACGAGGTCGGTATCGACCCGCCCTCGGGCGTCCTGCTGCACGGGCCGCCGGGGACCGGGAAGACGATGCTGGCGAAGGCCGTCGCCAACCAGACGGACGCGACGTTCATCAAGATGGCCGGCTCCGAACTGGTCCACAAGTTCATCGGCGAGGGCGCGAAGCTCGTCCGGGACCTCTTCGAACTCGCCCGCCAGCAGGAACCCGCCGTGGTCTTCATCGACGAGATCGACGCCATCGCGGCCAAGCGCACGGAGTCGAAGACCTCCGGCGACGCCGAGGTCCAGCGGACGATGATGCAGCTGCTGTCGGAGATGGACGGCTTCGAGGACCGCGG
>PXQY01000080.1:0-782 GCA_003021745.1 Halobacteriales archaeon QH_7_69_31
GGCATGCTCGACTACGCCGCGACGTACTTCGGCCACCTCGTGATGACGAACGCGCTGTTCGGCGAACAGGTCCGGGAGGTCGACGGCGAGGAGACCCTCCGGATCGGTCGCGGCAACGACCCGTCGTAACCGGCCGCGAGGGGTGACGGTGGCCCCGTCGGACCCGGCGGTCCAGGGTGAGGACGGCCCCGTAATACACGGAGGCACAGGGTGACGACGGCCCCATCGGACCCGGCGGTCCAGGGTGAGGACAGCCGTGTTGAACGCGGCGACGAGGGTCGGCCGGACCACTCTCACTCCGGGTGGCAAACTTCTTAATCGGGGCCGCGCGAAAGATGTGTATCTGAATGGCTCGCGCGGAGAACACCGAAGTCATCGAGGAGTTCGAGCGGTTCTACCGCGAGTACTACCGCGACGAGATCGGGGACCTCGCCCAGAAGTACCCCAACGAGAAGCGCTCGCTGTACGTCGACTGGGACGACCTCTACCGGTTCGATCCGGACCTGGCCGACGACCTCCTCGCCCAACCGGACCAGATGCGGAACTACGCCGAGGAGGCGCTCCGGCTGTACGACCTCCCGGTCGACGTCTCGCTCGGCCAGGCCCACGTCCGCGTCCGCAACCTCCAGGACTCGACCGAGATCCGGGCGATCCGGGCCCGCCACCGCGGCCGGCTCATCGCGGTGACCGGCATCGTCCGGAAGGCGACCGACGTCCGGCCGAAGGTGACGGAGGCGGCCTTCGAGTGCCAGCGCTGCGGGACGCTGTCCCGGATTCCCCAG
>PXQY01000080.1:833-7897 GCA_003021745.1 Halobacteriales archaeon QH_7_69_31
ACCCCACAGAGCATCGACGTCCACATCGACGACGACATCACGGGCCACGTCACCGCCGGCGACCACGTCCGCGTCACCGGCATCCTCCACCTCGAGCAGCAGGGCTCCGACCGGGACAAGTCCCCCATCTTCGACCTCTACATGGACGGCATCAGTGTCGAGATCGAGGACGAGCAGTTCGAGGACATGGACATCACCGACGCGGACAAGACGGAGATCATCGAACTATCGAACGCCGGCGACGTCTACGAGCGGATGGTGGATTCGATGGCACCGTCGATCTACGGGTACGAACAGGAGAAGCTGGCGATAATCCTACAAATGTTTTCAGGTGTGACGAAAAATCTCCCGGACGGTTCACGGATTCGCGGAGATCTGCACGTTCTTCTAATCGGTGATCCTGGTACCGGAAAGTCGCAAATCCTACAGTACACCAAGAACATCGCGCCGAGATCGATCTATACGTCCGGGAAAGGGTCATCCAGTGCGGGACTGACTGCTGCTGCCGTTCGGGACGATTTCAGCGAAGGCCAACAGTGGACGCTGGAGGCAGGCGCCCTCGTCTTGGCTGACCAGGGCGTGGCGGCAGTGGACGAGCTGGATAAGATGGCCTCGGATGACCAATCAGCCATGCACCAGGCCCTCGAACAACAGGAGATCAGCATCTCGAAGGCCGGAATCAATGCGACGCTGAAATCCCGCTGTTCACTGCTCGCGGCAGCGAATCCGATCGAGGGCCGGTTCGATGATTTCGACCCGATGGCCCAACAGATCGACCTCGAGCCACCGCTGGTCTCTCGGTTCGACCTCATCTTCACCGTCACCGATCGACCGGACGAGGAGGAGGACCGTCGGCTCGCCGACCACATCATCAGTACGAACTACGCGGGCGAACTCCGGACCCACCGGGTCGAGAACGCCACCTCGAACGTCTCCCGGGAGCAGGTACGGACCGCCACGGAGGACGTCGAACCCGCCATCGACGTCGAACTCCTCCGGAAGTACGTGGCGTATGCCAAACGGAACTGCTATCCCACGATGACCGATGAGGCCAGAGAGGCGATCAAGGACTTCTACGTGGACCTCCGAACCCAGGGGGACAGCGAGGACACCCCCGTGCCGATAACGGCACGGAAACTCGAGGCGCTCGTTCGTCTCGCGGAAGCGAGTGCCCGGATTCGACTCTCGGACGACGTCGAGCGAGCGGACGCCGACCGGGTCATCGAACTCGTACGGGGCTCGCTGGAAGACGTCGGTATCGACCCGGAAACCGGGGAACTAGACGCCGATATTGTAGAATCCGGCCGATCGAAGACCCAGCGGGACCGCATCAGGCGCATCAAGTCCCTCATCGGCGAGGTCGAGGCGGAGTACGACGAGGGCGCCCCGCGGGAGGAGGTGCTCGACCGCGCCGAGGAGATCGGGCTGGAGCGCTCGAAGGCCGAACACGAGATCGAGAAGCTCAGACAGAAAGGCGACGTCTACGAGCCACAGACCGACTACCTCCGGACCGTCTGATGGACCGGATCGCCGCCCTCCGCCGGATAGAGACCGCGCTGGCGGAGTTCGAGGCCGGCGCCGTCGACCTCGAGGCCTGCGAGCGGGAGGTCCGGGCGACGGTCAGGACGTTCGCGACGGAGTTCGACGGCGACCTCGCCGCCTACCGCGCCGACGACGGGACGGTGGTCCTCGCCGACTCGGAGCGCGCGGCCCGCGACCGGGTCCGGGAGCTGACCGGCGCCGAGGCGCCGACGGTCGAGCGGGTCGACTGACGCGGTACCTTTAAGACGAAAAGTGAGGAAACTCCGCGTCGTGCTGCTGGTCGTTACGTACTCCCGGGCCGCCCGGACCTCCCTGCGGAACGCCTGTCGGACCCACGAGGACACCGTCGTCCGTCGGTTCGGCCGCGCCGCCCTCTTCGAGGAGACCGAACACGGGGCCTTCCTCGCCCTGTGGCTCCGGGAGAAACACCCCGACGACGTCCAGCTCGAGCGGACGGAGCCGTTCAACGAGTTCCGCGACGTGCCCCCGGCCGTCAGGGGGGCCGCCGCGGCCTACGAGGAGCGGAACGACCGGAACGTGCCGTACGCGAAGTTCGCCGTCGACACCGACCACCCGGCGCCGGCGGCCCTCAAGCGTGAGCCGCTGTGAGGCTGTACGACCACGTCGCCGTCGTCGCGCCCGGGCTCGCGCTGGACCGGCGGGCCGCCCTCGCGGCGGCCGCCCGGTCCCGCGGCGTCTCGACGAGCGTCGACGAGGCGCTCCGGACCGCACGGGTCGGGCTGGCCGAACTCGACGAGCCGGTCCCCTCCCCGGCCGAGGCCCGCCGGGCCGTCGCGGAGGCCGAGTCGGAGCTGGCCGCCCAGCGCGAACGCGTCGCGACCCGGCGCGGCCGACTCGAGGCGACTGACGATGCCGAGGCGGAGACGGCCTACCGGCAGGCGGTCCGGACGCTGTCGGAACTGGAGACCGACCACCAGGCCGCGCTCGAACGGCTGTCGGCGGCCCGCGAGCGCGCCCGGCGGGCCCGCGACGACCGGGAGCGGCGGCTCCGGCTCCAGGACCGGGTCGACAACCTCGAGCGGACCGCCCGCGAGGAGCGCGTCGCCGCGGTCCGGCCGGCGGCGGACGCGGCCGCCGCCGCGGCGCCGGACAGCGAGGCCGACTCCTTCGAGGCGGCGACGCCCGTGACCGCCGCGCTGGCGCTGGTCCGCGTCGGCACGGTCCGGCCGCCGGTGGCGTTGGCCTGCCGACGGTTCCCGGACCGCCCGACCGCCGAAGCCTGGCTCCGGGCACCGGTGATCCGGCTGTAACTTATCACTGAAGCCGACCAAGTCCCCGTATGCCGACCGCCTCGACCACGACCGTCCGGACGGACGGCGTGACGCTCGTGGAACTGCACGTAAGGTCGGAGGCGCCCCACCGGCTCCGGTTCGACGTCCGGTGTGACGGGCCGGTGTGGCCGCCACGGGACCACCAGGGCGCCGACTGGGGACCGGACGGCGTGACACTCGACGTGTCGGCCGGCACGACCGGCGCGGGCTTTGCGACGCCGGCGCCCCCGGAGTCAGTCGAGGTCCGCCTGGCGGACGCCGAGCCGGTCGACGAGGGGCTCCCGGACGGCCTCGAGGGGTGGCTCGAGGCCGTCGGCTCGCGGGTCGCGACGGCCGAACGGCTCGCCGCGGCCGAGGACCTCCGGGCCGCCGCCGACGCGGTCGCCTCGGTCGGCGGCCTCGGGGCGGTCGAGCGGCTCGCAGCCGAACTCGAGCAGGACCGACGGCTCTTGGCCCGGTTTTCGTTCGCGCCGGCGGCGCTGTGCGACCGCGCCGAATCGGTCCAGGTGCCGATTGGTCCGTTGACAACGATCGCCCGGCCGGCCGAACGGCGCTGAGCCGATCGCGTCGCTCCTCGGCGGGGCCGTCCCCTCGGAGAGACCGGCTACCCCTATGGGGCGCACCGGATGGCTCGGGCAGCCTCAGCTCCGCAGCTTCTGGTAGGAGGTCCGGATCGTCACCGCCGAGACGTCGGCGACGTCGCTCAGTTCGGCCTGGGTGAGGTCGTAGCCGGCCTCCCGGGCGGCGGTGTACAGACAGGCGGCGGCGACGCCGCTCGGGTCCCGGCCCGCGGCGATGCCGGTGTCCGTCGCCTCGGCGGCCAATGTTCGGGCGCGGCGCTCGAGCCGGGTCGGGACCTCGAGGGAGGAGGCAAAGCGGGCGAGGTACTCGGCGGGATCGATCGGCCCGGTCGGGAGCCCGAGGTCCCGGTTCATCGCGTCGTAGGCGACGGTCAGTTCGCTCTCGGTCGCCGTCGCGACCGCCACCACCTCGTCGACGGTCCGGGCGACGGAGGCGGTCCGGCAGACCGCGTAGACGGCCGCCGCGGCGAACCCCTCGATGGAGCGGCCCTGGAGGAGGTCCGCCTCCTGGGCCGACTCGAACAGCACGCAGGCGCGCTCCTGGAGGCTCTCGGGGAGCTCGAGCCGGCCGGTGATCCGCCGGATCTCGGTGAAGCCGTACACCTGGTTGCGCTCGCGCTTCGAGCCGATCCGGGCGCGTCGGTGGTGGCGTCGCATGCGGGCGAGGCGGCGGCGCTTGCGGCCCTTGAGGCGCGTCGAGTGGCCGATCTCGGTCGAGAGCCCGCGGTCGTGGCGGGACCTGGTCAGGGGCGCACCGCAGCGCTCGGGGTCGGTGTCGTCGTCGGCGAAGGAGCGCCACTCCGGGCCCCGGTCGATCGCGGTCTCCTCGACCACCAGCCCGCAGTCGCTGCAGACGGTCTCCGTGTCGGTGCGCCGGAGTCGGCCCTCGCACTCCGGACAGGCCTGGTGTGTCCTCGTGCTCATCACGTGCGAAACTTCGGCCGGATCGGTCATTAAAAACGGTCGCGTTCGGGGCGAACGGAGGCCGCGGCACGCGGGTGAACGTACCGGTAACCGGTACGTTATCGGCGCGGGCCGCCGCGCCCTCGTTTCACGCCGGCGAAAGTTTAAGGAAGGAGGCCTGTCCAATGAATCCCATGGGGCTGTCGGAGATCGCCGCCGGTCTCGAGGTCACCAGCGAGCAGCGTGACCGGGGCGTCGCGACGGTCGGCGACCCGGCCGCGGCCGCCGCGGTCGTCGAGGCGTACGCCGAAGGGGCGGACGTTGGCCGGGCGGCCGCCGTCGCCGAGGTCCCACCGACGACGGCGGCGAAGGCGCTGTACCTCCTGGGCGAACCGGTGGATCCGCTGACGCCGACGGCCCGGCGCGTCCTCGCGGACTGGCTCGACGGCGAGATCGGCCTGAGCGAGGCGCTGACGCTGGCCAACGTCGGCGAAGGTGAGTTCGCGCTGGGCGCCTACGTCGCGACCCACGAACCGATCGCGGCCGCCGAGTCGGTGGTCGCAGAGGCCCTGTCGGTCGAGGCCGAGGCCGACCCCCTGGACGAGGCCCGGAGTGGCCTCGGGGAACTGGTCTAGAAGGACAGCTTCTCGCGGAGGCCGCGTTCCTCCTCGGTGTCCACCTCGAACTCGAGTGCGGCCGCCAGTACGTCGGCGACCTGCTCGCGAGCCGCGGTGCTGGCGGAGGTCGAGGAGGCGGTCCCGCGTCCGGGGGAGGACGTCGCCCGCCCGCCCGGCGTCGGCGACGAGGGCGGCCGCCTCCACGGCGGTGACGGCGGCGATGGCCTGGTTGGCGCCGACCGGCGGGACGTCGACGACGACGTGGTCGAACCGGCGGGCGGCCGCGGCCACGTGGTCGCCGAACCGCTCGGCCGCCTCCGGGGTCTTCGCGCGGGCGAGGCGCTCGAACGGCGCCCGGGCCGGACAGGCCGAGAGCCGGCCGGCGCCCTGCAGGTCGCGGTCTACGAGCCCGGCCGCAAGTGGCCGGTCGTCGACGCACAGCGCCGTCATGTCGGGGTCGATGCGGCCGGGGGTGTGGTCGGCGAGCCCCTGGGTGGCGTAGGCGGCGTCCAACAGCGCCACGTCCCGACCCTCCCGCGCGAGGAGGGTCCCGGTTTCCAGCGCCAGTCTGGTGGTTCCGGCGCCGCCGGCGGCGCCGACGAACGCGAGCGTGTCGGGTGGCACGGGATGGGTTGGCGCGTTCTCTCCCAAAAACGTGTCGACCGGGGTCAGCCGCGGATCTCGTCGGCGATGTCGTCGAGTTGCTCGTCGGAGAGGTCGGGCATCGTGCGGACGATCGAGTGGATGGCGCCGCCGCCGTCCCCGTCGAACCGGGGGACGAGGTGGCCGTGGACGTGGGGTACTTCCTGGCCGGCGGCATTCCCGTCGTTCATGCCCACGGTGACCCCGTCGGCGTCGACGGCGGCTTCGACGGCCGGTGCCAGTCGACCGAGCGTCTCGAAGACGGCGTCGCGGTCCTCGCTCGGCATGTCGGCGACCCGGGCGTGGTGGCGCGTCGGGACGACGAGCGTGTGTCCCCGCGCGAGGGGGTTGGCGTCGAGGAACGCCTGGACGGCATCGGCCTCGTGGACGGTTCGCGCCGGAATGGCACCATTCACGATCTGACAGAACGGGCAGTCCTCGGCCATGTGCGACCGTTCACAGCCGTCGGTATTAAAACCGTTTCCGGAGCGGGATGTACACCTGTCCACGGTATGTTTATAGTAGTAAAAAATAAGCCGTTGTCCCATGATACCTGGTTCCATGACGTGGGATGACAGATCGCAGAGCCGGCGCCGGTTCGTCAAGACGTCGGCCGGGGTAGCGGTCCTCGGGTCGCTCGCCGGCTGTAACGGGAACGGCGGCGGTGGCGACGAGGTCAGGGTACCGGGAATCTACGACGAGAGCGGCGGAACCGCCGACGTCGGCCGGCCGACCGCGATCGGCTCCCGGGACGCCATCACGTACTTCAACGAGAACGACGAGCTCCCGCGGGAGATCGCCCACCCGAACAACGATTATGCATACGAGGTCCAGCAGGCCCAGCAGCTGTACGACGACTACACGTCCGGCGACGACCCGCCGGCCATCATCGGCTGGGGGACTGCCGACACCGAGGCGCTGTCCGGGGCGGTCGCCGAGGACGAGATCGTCTACGTCTCGGCGTCGTACTCGGCGAGCCTGATGACGGAGGACTCCCCGTACAACTTCTTCGGGAACCTCGATTACACGAGTCTGGGGCGGGCACATCTCAAGTGGATCGCGGACAACGACGCGGAGGCGACGGTGGCGTATATCTTCCCGAACAACGCCTTCGGAAAGTCCCCGGTCGAGGGGGGCAAGCAGTACGCCGACGAGCTCGACCTGAACGTCGCCGAGGACATCAACCTCCCGCTGGACGCAAACTCCGCGACGACGCAGCTCCGGCAGGCGCGCGACGCCGACGTGGACTACCTCATCCACCAGAGCACGGCGGCACCGATGCAGGTACTCCTGTCCGACAAGTCGGACGTCTACCCGGACGTGACGGTCTGCGGGCTGACCTACACCGTCGACGAGCCCCGCATCCAGGAGTCGCCGGAGGACTTCGATGGCGTCCGCTACGTCAATGCCTTCCGGACCTTTCAGGGGGCGCTCGACGCCGGCGGCAAGGGCGCCGAGATGATACAGGCCAACTTCGAGCGAGAGGG
>PXQY01000081.1:0-4950 GCA_003021745.1 Halobacteriales archaeon QH_7_69_31
GTAGGGGTCGTAGGCGACGGGCTCCATGCCCAGGGAGTCGAGCTTCTTGGCGACCTCCTGGCCGACGCGGCCGAGGCCGACGACGCCGAGGGTCTTGCCATTCAGCTCCGTCCCGAGGAACGCCCCCTTCGCCCACTCCCCGCCCGTCAGCCGGTCGTGGGCCTGCGGGATGGAGCGGGTGGTGGCGAACGCCCTGAACGCCCCGTCGATCGACGAGTCGGCCTTCCCCCGCGTGGAGCCGTACGTCCACCTCGCGGAGACGGCGGGCAACATCGCCGTCCAGCTCGTGGACAGCCGGCTGGAGTCCGTCGAGGTGGTCTACGAGGGCGACATCGCCGAGGAGGACGTCGACCTGGTCACCGCGTCGGCGCTGAAGGGCGTGTTCCGCCCGCTGGAGTGGCAGGTCAACGCCGTCAACGCCCCGCGCATCGCCGAGGAGCGCGGCATCGGCGTCTCAGAAACCAAGCGCCGGCGGGCCGAGGACTTCCAGTCGCTCGTCACCGTCACCGTCAGCGACGGCGAGACGCACGTCGGCGTCTGCGGGACGCTGTACGCCGACGACGACGCCCGCATCGTCCGCATCGACGGCTACCGTGTCGACGCCATCCCCGGCGGCCGGATGATGCTCACCCGGAACACCGACGAGCCCGGCGTCATCGGCCTCATCGGCTCCGTGATGGGCGACCACGACGTCAACATCGCGGCGATGTTCAACGCCCGCGAGACCATCGGCGGCGAGGCGCTGACGGTGTACAACGTCGACCAGGAGGTCCCCGAGTCCGCCCTGGGGGAACTGGAGGCCGACGACCGGATCATCGAGACGAAGTACATCAGCCTGAACGGGTAGCCGCGGTGGAGCGTCCGCGGAGCCGTCTCAGAACCAGGCCGTGAGCGTCGCCCACAGGCCGCCACGGTGGGAGGGCGACCGGCCGCGCTTTGCGTCCTCGAGCCGGCGCTCGTAGTCGACGATGACGTCCTCGAGGCGGTACTCGCGGCTCTCGAGTTCGGCCTCCAGGAACGCAGCCCACTGTTCGGCAGCCTCGCGGCGGCGCTCGCTGCGCCGAAGTTCCGCCTCCAGCTCCCGCGTCGCGGCATCGGCCGCGACCGGTTCGGTCGATGCGGATGCCATGGCTACCTGTCCGTGACGGCGTCCCAAAAGAGTCAGTCAGACGCCCGTCACATCGGCGCAGGCGCCGTCCGACGGCCGTCGCACGGAATCGGGGGTGAGGCATGGATTGGCGAGGAGTGCCGGCCGACACCCGGTCACGGGAGCCGGGACGCAGACCGTCTGGGCCGTCCTCCGAGCACGCGACCTATCGAAGGGGTGCCGGTATGGGGGAACGCCTTTCGGGGTCCGTACCGACCGTCGGGCCATGAGCGACGAGTCGACCGGACCGGACCCCGACGCGGCCGAGCGGTCGCGGCCCCGGCCCGGCCCCGACGCGCTGTACGGCGACAACCCCACGCCGCCCCAACTGGAAAACGGGTTCGGCTGGGACGCCGACCCCCTGCTCGTGGCCGGCGGCCGGGGCCACGTCGACGGGGAGTTCCTCTACCAGGACTTCGTCTACGACGACCACGGCGCCGACACCCGCTCGGTGTTCGACGGGAACCCGGAGGGCCACACGATGGGCGGCTTCTACTCGCGGGCGACCGGCGACTACCGGTACCCGAGCGACCCGGACCGGTACGGGTACAACGCCGCCGACCTCCTGGAGTTCCGCGCCCGCCCGACCGACGAGGGCGTCGCCTACCGCATCACGCTCAACACGATGCTGGAGCCCGACGCCGCCGCCGTCGCAATCGGCGTCGACACCCGGCGCGATCCGGACGACGACAGCGGCGACCGACGGACGGACTGGGGGTACGGCCTCGGGGACCTCGGCGCCCCCGTCGACCACCGCATCGTCACCTGGGGCACCGGCGCCGAACTCGACGGCGACCCCCTGCCCGACGAACGGGTGAACGTCGACGTCCGCCGGAACCAGCTCGAAGTCGAGGTGCCGCTGGAGCCCGGCGAGGCGACGTGGCGCCACTACGTCGCCGTCGGCCTCTGGGACGACGACGCGGAGGCCTTCCGGGAGGTCGCCGTCGACGCCGACGACCACGCACCCGGCGGCCGCAAGCCGGGCCGGCCGGCGCCGCCGGTGTTCGACGTCGGGTTCCGGTCGCCGGCCCAGGAGCCGATGGAGCGCAACGTCGACCTGGACACCCTCCTCCCGCGGCTGGCGACGGTGCTCGCGAACGCCCCGCGGGAGCTGCTCGCGGAGCTGGACGACCCCTTCGAAACCCTCCAGCGGTTCGGCCGGACGGCGAACCTCCTCGACCAGCTGGAGGATCCCCTGGACCTGTTGAACCCCCTCGGCAGCCCGTTCGACCCCATCGAGGCCACCGGCCTGTCGGAACTGCTGACCGAACTCGACCGCTTTTGGCTGCTCGGCGACGTCGAGGGCGTCCCCCGCGTGCTCGGGGTCGGCAACTGGCAGGAACACGCCCAGGCGACCGCGCTCGCCGAGCGCGACATCTCCAGGTTCCACGCCGACGTCGACTTCGGCCGCCTCCGGGCGGGCGTCCTCGACCGTGACCTCCCCGAGTCGGGGTTCGTGACGTACCTCTACCCCTCCCGGCACGAGTTCGGGGCCGGCGTCGACACCCACGCGAACGTCCTCCTCGGCCGCATCCAGCCGTACGGCGTCTACGTGCCCGACGAGGTCGACCTCGAGGCGGCCGATGTCCCGATGGTGACGGCGCTGCACTCGCTGGGGAACTGCTACACCCAGTACGCCGTCTGGATGCGCGGCTACGTGGAGGCGCTGGCCGAGGCGACCGGCGGCGTCGTGTTCATGCCGCAGACCCGCGGCCCCGGCATCTGGTACAAGCGCCGGGCCGAACTCGACGTCTTCGAGGCCTGGCGGGACCTCGAGACGCGGATCGACGTCGACCGCTCGAAAGTCACGGTCACGGGGTACTCGATGGGCGGGTTCGGCGCCATCATCATGGCGACCAAGCACCCGGACTGCTTCGGCCGCTGTTTCGCCGTCGTCGGCCCGCCGGCGGAGGACCCCCTCGAGGGCCCGACGAGCAACCTGCTGGCGACGCCCGAGGTCCTCATGGAGGATCTGCTCGGCGGCGAGGAGGGCGGGCGGCTGTTCTCCATCTTCACCGAGGAGCCGGAGAACGCCCTCCGGCTCACGGACAACCTCCGGCACGTCCCGACGCTGTTGTGGCACGGCGGGACGGACCCGCTCGTGCCGCTGCTCGGCCCGACGAACTACGCGAGCAGGCTCCGGAGCCACGGCTACCGCCACCAGGTCGACGTCTTCCCCGCCGCCGACCACTTCTTCCTCGCGCTGCAGGACCGCTGGGAGCGCGGGCCCGCCTACCTCGCCGAGTGCGACACGCCCGAGGCGCCGGCGCGGGTGACGTTCCGGCACGTCCCCGACTTCGACTACCCCGACCTCGACATACGCCACGACTCGGCCTACTGGATCACCGACATTCGCACGGCCGAGGCGGCCGACAGCGGACTCGTGGACGCCACGTCGCTCGCCGACGGCTACGCCGAACCCACCCCGGAGGCCTACACCACGACCGGGACCCGACCGCTCGCCTACACCGGCCGGGGCCCCCGCCGCGGAACTCGCCGTCGAGGTCGACGGCGACGTCGCGGCGACGCTGACGCTGCGGGGCGGCGGCGAGGCCCACGACCTCGACGTCGAGGCCGGCCGCGCGACACACGTCGTCGGGCCGCTTGTCGACCCGGAGGCGCGAGACTGACGGTCACCCCGTTCGACGACCACCACGCGATCGGTTCTCTCGGCCCACCCCCGAACTGCACCACCGGCGTGGTGCAGCACGACGCCCTGGGTGTGGGCCGACCGGTGTGTTTAAGCGTGGTTGCCCGTTATGCGGCGGTATCGGTCGACCGAACCCGCCAGGTCGCTGACGATGGTCATTCATAAACCTCCCTGCGTGGACCGGGTCAACGGTCTTCCGTCGCGGAGGGTGTCGTAGCGGTATGTCGCAGGACGAGGGCGCGTCCGAAGAGGTCGCCGACGGCGCGTCGGTGGACGACGCCGTAGCAGCGCCCGACGAGGTCGCCGACGGGGTGCCCGTTGCTGAAGGAGCGCCCGACGACGTCGCCGACGCCGTGCCCGGGGACGTCGCCGACGGGGCCGGAGCGGAGCGACCCCCGCGGCCGGGACCGGACGCGCTGTACGGCGACAACCCCACGCCGCCCCAACTGGAAAACGGCCCGGGGTGGGACGCCGAGCCCCTCCTGGTCTCGGGGTGTGACGCCTACGTCGACGGCGAGTACCTCTACCAGGACTTCGTCTACGACGACCGCGGCGCCGACGTCCGGTCGTGGGTGTCCAGCGCGCCGACGAACGCGCGGTCGCTGGGCGGCGTGCTCTCCCAGCCAACCGGCGACTACCACTACCCGAACGACCCCGACCGGTACGGCTACAACGCCGCCGACCTCCTGGAGTTCCGCGCCCGACCGACCGAAGAGGGCGTCGCCTACCGCATCACGCTGAACACGATGCTGGAGCCGGACGCCGCCGCCGTCGCAATCGGCATCGACACCGAGGCCGACCCCGACCTCGAGACCGGGGCGGGTCGCCGGACGGACTGGGGGTACGGGCTGGGCGACCTCGGCGCCCCCGTCGACCACCGCCTCGTCACCTGGGGCACCGGCGCCGAACTCGACGGCGAGCCGCTCGACGAGGACCGCGTCACGGTCGACGTCCGCCGGAACCAGCTCGAGGTCGAGGTGCCGCTGGAGCCCGGCGAGGCGACGTGGCGCCACTACGTCGCCGTCGGACTCCGGGACCGGGCGGGCGGCGGGTTCAAGCAGGTCGGCGAGGAGCCGAGCGAAACCCACCCCGGCGGCGCGAACGCGGACCTGGACGTCCCGCCGGTGTTCAACGTCGGGTTCCGGTTCGACGA
>PXQY01000081.1:5042-21647 GCA_003021745.1 Halobacteriales archaeon QH_7_69_31
CGGTTCGGCGCCGAGATCGACTTCGGGAAGCTCGAGGAGGGCCTCACGGAGCGGCACACGCCCGACGCCGGCATCGTCTCGCTTCTGTACCCCTCGCGGTACTACCTCGGCGAGGGCGTCGACCCCGACCACGACGTCCTCGAGGGCCGCATCCAGCCGTACAGCGCCTACTTCCCGGCGGACCTCGACGAGCCCGCGCCGATGGTCGTGCTGTTGCACTCGCTTTCCTGTTCGTACACCCAGTACCCGGTGTACACGCCGAACCTCATCACGCAGATCAGCGAGCCGAACGACGCCGTCGTCCTGATGCCGCAGGCCCGCGGGCCCGGCCACTGGTACAAGCGCGAGGCCGAACTCGACGTCTTCGAGGCCTGGCGCGACCTCGAGGGCCGCATCGACGTCGACCGGAGCCGGGTGACGCTGGGCGGCTATTCGATGGGCGGGTTCGGCGCCTGCGTGCTCGCCGCCCAGTGTCCCGACCTCTTCGGCCGCGGCTTTTCCGTGGTCGGCCCGCCGACCGAGGACCCCCTCGAGGGCCTCACCGGCGGCCTCCTGCGCTCGCCGCCGTCGGTGACGACGACGCTCTTCGGCGGCGACGGCGGCGGCCGGCTCCTCAACGTCTTCACGGAGCGCCCCTCCAGTGCCCTCGAGATCGCCGAGAACCTCCGGCACGTCCCGATGCTCGTCTGGAGCGGCCTCGGCGACCCCGTGGTCCCCGTCATCTCCCCGGACAACTACGCCCGGCGGCTGAAGCGGCACGGCTACCGCCACCAGTTCGACGTCTTCCCGGCCGAGACCCACCTCTCGTTCGGCATCCGGGACCGCTGGACCGGGATCCCCGAGTTCGTCGCCCGGACCAAGGTCATCAGGAACCCCCGGCGGGTGACCTACCGCCACCTCCCGAAACTCGACCACCCCGAGGTCGACCTGGTCCACGACGGCGCCTACTGGATCTCCGACATCGCCACCAGCGAGGACCGGAACTCCGGGCTCGTCGACGCCATCTCGTACGCCGACGGCTACGCCCCGCCGGAGGTCGGTCAGTTCACGGAGTACGGCCGGGAGCCCCGCCGCCACCTCAGCCGTGGCGTCCAGTGGGAGACGCCGCCGATCGACGCCCGGACCGCGCCCGAGAACCGGCTGGCGATCCGCCTGGAGGGCGTCGAGTCGGTCACCGTCTGGGTGGAGGAGGCGGGCCTCGACGTCGACGACGAGGTCACCCTCGAGGTCGAAAGCGACGGGCCGGCGACGCTCACCCTAGCGACGACATTCGGCAGTCACGACCTCGAGGTTCCGGCCGGCGAGGTCACCACGAAGGTCATGCTGGGCGACGCCGGTGCCGCCTCGGGCGCGGTGGCCTGATCGAGCACAGGGACCCGATCGAGCACAGGGACCCGATCATGGTGGCCGTCGAAACCGGCGACGAGGCCCCGGAGGATCTCCGCCCGATGGTACGGCGGGTGGCCGGTGGGCATGAGGGGGTGGCGGCCGAGGCGTCGGTCCGGTGGTGTCTCGGGCAGGCGGTGACGGGGGCGCCGGTGGTGACGGGTGAAGTGAACGGCAGCCGGTATCAGTTCGCCGAGCAGGGGCAGGCGGATCGGAGTGTGGAGCGGTTGGAGCCGTTCGATACGCTGGTGACGACGCTGGATGCGCGGCAGTTCACCGGGACAGTCCAGCACGTGTTCTCGCGGACTGATGGTGACGCGCCTAAATCTTTTGAGCTGGAGAAGTCGTTCGAGTTGGAGTCGGGGACGTGGAGTACGGCGTATCATCCGTCGGTGTCGACGATCGACGCGATCTGGTGAACACGGTCGGGGTCTTCGTCTGTGGTTTGTAGTTCCCCTCCCTGGACCGGTGAGCGGTCAGACGTGAAGGTGGCCCTCCGTCGGTTCCGGAACGTTTGCTGACGTCAGATTCGTGAACCTTCGGTGGTGGGTTTCGACAGTCCCTACTCGGCTAGATCAGCCGCATCGAATCGCCGGGATCGTCACCGATGATCTCCGCCAATCCGGAGACCGTGATCGCGTCCGTATATCCCTGCGCTCGAACGGCATTCTCGATCCCCTTCCTGGCCGGCTGATCGTCTGTGAGTACGACAACGCCCGTAGTCGAGCGGTCTCTCACATACTGAATGGCCAGTCCCGCGAGAATTGCATCCGTCTTCTCGACGTCGTGTTCGGCTTGGTCGGTTTCGTTCGCGATGGTCCGTCTGGCGATATCGCTCGCCGCGACCGCATCCCCGTCCGTCGGTGAGGGAGCTTCGATGATTTCGGCCCAGCCCTCGTCGAGCGCCGTCCGGACACGATCTGTCTCTGCTCCCCCGAGTTCGCCGATTACACGTTGGGGGAGGTTGCAGACGACGCCGGCGTACTGGATTGCCCGCCGAAACCGTTGGTACTGCGGATTCGAGGGCCGGCCGATCGCGTAGAAGATGTTCGCATCGACGAGGACGTCCTCGTCAGCGGACAATGGCGTGTCTCGCCCCATCCGACGGACTCACCCATCGGGGTCCGACGAGTGCGTCGGGGCGTCGTCCACGTCGTCGAGATCGGGGAGCTCCATCTCGTCATGCACATCCGGGAACAGGTGCTCGTAGAACGGGTCATGCTGCCGGCCGACGGCCAGCGCGGGTTTGAGCGCGTAGATGATCATCATCGCTTCCGTCTCGCGCACGTCGATGTTGGTGGCCACCATCCGCTGTGTCGTATTCCCCGCGAAGTGGAGCCCCGCACCGCGCAGCGCGGCGATGAGCTTTCCGAGACCGTACCGGTCCATGAAGTACGCGACGTCCTCGTCGACCTCCTGGAGCGCGAGCGCATGGAGGACGGTCGGCGTGATGACGATCGGGACGTACTGCTCGACGATGATGATCGGGTCGGCGGTCAGCTGCTGGGGGCGCATCGAGTCGTCCCGGTCGACGAGGCCGAGGTCGACCAGCCGATCGACGTACTCGTAGGTCGTCGATTTCGAGAGATCGAGTGCGTCCATAACCTCCGGTGGGGCGACCGGACCCCAATAGCAGGTGTAGATGTAGACACGGGCCAGTGCCGAGTGGTTTAGCAGTTCCACCACTGTTTCGAGTCGGGGCGCGTTCTCGGCGAGCGTCTCCGGCGCGAGCGTCTCTTCGGTGAGGACGTCGATCGGTGGCGGGTCTAACGTGTCGATCCCCCCATCCGGCCGAATGTGCTCGCGATCAGGGACCATGATAGTAAGTTCGGAGTCCGTGTACTTCACACTATCGGTTTGGTCACTCGATCACCTCGACTGATCGGACTCGCGACATGCACCTCACGGCGGCCTACACCGCGGCCCGGGACGGCGCGGCCGCGGCCCGGACCGGCGACCGTGATCGGGCGAACGAAGTGCCACGACGCGGCGTGAATCGTCGGCCGGGCATCACGTCGGGCGCCAGGTGGTTACTGGCTTTTCCCGGTTGAGACGGTGACTATTTCGCCGACGGTGAGCTCGCTCGTGACGGGGAGTTCCGGCGTGTTGGCCGGCGGGTGCCGGAATTTCGAGATATGGAGCGTATCGCCGCCCGTGGTTGGTCCGTATTCGAGGACGACGTCGGCGATGTCGGTGGTTGTGCGTTGGCGGTCCGGCCGGGCGGCCGGGGGGTGGAGGAGGAGGAGGTAGGCGATGGAGTTGGTTTCACGGAGGAACGCTGTGAGCGTGGGGAGGTGTCGGTCGGGGGTAGTCGGTGATAGAGTCGCTGACGATGCTGCCGCCGGTGAACTCGGGGAGACACGCCCGGGGGGTGCTCGACGAGCCCGGTGTACCCATCACTCGCCTCGGTGGTGGTGAGTGCGGCGACGTCGACGGGTGGGCCGCTTGTGGGTGGTCGGGGTGGTAGCGGGCGTGCTCGGCGGCGAGATCGCCCTCGATGAGCGCGGTGTCGTGGCCGGTGGTCGCATACACGGTCGGATGCTCAGGGGTGAAAGCCTGGGCGTAGGCGAGTCGCTCCCCCGGGGCCACCCTTACGTGGTGGCTCCGCACCACCACCATCATAGTCGTCGTCACGATCGCGGTTGCGGGCGCGGCCGGGGCACCGGCGGCCGCCCAGACGGGCCGGGCCGTCGAGCCGACTACGACCCCGGCGACAGCCGGTCCGTGAGTCGGGCCAGGAACCCGTCATCCGCAGTGTCGACGGCCTCGCCGGCGAGGTGGGCCAGCACTGCGTCGACGTCGGCCGGGACCGGTTCGGGGTCGCGACCGGCCGCCGCGGCGGCCTCGGGGTCCTTCAGCAGGTGGCCCGTCGTGAGACAGACCACGTCCTCGTCGTCGTCGACCACGCCCTCGGCCCGGAGCATCCGCAGCCCGGCCACCGAGGCCGCCGAGGCGGGTTCGACGCCGATGCCCTCGGCGGCCAGCGCGCGCTGGGCGTCGGTGATCGCCGCGTCCGGGACGGCGACGGCGGTGCCGCCAGTCTCCCGGATGCCGGCCAGTGCCTTCGGGGCGTTCACCGGGTTCCCGATGCGGATGGCGGTGGCGACGGTCTCGACGTCGTCCCACCGCCGGACCTCCTCGGCGCCGGACTCAATCGCCTCGACGATCGGGGCGGCGCCCTCGGCCTGGACGCCGGTTGCCGGCGTTGCCGACCGGGAGCACGATCCGGTCGGGATACCGGCCCTCCTCGGCGTGGAACTCCTCCATTATCTCGAGGCCGATGGTCTTCTGGCCCTCGAGCCGGAACGGGTTCAGGGAGTTCAGGAGGTAGGCCTCGCCGCGGTCGGTCAGCGCCCGGACGACGTCGAGACAGTCGTCGAAGTTGCCGTCGACCTCGAGAATGCGGGCGTTGTGGAGGCGGGCCTGGGCGACCTTCCCGGCGGCGACCTTCCCCGCGGGCAACAGGACCAGGGTCTCCAGTCCGGCGCGGGCGCCGTAGGCCGACAGCGCCGCCGACGTGTTGCCCGTGGAGGCACACGCCAGCCGCTCGACGCCGAGTTCCCGGGCCACGCGGACGCCGACGGTCATCCCGCGGTCCTTGAAGGAGCCGGTCGGGTTCATCCCCTCGTGTTTGACCCGCAGCGACCGAACACCGACGGAGTCCTCGAGCCGCGGCACGCGGTACAGCGGCGTGTCGCCCTCCGGCAGCGAGACCACCTCGGCGGCGTCGCCGCCTCCGTTCGGCCCGCCGTCCGCGAACGGTAACGCGGCATCGTACCGCCAGACGCCGTCGCCCTCGAAGTCGTCGAACGTGGGGTAGGTCGCGTAGCGGACCTCCAAGAGCGCGCCGCACTGCTGGCAGGTGTACAGTGCCGACTCGAACGGCGGGTGGTCGTGGCTGCACTCGATACAGCGCAGCCAGACCCCTTCGGTGGCGACATCCGGTACGGACGGCGCCCCCCGTGGCGTCCCCTCGGGCATTGGGGAAAGCTTGCCGCCCGCGGGCAAAAGTGGGGCGGTCCCCGCCGACCATCCTGCCCCGGGCCCTCGTGGCCGATCGAGGTTCGCGCGGTTGACGGCCGACCGGGAGTCAGGCGTCGCCCACTCGACGGTGGTCATTGCGCCCCGCTCGCCTGGCGAACCCGCTCGCTCGCCGACGCGACCAATGAGACGAGTCCACTGGCAGTGGGTCCCCCCGCGTCAGACGCACGGCTGACTATTGGTAACATTTACTCCCGAACGGCGAGACGGTGATCTACGACACCGAGGAGCCGACGGCGTGGATCCAGTCGCGGGGCGCCGTCGACCTCGAGGCGCTGGTCTGACGCTACGCCGCCGGGAACTCCTCGATGCGCTCGTGGACGTAGGCCGCCCACTCGTCGAGCGTCTCGTGCATCAGCTCGCGGGCCTCCTCGGGCGGCGTGGCCCGGTACTGGTAGACGTGGCCGCCGCTGTCGAGCAGCCGCCGCTGTCGGTCGGCGAGGCCCTTCTCCCGGAGGGTCGACAGCCCGCGGTTGACGTTGCTGCGGTCGCGGTCGACCCGCTCGGCCAGCTCCGCCACGGTGCTGTCCGGTGCGTCGAGCAACACCAGGTAGAGCCGCGCCTCGTGGGCCTGGATGTCGAACACGCACCGGAGGACCTCCTCGAAGCCCGGCTCCGCGTCGAGCATCAGGTCGCGGAACCGGGACGGATCCGGGTCGGGATCCATACCCCACGTCCGGGCCGGCGGTCGATAAAGCCTCCCGAATCCGAGGCGGTCGGCGGGGCAGGACGCCGACCTGCGGGCCGATGGGTCAGCCCTCGAGCAGGTGTGCGAGCAGCGCGTTCTGGGCGTGGAGCCGGTTTTCGGCCTGCGCCCAGACGACCGCACGGTCGGACTCGATGACGGCGTCGGTGATCTCCTCGCCGCGGTGGGCCGGCAGACAGTGCATCACGTACTGGTCCTCCAGCAGGGCCTCGGTCAGCCGGAAGCCGGCCGACTCGAACGCCGCGAGCTTCCGCTCGCGGTCGGCCTCCTCGCCCATGCTGACCCAGACGTCGGTGTAGACGACGTCGGCGCCCTCGACCGCGGCCGCGGGGTCCGTCGTGGTCTCGGGCGCCCGGCCGAGGTCGGCTGCCCGGTCCAGCACGGCCTCCTCGACTGTGAACGCCGGCGGGGTGGCGACCGTCAGCTCCAGGTCGAGGAGGGCCGCGCCGAGCACGAGCGACCGGCAGACGTTGTTCGCGTCGCCGACCCAGGCGACGTCGGCGTCGAGGCCGCCGACCCGTTCCCGGATCGTCAGGAGGTCCGCGAGCGTCTGGCAGGGATGGGCGTCGTCGGTGAGGCCGTTGACCACCGGGACGGTCGCGTACCGTCCGAGTTCCTCGAGGTCGGCGTGGTCGAAGAGCCGCGCCATGATCGCGTCGACGTACCGCGAGACCGCCCGGGCGGTGTCCCGGATCGGCTCGCCGTGGCCGAGGTGGATGTCGTCGGGCCCGAGGAAGACGGCGTGGCCGCCGAGCCGGGTCGCGCCGGTCTCGAAGGACACGCGGGTGCGCGTGGAGGGCTTCTCGAAGATCATCGCCAGCGTCCCGCCGCCGAGCGCCGGTGGCGGCCCCTCGCGCTTGTACCGCTCGGCCCGGTCCAGGACCGCTTCCAGTTCCGCTGCGGTGAGGTCGTCGATGGTGAGGAAGTTCGCGGTCACGAGAGATCCTCCCCGACGGCCTCCAGCACCGTGACGGCACGGTCGAGGTCGGCGAGCGGGAGCCGCTCGTCGGGCGCGTGGTCCAACGACGAGTCGCCGGGGCCGTAGGTCGCCATCGGGCAGTCCCACGCGCCGGCGTAGACGTTCGTGTCGGCGGTGCCGGTCTTCCGGAGCTGCCGCGGCTCGCCGCCCCGTTGCCGAATCGCGGCGCGGAACGCCCGCGCGACCGGGCTCTTCGGGCGCTGCATCGTCGGCTCCACCGCGTCCGTCCACCTAACGGTACCGGCGTCGAGTTCGCCGTCGGCCAGCTCCCGGACCGCCTCGGTGGTGCGCCCCGGCGGCACGCGGAGCTGCACCTCGATGGAAGCCTCGACCGCGAGGCCGTCGTCGCTGACGCCGCCCTCGATCGCGACCGGCTTCGGCGTCACCTGCTCGAACACCGGCTCGTACTCGTCGGCCGCAAAGCGCTCCTCGACGGCCGCCCACCACGCGATGGCGTCCTGGATGGCGTTGTTCGCCGGGCGGGAGGTGTGGCCTGACTCGGAGGTCGCGACGTAGGTGCCCTGGAGGATGCCGCGGTAGCCGAGCGTGACGGCGTCCCAGCCGGACGGCTCGCCGTTCACCAGCGCGTCCGGGGGCTCGCGGTCCGCGACGAGGTGGCGTGCGCCGCGGGAGGTCGTCTCTTCGCCGACGACGCCGGCGAAGGAGACGCCCGTCCGGACGGCGGCCACCGCCAGCGCCGCGAGTGAGCCCTTCGCGTCGACCGACCCGCGGCCCCACAGGACCCGGCCCTCCTCGCCGTCCTCGATGCGGACCGGTATCTCCCCCGGCACGGTGTCGACGTGGGAGGTGAACAGGGCCGCGTCGTCCGCCGGGGCCCGGACGTTGCCGACCTCGTCGCGGTACACCTCCCGGCCGTGCGCCTCCAGGAACGCGACGAGTGCCGCGGCACACTCGGCCTCCTCGCCCGAGGGCGAAGGGATCGACACCAGCGTTTCCAGCAGGTCCCGCGCCTCGTCGTCGGGCGGGACGTCCTCGCCGAGCGCGGCCTCGTCATCGCGGGGGTCGCTCACGCCACGATCGCCTCCAGCGCGTCGATCACCCGATCGGCGTGCTCGCGTTCGACGGTCAGCGGCGGCAGCAGGCGAACGACGCTGCGGCCCGCCGGCAGCGCGAGGATGCGGTGCTCCATGGCGAGATCCCGCAGCACCGGGTTGGCGCCCCGCTTGACCTCCACGCCGACCAACAGCCCCTCGCCGCGGACCTCACGGACCGCGTCGCCGAGCGTCTCGCGCAGCCCGGAGACGAGGTAGTCGCCGACGTCGGCCGCGTGGGCCGGGAGTCCCTCGCGCTCGATGACGTCGAGCGTCGCGCCGGCGGCCGCCGACACGACGGGCCCGCCGGAAAAGGTCGACCCGTGGTCGCCCGCCTCGGCCGCGATCCACTCCCGGACGAGCGTCGCGCCGACTGGCAAGCCGCTCCCGAGGCCCTTCGCCGTCGTGAGCACGTCCGGGACGACGCCGTGGCCGTCGGCCGCCCACAGGGTCCCCGTGCGGCCGAGCCCGGTCTGGATCTCGTCCAGTATCATCGCCGCCCCCGCCGCGGCGGTCGCCTCGCGCACCGTCTCGAGGTACGCCGTCGGGGCCGGGTTGACGCCGCCCTCGCCCTGGACCGGTTCGACGATGACCGCCGCCGTCTCCGCGTCGACGGCCTCCCGCATCGCCTCGCCGTCCCCGTAGGGGACGAACTCGACGCCGCCGGCGAGCGGCCCGAAGCCAGCCCGGTAGGCGTCCTCCCAGGTCGTCGCGAGCGAGCCCATCGTGCGGCCGTGAAAGCCCTGCATCGTCGCAACGATCTCCGGGCGGCCGGTGGCGTGGCGGGCGAACTTCAGCGCGGCCTCGTTGGCCTCCGTCCCGGAGTTACAGAGCCACACCCGGTCGACGTCGCCGGGCGCGACGTCGGCGAGCGAGTCGTACAGCGCGGTCCGGGCGGCGTTCGGGTACGACGCCTGGACGTAGGTGAGCGTCTCGAGCTGCTCGGTGGTGGCCGCCAGCACCTCCGGGTGGCAGTGGCCGACCGGCGCGCAGGCGTAGCTGGCGCCGAAATCCAGGTACTCGCGGTCGTCCGTGTCGTAGAGGGAGACGCCCTCGCCCCGCTCGATGCCGATCGGTTTTTCGGAGAAGACGAACCCGGTCATGTTTGCGGTGTGGATTGCGTTTTCGAGGCCGATCCCGAGAACTCCCCGGAAGCCCTCGCGCTCTCGTGTGCCCGCGGCTCGCTGCGCTCCTCGCTCACTTCGTTCGCTGCGGTGCTTACGTCGCCGGGGGCACGGGGTGCTCTCTCGTATCGGTCCGGAAGAACATTACTCGACACCTCCGACCGCCTCGGGCAGGATGTGGGTGCCGCCGCCCGACAGCGCGCTCCGGACGGGGGATTCGGCGTTCGCGTCGGCGACGACCACTTCGCTCGCGCCGCCCTCCAGGGCCTCCGTCGCCGCCATCACCTTCCGATCCATGAAGCCTTCAGCGGCGTCGGTCAGTTCGTCGTACTCGTCGGGCGTCTCGACGCGGTCGATGACCGTTTCGGGGTCGTCGAGGTCCCGGTAGACGCCCGCGACGTCGGTCAGCGACACGAGCGTGCCGCCCAGCGCCGCGGACACTGCGGCGGACGCCCGGTCGGCGTCCGTGTTCACCGCCACCCACTTGCGAGTCGCCGTCTCGCTGTCAGCCGACCGGCGATCGGCGACGTCGTCGGCCAGCATCGGCGGCGACACGACCGGCGTGTAGCCCTCGGAAAGCAGCGTCTCGAGGAGGTCGTCGTCGACCGACTCGATGCGGCCCGAGTGGTCGCCGCGCCGGATCTTCCGTTTCCCGTCCTCCAGGACACGCACGGCTGACTTCCGCTGGCCGGTGAACAGCCCGCCGTCGACGCCCGACAGGCCGACGGCGGCACAGCCCTCGTTCTGCAGGCCCGTCACGAGGTCGGTGTTGACGCGGCCGGCCATGGCCATCGTGAAGACCTCCATCGTCTCGGCATCGGTGAACCGGCCGACCACGCCCGAGGGGGTCTCGACGTACTCCGGTTCGATGCCCATCCGCTCGAGGGCGTCGTCGACGGCCGTCGAGCCGCCGTGGACGACGACGACGTCCGTTCCGTCCCCGACCAGTGCGGCGACGTCCGCCAGCGCGCCCCCGGGGTCGACGGCGCTGGCGCCGCCGACCTTGACGACGACCGGGGCAGCCACCTCGCCGTCGGCCATCTACGGCGCCCCCACGGGGTGGAGCCCGGGGAACTCGAGGCCCGCGGTCTCCTCGAAGCCCAAGGCGACGTTCGCGGCGTGGACGGCCTGCCCGGCCGACCCCTTCATCATGTTGTCGATGGCCGAAAAGACGACGACGCGGCGGTTTCCGGGGTCGAGTTCGAAGCCGACCTCGGCGTCGTTCGACCCGGCGACCGCCTTCGGCTCGGGGTAGCGGTAGACGCCCGAGCCGCCGGCCACCAGGCGGACGAACGGCTCGTCCTCGTAGCTCCCGCGGAACGCCTCCCAGAGGTCGCCCGTCGAGACCGGCTGTTCGGGGTAGACGTGGCAGGTCGCCGACGCGCCGCGGATCATGTCGACCGCGTGGGCGGTCACGGACACGCCGGTGCCGAGGAACTGCTCGATCTCGGCCTCGTGGCGGTGACCGGTCGGCGCGTAGGGCCGCACGACGCCCGAGCGCTCGGGATGGCTGGAGGCCGCGCCGCCGCCGGCGCCGCCCTCCGAGGACCCGACCTTGAGGTCGACGACGATCCGTCCCGCACCGGTGAGAACGTCGTGGTCGAACAGCGGGGCCAGCCCGAGGATGGCCGCCGTGGCGTTGCAGCCGCCGGCGGCGATGAGGTCCGCGCCCGGCAGGTTCTCGCGGTTCACCTCGGGCAGGGCGTACTCCGAGTCGGCGAGGAGGTCGGGGCGGTCGTGGCCGTCGTACCACTCGTCGTACTGCGCCTCGGACTCGAGCCGGAAGTCGGCGCTCAGGTCGACGACGGTGTCGGCGGCCTCCCGGTAGGCGTCGACGTGCTCCATCGAGACGCCGTGGGGGGCACACGAGAACAGCACGTCGACCGATTCGAGGTCGGCCGGGTCCGAAAAGCGGAGCCCCATCCCGCGGAGGTTCGGGTGGACCGACCCGACGGTCTTGTTCTCGTAGCTGCGGCTGGTCGCCTGGACGACGTCGAACTCCGGGTGGCCGGAGAGCAAGCGGAGCAGTTCGCCGCCGGTGAAGCCGCTGCCGCCGACGACGCTCGCCGTCGTCATGCGTTCACCTCGGCTCTTGTGCCCACCCGGGCAGTCATGGGGTCACCCCGGCTCCCCTGCCCACCCGGGCAGTCATGCGCTCACCTCGGCTCCCGTGCCCGCCCGGGCAGTCATGGGGTCACCTCGACGCCCCCAACCGTCGCCTCGAGCCAGTCGACGACGGCGGCGGGGACGTCCACGTCGGTCACCTCGTCGAGCGCCTTGAACTCGACGGTGTGGTTGACCTCGTGGACGGTGTACTCGCCGGATCCGGCGCCGCCGACCTCCATCAGGTCGACGCCGAGCAGCCCGCCGCCGACCGCGTTGGAGGCGCGCTCGACGAGGTCGGCCACGTCGGGGGCGATCTTGATCGCCTCGGTCTCGGCGCCCTGGGCGGCGTTCGTCAGCCAGTGCTCCGACGAGCGGGCCATCCCCGCGATGGGGTCGCCGTCGGTGGTCACGACGCGGATGTCCCGGCCCGGCTTCTCGACGAACTCCTGGACGTAGAACAGCTTGTGCTCGTAGTGGCCGAGCGTCTCCTTGTGCTCGAGGATGGCCTCCGCCGCCGAGCGGGAGTCGATCTTCGCCATCAGCCGCCCCCACGAGCCGACGACCGGCTTGAGCACGCAGGGGTAGCCGAACGACTCGATGGTCGACAGCGCCGACTCCTTGGTGAACGCGACCTCGGTGGCGGGCGTCGGGACGCCCGCCTCGGCGAGCACCAGGCTGTTGTGGGCCTTGTCCGCACAGACGGCCGCCGTCTCGGGGTCGTTGACCACGGGGACGTCGTAGGCGTCGACGAACCGGGTGAGGTACCGCGACCGGCTGGTCGCGAGACACCGGTCGACGACGATGTCGAGGTCGTCGAAGGTCGACGGCGGGTCCTGGACGCTGAACCGCTCCTTGCGGACGTCGATCTTGGTGACGTCGTGGCCGCGGTCCCGCAGCTCCGAGAGCAACAGCTTCTCGTCGCGGCGGATGCGGGAGTAGCAGATGCCTACGTCCATGTCCGTCCCTCGCCCGTGGCGGCCGACCGGTGGCCCGCGCCGACGTCCATCGCCCTACTCACCCCAGTCCTCCTCGAGTTCGGGCGCCACGTCGATGGCGAGGGGATCGACGCCCACGACCTCGAGTTCGGCGCCGCAGGTCGCACAGTCGACGATCTCTCCGATTTCCAGGTCGTCGTGCAGGTCCAGGTCGGCCCCGCACTCCGGACAGTCCGTCATGGTACCCCGTACTCGCCCCGGGACGCACTTAACTCCTTCGGACCTATCAGATTAAAGTAACGACCGATACTCCGCTCTATCGGCACGAGAGTGCTCTATCACCGCCCACACTGAACTTGGTATCAGTATACTGGTAGTACGTCCCCGGGCGGGGACGGCGGTCGCGGTCCCGACGGGGCCACCGCAGGTCCGGGCCCCAGCCGCCCAGACCGCGGCCCTGGTGGCCCACCAGCGAGCCCCGTCACCGGCCCTGAGTCACACATACGAGGCCACCTCCCGGTCCAGGTCGACGGCTGCGGGCGCCGGGCCGCCGACCGAATCGCGGGACGCGACGCTCTCCTCGGGGTCGAGTGCCGCCTCGACGGCCGCCCGGTCCACGTACGTCGACAGCGGCTCCTCGAGTACCTCCTCAGCCGCCGCTTCGACGGCCGCGTAGTCGGCGCCCTGCTCCGCGGCCCGGGCGACCACCTCGTGGGCGGTCCGGAACGGCACCCCCGCCATCGCGAGGCGGTCCGCGACCCCGGTCGCGGTCGCGAACCCCTCCTCGGCGGCCGCCGCGAGCGTATCGGCCTGCCAGTCGGCGGTCGCGATGGCGCCGGCGGCGACCTCAGTCGCCTCGACGACCGCGTCGACGGCGTCGAACGCGTGCGGGTGGGCACGCTGCAGGTCGCGGTTGTAAGCCCGGGGCAGCCCCTTCAGCGTCGACAGGAGCCCGTTCAGACCCGCCGCGGCGTCGCCGGCCGTCCCGCGAACCAGCTCCATCGCGTCCGGGTTCTTCTTCTGGGGCATGACCGACGATGTGGAGGCGTAGTCGTCGTCCAGGTCGACGAAGCCCCGGTGGGCGTAGATGACCAGGTCCGCGGCCAGCCCGGACAGCGTCGTGGCGAGCGCCGCGGCGGCGGCGGTCGTCTCCACGAGGAAGTCCCGCGTGGAGGCGGCGTCCATCGCGTTCGCCACGAGGCCGTCGAACCCCAGCAGTTCCGCGGTGCGCTCGCGGTCGACGTCGAATGGGGTCCCCGCGAAGGCCGCCGCGCCGAGCGGCGACCGGTTCAGGCGCCCGTAGGCGTCCAGGAGACGCTCGGTGTCGCGGGCCAGCGCGGACTCGTAGGACGACAGGTAGTGGGCGAGCGTCGTGGGCTGGGCGGGCTGGAGGTGCGTCAAGCCGGGCATCACCGTCTCGACGTGGTCGGCCGCGACGTCGACGAGCACCTCGCGGGCGGCGACGGTCGCCTCGACGAGGTCGAGGACGTCCTCGCGGAGCCGGTACCGGAGGCAGGCGGCGACCTCGTCGTTCCGCGAGCGGGCGGTGTGCATCCGGCCGCCCGCCGCCCCGACGCGGTCGACGACGGCCGTCTCGATGGCGGCGTGGACGTCCTCGCCGTCGGGCAACGCGCCGTGGCCGGCCGCCTCGACGTCGGCGAGCGCTTCGAGGATGGCGGCTGCGTCGGCGTCGTCGACGATGCCCTGCTCGGCGAGCATCACGACGTGGGCGCGGTCGACCGCGAGGTCGGCGGCGAAGAGGCGCTCGTCGGCCGCGAGACTCGATAGGAACCCGCGGGCGGGACCGCCGCTGAAGCGGTCGCGACGGACGACGTCATCGGGGTCGTCGGCTTCGCCGCTCCCGGACCCGTCTCCGGTCAGGGACTCGCCCGCCTCGTCGTTGTCCTCTCCGGTCATGGTGTCACTCCTGGCCGTCGATGATGCTGTTTGCGAGCCGCTCCTGGAAGCCGTGGTACTTCGCGACGCCGGTGGCGTCGGCCTGCTCGACGTCGCCGGTCACGGCCTCCGTGTCGAACGAGGAGGCCTCGGCCTCGTAGACGGCGTACGGCGAGTCCCGGCCCACCGGCCGGGCCTGCCCGCCCTCGAGCCGGACCGTGACGGTGCCGGTGACGCGGGTCTGGGTCGTCTCGACGAACGCCTCCAGCGCCCGGACCAGCGGCGCGTCCACGAGCCCCTGGTAGCCCTTCTCGGCCCACTCGTGGTCGACGCGCCGCTTGAACGCGCGCTCCTCCCTCGTGAGCACGAGGTCCTCCAGCGCCCGGTGGGCGGACAACAGCACCGTCGCCGCGGGGTGCTCGTAGTTCTCCCGGACCTTCAGCCCGAGCATGCGGTCCTCCATGATGTCTGACCGGCCGACGCCGTAGCCGCCGGCCACGTCGTTGAGCTCCTCGACGAAGGCGACCGGCTCCATCTCCTGCCCGTCGAGACTGACGGGGTAGCCGTTCTCGAAGCCGACCGCGAGTTCGCGGGTCGCCTCGCCGGGCGCGGTGGTCCACTCGTAGATGTCCTCGCCGGGCACGTGGCTCGGGTCCTCGAGTTCGGAGCCCTCGATGGAGCGGCTCCAGAGGTTCGTGTCGATGCTGTAGGTGCCCTCCTTCCCGCCGGAGACCGGGAGGTCCCGCTCGGCGGCGTACTCCTGTTCGTACGTCCGGGTGAGGCCGAGTTCGCGGATCGGCGCGACGACCGCCATGTCGGCGTCGCGCCAGACGGCCTCGAACCGGAGCTGGTCGTTGCCCTTGCCGGTGCAGCCGTGCGCCAGGCCCGCACAGTCCTCGCGCTGGGCGACCTCGAGGATGGCCGAGGCGATGACGGGTCGGGCGAGCGCCGTCCCGAGGGGATAGCCCTGGTAGGCGGCGTTCGCGCGGACGGCGTCGAAGCAGAGTTCGGCGAACTCGGCCTTGCCGTCGACGACGTGGTGCTGGAGGTCCAGCGCCGCCGCCGTCGCCTCGGCCTCGGCGAACTCCGCCGCCGGCTGGCCGACGTCGACGGTGACGCCGACCACCTCGTCGTAGCCGTACTCCTCTTCGAGCATCGGAACGCAGACGGTCGTGTCGAGCCCCCCGGAGAAGGCGAGCGCGATGCGGTCGGTGTCTGTCATCGATCGGTGGGTGTATCGGGACCGTCGGCCGGACGGTCGTCGTTGGAAACTGGGCGAACGCGACGGTGTGGGTGGGTCTGTGCGGGCCTAGCGGCCCGGTCGTCGCGGTCGCGGGAGAAGGGCGGACCCGCCGGTGGAATCACACGTTCCGGACCGGCGGGCTTCCGTCATGTATCCCCCTACTTCGACGGCGGTATTAAACCCTTCCGGGTCGGCACCGTCAATCCCGTCCCATTGCCGCCACGAACAGCGCGGCCGGGAGCAGCGCGAGCACGACCGCCCGGAGCGCCACGCCGGCGTCACCGGCGCCCCCGTCGCCCGGTGGTGTCGCCGTCGTCGTGGCCGTCGGCGTCGCCGTAGCCGTCGGCGTCGCCGCGTCCGGGTCGACGAACTCGGCAAAGAAGTTCGAGAGGTCCGAGGTCCGCGTGCTGATGAGGATGCTGTTCCGGCGGGCCCGGATGGGCTGTGGGGCGGTCCGGTTGCGGCGGTACCCCTCCGGGCCGTGGATCGCGACGTCGCGGTCCGGCCGGTAGCCCGCGCGGAACGGCTCGAAGACGATCACCCGCCGCTCGTCGTAGTACGCCAGCGCGTGCCAGTCGACCCGCACCACGACCCGGCCGAAACCCTCGGCCTCGTGGGTCCGGACGGTCGCGTTCCGGATCGTCATGTCGTAGCCGGTCGCCGCGGAGCCGTTCTCCGCGGCGGCCCGGAGGTCGGCGACAACCTCGTCCCGGAACGCGGCCCGGCGGCTCTCGTTGTCGGCGTAGCGCCGGTAGGTCGCCTGCTCCTCGTCGTTCGAGAGGTCGAAGGCGGTCGTGTGGTAGACGGTCGCCGAGCCGCGGGGGTCGAGTTCGAAGCCGACGACCGTGCGGTCCGGTTCCTCGTGGGCGGCGCTGGCGACGCCGACCGCCGGCCCGGACAGAAGGGTCAGCGCGACCACGGCCGCGAGCGTCCGTCGCATCGGCTCCCGCTGCGCGGCGCGGCCGCAAAGCGGTTTCGCTCCCCGCCGACTCGGCCCCAGCGTTTTTTGCGCTCCCGCGTCCCCCCCCCGGTCATGCTCCCCGACAGGGGCGACATGGACGTCGAGGACCTGCTGAAGATCATCCTGGTGCTCGTCATCATCTGGATCGTCGTCGAACTCGTAAAGGAGGTGGTCAC
>PXQY01000082.1 GCA_003021745.1 Halobacteriales archaeon QH_7_69_31
AGCGTCCTCGAAGATCTCCTGTCGACAGCTGGAATGCAGGGGCCGGCAGCCGACGCGACACCACCAGAGCGCGCACGACGGATTATGGTCGCGGCCGAACCATCGGTTCGAAGTGCGATGCTCGGGGCAGTCCACGCACGCTGGGATGCCAGCGTCCGGACGTTCACCGATGCCGCCGACTGCTGTCGACTCTGTGCACAGTTCTGTACCCACATTCAGAACCAGGAACTCTATGGGTCACTCGATCCCCTCGACTGATACCGCGCGGCCTTGCGCTCTACGTTCTCATCGGCGAGAATCCGGAAGCTATTGTCCGACATCTCCCGGCGCGACCATGTCGGCTTCGTGCCGCGCGACGGTCTCACGGCGCCGGCGCTCGGCCTCGGCCACCTCTTCCGTGTGATCGTGGTAGTACGCCAGCACTTGGTAGACGTCGGCGACGTCGAGGTCGTGGCGAGAATCGACCGTTCCCGGGTCGAAGCCCCGTCCGTCGACCCGGTCGCGGACGAACCGGACGGTAAGTCGCCGGCCGTCTACGTGCGGCTCGTCGTGGACGCCCGACTCGTCACCTGCGACGATCCGGTAGGCTGTCCTCGACATACAGCCACGTTCGGTCGAGACCCTCTCGAACCGCTCGACCGGGGAGCGTCCTGAAGTCCCTACCGCTCGATCGCGACGGACTCGATGGCGGCCTCCTCGCGGGGCGCATCGTTCTGGTCCGTCGGCAAGCTGCCGATCTCCCGGACGACGTCCATCCCGTCGTGTACCTCGCCGAAGACCGCGTGGCGGTCGTCGAGGTGCGGCTGGGCGTCGAGCGTGACGAAGAACTGGCTGCCGTTCGTGTCGGGCCCCGAGTTGGCCATCGAGAGGACGCCGGGGCCGTCGTGGGTCAGCTCGTCGTGGAACTCGTCGTCGAACTCGTAGCCCGGGCCCCCGCGGCCGGTGCCGGTCGGGTCGCCGCCCTGGACCATGAAGTCCTCGATGACGCGGTGGAACTCCGTCCCCTCGTACAGCGAGTCGCCGCGGATCTCGCCCGTCTCGGGGTCCTCCCAGGTGGTGGTGTCGGGCGCCGGGTCGGCGTCGGCGGCCGGGTCGTGCTCGGCGAGCCCGAGGAAGTTCTCGACGGTCCGCGAGGCGCGCTCGGCGAACAGTTCGGCGGTGACGTCGCCGTGGGTCGTCTCCAGGGTGACGGTCGGGTTGTCGGTCATACCCCGACGGAGGCGTGGCCGCCGCAAAAGGGTGCCGACTGCCGACCGGCGCCGTCAGCGACCGTTCTCGGTCACGGCGGCGGCGTCCTCGCTGGAGTTCCCGGCGGTGTCGCGGACGGTGGCCGGCGCTCGTCGGCGTCTGGATGACCGCGACGCTGCATGCGTGAAACTGCTGTCCGCGTCCGGGGTCGGGCTCACCACCGACGGTGAGGACGTCAAGGGCGAACTAGTGGTGAACTGCGTCGGCGCGCCGGCGGGCGGCCCGCTCGCCGTTCGGACCGTCGTAACCGAAGTTGACCCGGACCCGGTCGCTGCCGTCGCCGGCCGCGAGTCCGGCGGTGGCGGCGGCTGCGGTCCCCGGGGTCATTCGCAGCCCTGTGCGGCGTATCAGCCAGTGACTGTCGGCTGGCATACGTCACGAGGCCTGTCGCTCGCCCGTAGACCGTTCGACATCGAGTCGGTCGTCCGTCGCGCGGACGGGTTATAAACCACCCCCGATAGACGGCGGTTCACCTATCGGTCCATCGCCCGAACTGCGCCACATGGACCGACGCAGCTTCCTTTCGGGCCTCGGCGGTGCCGCGGGGCTGGCCGCCGGCGGCGCCATTGCGGCCGCCGAGACGGTCACCGCCCGGACGACCGGCGAGGAGATCGAGATACTCCGCAACGAGTACCACGAACCGCACGTCTACGCCGACTCGGTGTACGGCCTGGGCTACGGCAACGGCTACGCCCAGGCCGGCGACCGGCTGTTCCAGATGGACGTCATCCGCCACATCGGGCGGGGCGACAGCGCCAAACTGCTCGGCCCGGGGCAGATCCCGAGCGACATCCAGGTGCGGCGGGACTTGTATTCGGAAGAGCAGATCGACCGGCAGTGGGAGACGGCGCCCCCGACGTTCAAGGACCTCATCCGCGGGTACGCCGACGGCGTGAACCGCCGGATGGTCGAGATGGCCGCCACCGGCGAACTCCCCGCCGAGTTCGGGGCGCTCGGCCACGCCCCCGAACCCTGGCAGCCCCAGGACACCGTCGCCGCGGTCAACTACCTCATCGGCTTCTTCGGCGTCTCGGGCGGCGCGGAGCTGTCGAACGCGCAGACGCTGTACCGGATGCGGCAGAACCTCGGCTCCTGGGAGGCCGCCTTCGACGCCTACGCGGACCTCAACTGGCTGGAGACGACCGACGACCACTACACCTCCCTCACCGACGCCGACGTCGACGTCGACGGCGGCGAGACCGTCCCCGAGTCGTGGCACGACCTCCCCGCCGAACAGCGGCGGTTCGTCGAGGCGGCCGATCCCGGGGCGATCGAACCGTGGGGCATCGAACGGGACGTCACGGTGCCCGACGACGTCACCGCCGGGCTCAGGGAGGGCCAGGGCGTCATGGCCGGGTTCAAGTGGGGCAGCAACGCCGCCATCGTCGCCGGCGACCTGACCGAGAGCGGCGAACCGATGCTCGGCGGCGGCCCGCAGATGGGCTACTTCAAGCCGCCCGTCCCGTACAAGTGCGGCCTGCACGGCGCCGGCTACGACATGGCCGGCATCGGCGTCACCGCCGCGCCGGCCCTCGTGATCGGCCGGACGAACGGTGGCGACGAGGGCGACGGCCTCGGCTGGACGGTCACCTCCGGCCGCGACGACATGATCGACACCATCGCGGTCGAGCTCGACCCCGAGGACCGCCACCGCTACCGGTGGGAGGGCGAGTGGCACCGGATGGACACCCGGATCGAGCGCCACGTCGCCAACCCCGTTCCGCCAGCGCTCGGCGGCAACCCCCGGACGCGCGTCGTCGAGCAGGAGGTCGCCCACGTCAAGGAAGAGGGCGACACGATGCCCGTCGTCGCCTGGAACCCGGAGGAACGCGTCGCCTGGTGCCAGCGGACGACAACCCGCAACGACGAGGTCAAGGGCGCGTTCCTGTGGGCCGAACTCGCCGGCGCCGACGACCTCGACGACTACGAGGACACCCTCCGGGAGTTCCCCTTCACGTTCAACTTCCACGTCATCAGCGACTCGGGCGACATCGCCTACTACCACACCGGCAAGGTCCCCGACCGACAGGACCGCGCCGATTACCGCTTCCCGCGGAACTCGGAGAACCACTCCTGGACCGGGACGTCGGTGGGGCTGGGCCTCGGCACCTGGGCCCGGAACCCCGAACGGGGTTACGTCGTCCAGTGGAACAACGGCCCGGCGCCAGACTGGGGAGCCAGCGACAACGAGCAGAACTGGGGCTCGATCCACCGGGTGGACCAGCTCGACCGCATCCTCCGGGAGACCGCCGGCCTCGACGACGAGCGCGGCCGGCCACGCGAGGCCGCCGGCCAGCCGCCACAGTCGGTCGGACGGCCCCCCGAGTCCGCGACCGACGCGCTCGCCCCCCCCGACATGGCCGAGATCATCCATCGCGCGGCGCTCCACGACGCCGCCGCCTACGCCTCCGCGCCGTTCTTCGCCGACGCCGCCCGGGAATCCGACGACCCGCAGATCCGGGCGATGGGCGAGCACCTCCAGGCGTGGGCCGACGCCGACACGGACTGGTACGACGACGATGACGGCGAGATCCCCTACACCGACGGCGACGACGACCGGTACGACCAGCCCGGCCACGCCATCTACGACGAGGTACGGGACCGCCTCAACAGGGTGGTGTTCGACGTCACGACCCCGCCGGGCGAGCCCGGCCCGGGCATCGACTGGGAGGTCTCGGTCTCGCGGCACGCGGCGCCGCACGGCACGGTCGGCGACGACGTGACGTTCATCGACGCGCTCCGCGGCGACACCGACTACGACTGGTTCGACGGCCGGCGGGACGAGCTGATCCGCGAGGCGCTCGCCGAGACCGCCGACGCCCTGTCGGAACGGTTCGAGACCGACGACCCCTCAGAGTGGCTCGAGCCGACCCACAAGAGCCGCTTTCTCTCGCTCGGGGCCGCCCAGCGGACCGAGATGGACATGCGGAACCGTGCCTCCTACAACCAGGTGCTGGACGCCGACGGCTGGCAGTCCGACGACGAGGCGACCTGGACGGCCACCGCCCGGGACGTCTTCCCGCCCGGGAACAACGGCGTCATCACCCCCGCGGAACTCGCCGAACAGCAGGCCACTGGCGAGGAGCCCGACCGCCTCACCGACCAGCAGGAGCTGTACGTTAACAACGAGTACAAGGCCCACCCGGTGACACGGACCCAGGTCGAGGCGACGACCGTCTCCCAGCAGACCCTCCGGGCGGCCAGGCCCGCCGGCGTGGACGGCGTCGCGGCGCCCGAGGGTGTCCCGTCGAGTGTGCTCGCCCGCCTCGGAGAGCCACTGGAGGATCCGCTCGACGCCGACGCGGCAGCGACCGACGGCGCGCGCG
>PXQY01000083.1 GCA_003021745.1 Halobacteriales archaeon QH_7_69_31
GGCGAGCGGGAGACGGTGGTGCGGATCCCCAGGTTCGAGTTCGAGACGGGCACGAGGCTCAACCGCCCGCTCCGTGAACTCGGCATGGTGTCGGCCTTCGACGAAGTGGCCGCGGACTTCGACGGTGTGGTAGCCGAAGGGACCGACCTCCAGCTGTACATCTCCCACGTGTTCCACGACACGTACGTGGCCGTCGACGAGACCGGGACCGAGGCCGCGGCCGCGACTGGCAGCATCGGTGAGGTGGTATCCGCCCCGCCGACGTTCGTCGCCGACCGGCCCTTCCTCTTCTGCGTCCGGGACCGTCCGACCGACGCCGTTCTCTTCCTCGGTCGGGTGGTCGACGCCGCCGCGGCCGCTATCGACTCCGGGTGAGGACGGCCCGGCCAGACCCACCTGGCCACGTCGGGGGCTCGTACTGCCGACTAGATTCATACCGGGCCGTCACGTTCGACGTGTCGGTTTCAATCTCCTACCGCCGGCAGCCAACGGGGACCTGCTCGACTCACCGCTCGATATCGCGCCAGGGCCTTTATATGCGGTCGCTCGCCGGTAAAAACGGTTGTGACAACGACTTCCAAACGTCGGCCGCCGGCCCGACCGCCCCGACGCCGTCCCGCGGTCTCGGTCGTCGGGGTCCTCTCGGCGCCGGCAGCCGCCGGGGACCAGACCGACTCAGCGCTCGATGTCGGGCCGGGGCCTTTATATGCGGCCGCTCGCCGGTAAAAACGGTTGTGACAACGACTTCCAAACGTCGGTCGTGACCACATTTCGACGGCCGCCGGCCCCGCTGCCGCCGGTCGGCTCGATGGCGTGTCGCGACGGTCGGCGTCCCGGCCGGGTTGTGGGGTACCGTTGACGGACGACGTAGGCTACGACGTGACCAGTTCGTCGACCCGCTCGAGGCGGTGGTCGCCAACCACGCACATCCCCCGCCGGTCGTGGCCGTGGCGCTCGACGTGGGCGCCGTCCAGGCCGGCGTTCCAGGCGGCGCCGATGTCCTGGGGGCCGTCCCCGACGAGCACCCCGGACCCGCCGTCGGCCCCGGCTTCCCGGAGCGCCATGTGGACCGGGTCGGGGTTCGGCTTCCAGCCGGTCTCCTCGGTGCAGCAGACGACGGCGTCGAACCAGTCCCGGATGTCGAGGTGGTCCAACACCGGGTCCGTGAGGTGCCGCTGGCAGTGGGTCACGAGCATCGTCGGGGCCTGGATGTCGCCGACGGCGGCGGCATCGTCGTGGAGGAAGGTCACGTCGGCGCGGGCCCGGCCGTCCTCCTCGGCGTGGAACGCCCGCCAGAAGGCGTCCCGGTCGAGGCCCCACGCGGCGAGCTGGTCGTCGCGGAAGCCGCCGAGGCCGTGCCAGAGGGCCTCAGCCTGCTCAGCGGTGAAGCCGTAGCCCAGGCGGTCGCCGACCCGATCGAAGACGTCGTGGACGTAGGCGGGTTCGACGTCGACCAGTGTCCCGTCCAGGTCGAAGGCGTAGTGGTCGTACGCCGGTGGGGGCATGGGCGACGCGATTGGGTGTCGCGTGATAAGTGTCTTCCGGGCGATGAGGGCCGCCGCGCCGGTGATGGAAGCGTTTGCCCCGGACTTTTCACCGGTCGAGGAGACGGGCCGCCATGGACGACCCCGAAGCCGGTGACGCCCGTTACGTGTTCAGGGTGCGGTTCCGCCTGGCCCCGGCGCCGTCGGACGTGGACGTCGACCCCGAGACCTTCGAGACGATGCTGTCTCGACGGGCGGCGCCGCCCGGCGAGGACGGGTAGCGGTTCTTCCGGGACAACCTCTGGCGTGGGGCGGTCGGCGACGAGCCGTACCTCCGGGAGGTCACCGAGGAGGCCCTCGGCGTTCCCGTCGAGTCCGTCGCGTTCAGCGAACTGCGGACCGACGAGGCGTACCTCGATGCCCTCCGGGCGGCGATCCGCGAGGACCTCGCGGCGTTCAGGGCCGACTCGGTCGACGCGGCGCTTTCGAAGTACCTCGGCAGCTCCATCCGCGTAGCCCGGGAGGACTGACCGGGCCGGAGACCGGTCAATCCAGGAGGCCGTTGAACCGGGCCGCGAGGTCGGTGTCGTTGTCCGTGATCCCGCCGGCGTCGTGGGTCGTCAGCCGGACCTCGACCTCCCGCCAGCCGATCGTCATCTCGGGGTGGTGGAACGCATCCTGGGCGACGCCGCCGGCGGCAGCGGCAAAGCCGACGCCCTCCAGGTAGCTATCGAACTCGAAGGTGCGGACGATCTCTTCGCCCTCGCGCGTCCAGCCGTCCGGCAGCCGGGCGTCGATCTCCGCGTCGTCGAGCAGTTCGCTCACGGAGCGCCGGTTGCCCGCGGCGACAATAAAACCAGGTGTCCCGGCAGCGCCGCCGGGCTCGCCGCGAGGGCCCGGTGGCTACCCCCGGGCGTCACTCGACCAGCCGCTCGTAGGCCTCGGTCACCCGCCGGAACTCGGCCTCGTCGCCGCCGCGGTCCGGATGGACGTCCTTGACCGTCCGCCGATAGGCCGCACGCACGGCCGCCTCGTCGGCGTGCGGCTCGAGGCCCAAGCGTCGGTAGGCCTCGGCCCGCGAGACGTCGCTTGTGGCGCCGCTCGCCCGGCCCGCGCGGTCCCGGCGCTCCCGCTGTCGTCGGTTCCGATGACGACCGGCTTCCCGTCGCGCCCCGGTGTTGAATCCCCCGCCGCGCCCGGCGTCCAGGCCCGCACCATGGGTCCGCGCACCCGCCCGGGCGGCCCGCTCCCGGAGCCGCCCCGACGACCGGTACCAGAACGCGCCGGTGGCCGCCGCGAGCGGGACCGCGACGACGAAGAGCACCGGCTCGACGGCGGCGACGGCGACCAGGATAACCGTCCCGGTCATCGCCGCGAACACGAACGCCAGTCCACCCACGAGCCGTTCTCCGTCCACGCATGTCGTAGGGGCCGCGTCCACGTAAGCCTCCGGCTTTATCAGGCTGCGGACACAACGCCCGGTATGAGCGTCGCGGGGCTGTGTGAGGTCTGTGAGGCCTCGGCCGTCGCCGACAGCTGCGACCGTTGCGGGCGCGTGGTGTGTGCGAAGCACTACGACACCGAGACCGGCTACTGCACGGACTGTCTCGCGGAACTCGGCGGGACGCCGGACGACGGGGCCGGCGAACGGGACTACCCCGACGGCGTCGACGAGTATCGACTCTGATCCCGGTCGCTTCCCGCCTCGCGGATGCTCGCCCCGTCGCGCCTTACCGATACTGGTTCAACCGTCGTTTCAACCGCTTTGCAGCGTTCCCGACCGCGCTGAAGTACTCCTCGGCGGTCTCGGCCCCCTCGCCGCTCGTCCTCTGTCTCGGCCCCCTCGCCGGCGAAGATGATGCCGCGCGAGGAGTTGACGAGGCCGACGCCGTCCGCGAGGCCGTACTCGACGGCGGCTTCGGCGTCCCCGCCCTGCGCGCCGACGCCCGGGACGAGGAACGGCACGTCGACGAGGTCCCGGACGGCCTCGAGTTCCGCGGGCGCCGTCGCGCCGACGACGAGGCCGACGTCGTCATCGTTCCATTCCGCGGCGCGCTGGGCGACGAACTCGTAGAGCGGCTTCCCGTTGCCGACCTCGAGGTCCTGAAAGTCGGCGCCGCCGGGATTAGACGTGCGGCAGAGCACGAAGAGGCCCTTCCCGGGCATCGAGAGGTACGGCTCGAGTGCGTCCCGGCCGAGGTAGGGGGAGACGGTCATCGCGTCGGCGCCGAGGCCCTCGTCGGCAAGCAGGTCGGCGTACCGACGGGCCGTGTGCCCGACGTCGCCGCGCTTTCCGTCGAGGACCACCGGCAGGCCCTTCCCGTGGGCGTACGCGACCGTCTCCCGGAGCGCCCGCCAGCCGTCGGGGTCCTCGTAGAAGGCGGCGTTCGGCTTGACGCAGGCGGCGTGCTCGTGGGTCGCGTCGATGACGCGGCGGTTGAACTGCCAGCGCGGGAGCTCACCGTCGAGGAACGCGGGGAGCCGCCGGTGGTCCGGGTCGAGTCCGACGGAGACGACGCTGTCGGTCGCCGCAATCTGCGCACCGAGGTCCTCGAAGAAACCCATCGTCGGGCATGGGCGGCCTCCCACCAAAACGGTGCCGGTGCGGAGGAGGGCAGTGTTCAATTAACATTTGGAGTAGTACTCCGGTTGACGCAAGCCCCCGGCTTCTCGGGTCGGGCGGCTCACGGCTCACTGCGTTCACCGTTCGCCCGTCCGGCGGCCCTCCCTGCGGTCGGGCTGCCCGCTCGCTGCGCGCTTCGCTCACGTCGTTCGCTGCAGTGCTTGTTCCGCTGGACTCGCGCCGCTCGTCCAGCGACGTTCGCCTCGCGTCGCTCGGCTCACCGTCGCCGTCCTTCCCCGAGAAGCCGGCCCCTTGCGGAGTCCTGCCCCATATGGGTCTCCGAGGGGTAGACTGAAGCCCTGAGCCCGGTGAGTCGAGCTGTCTGACAAAGGGCATCCGTATTTGAACACTGCCCGGAGGAGCTATACCCCGGAGGGCCCAACCAGCGGCCGTGTACGGCGCGGTCGCGTTCGACCTGGACGACACGCTCGCGGTGACCCGGCGGGACCGCGAGACGTTACTACGATCGGCGGCCGAGCACGCCGGCGTCGCGCTGACCTTCGACCGCGGGGAGTACCTCGAGGCCCACCGGGAACACAGCGGCTCTCGAACCGGTCGACGCCGCCGGGTCGGTCTTCGAGACGCTCTCCGACCGGTACCGGCTGGGGCTGTTGACGGACGGGCCGGGGCGGACCCAGCGGGAGAAGGTCGGTCGTCTCGGGTGGACGGACGCCTTCGACGCGGTCGTCGTCAGCGGCGGCATCGACGCCCCGAAGCCGGCGCCCGGGAGCTTTCGCGGGCTCGCAGACGCCCTCGGCGTCCCGCCGGAGGCCGTCGTCTACGTCGGGGACGACCCGGCCCGGGACGTCGAGGGTGCCGCGACGGCCGGCATGGTCCCCGTCCAGGTCCGCTACGACGGCGGCCCCGACGCCAGCCCGCTGGCCGCCGACACCATCGAGCGCTCGGCGCTGGCCACCCTACCCGGCGTCATCGAGGGCCTCGCCGACCGCGCGGAGGACGCGTAGGGCGGGCTTGACCTGGGCGCCGTTCTCGACGAACACCAGCGTCCGCGGTGGCTTGGTGGCCGTCGCCCTGACGCGGAGCCCCTGCTGCTGGCCGGCCGCTGCGGCGGCCTCGACGGCCGCCCGGACCTCGACGCGACACCGATCGGGGTGGACGGTCACGTCGGCGACCCGGCGGTCGTCGTCCGACCCGATGGCGTAGGCATACGTCCCTGCCTCGGTGGGCTCGACGCTCTCGGCGGCGTCGACGACGTCGAATCGCCCCAGCGCGCCGCGCTCGTGGCCGTGGACCTCCGAGGAGAGCAGGCGCGCGATCCGTTCGCCGTCCGCGACGACCTCCTCGACCATTCAGCCCTCCCCCAAGGCGTCGGCGACGTGGCCCTGAACGTCGATCCCCTCGTCGTGGGCGTACAGGACGGCCGCGGCCTCGACCGAGACGGCGACCTCGGACTGCAGCCGGTTGACGGCGGCGACGGCCTCCTGTTTGTCGTGGCCGGCCGCCACGAGGTCGTCCAGCACCCGCTCGAACGTCGAGCGCGCCTGCAGGATCGACTCGCCCGGCTCGAACCCCTCCGGGACGTCGACCGCGGTCGGGTCGAACCGCGCACGGACCGTCTCGTCCCCGCGGTCCAGCAGCCCCTCGCTCCCGGCGACGTCGACGAGCCGCGTGGCCTGGTCCGGCGAGAACCAGTCCCGGTCGAGCGAGAGCGCGACGACGAACGCGCTCTCGCCCATCTCGCGGCTCCCCGCCGCCCGGAACGGGGCCGCGACGGCGCGCTTCAAGCTCATGTACCCGGGCTGGGTCGGCGGCCCAAAATAGGCGTCGGTCGACCCGGCCGACGGCCGCCCGGTGCCCTCGGTCGGGCCAGGCGGGCAGGAACCCTTATCCGCCGTACAGCCGCACGGAGCCACATGGAGAGTCTCAACCGGATGGCCGTCGAACTGGTCGACGAGGCCATCGACTTCGCGGACGAGCTGGCCATCGAGGTTCAGGAACTCGACAACGGTGCGGTCGTGCTGGACGTCGGCGTCGAGGCGGTCGGCGGCATCGAGGCGGGCTTGCTTCTCGCCGAGATCCAGACCGGCGGGCTGGCGACCGTCCAGACCGGCGTCCACGACGTCGCCGGGGCGCCGCTTTCCCACGTCGAGACCACCACGGACCACCCGGCGGTCGCGCTTCTGTGCGCCCAGAAGGCCGGGTGGGAGCTGTCGGTCGACGGCTTCGAGGGCCTCGGCAGCGGCCCGGCCCGGGCGCTGGTCGCCGAGGAAGAGGAGTTCCAGCGGGTCGGCTACCGGGACGCCGCCGAGTTCGCCGTGCTCGCCGTCGAGAGCGACGAGCTGCCGGGCGAGGCTGTCGCCGAACATATCGCCGAGATGGCCGGCGTGCCGACCTCGAGCGTTTTCCTCCCGACGTTCTCGACGGCCAGCGTCACGGGCAGCGTCGCGCTGGCCGCGCGGGCGGCCGAACTCGCCGTCTTCCGGCTCTCGGAACTGGGCTACGACCCCGTCGACGTCCTGTCGGTCGCCGGCTCGGCCCCGGTGGCACCCGTGGCCGCCGACGACGAGGCCGCGATGGCACGGACCAACGACGCACTGGCCTACGGCGGCCGGGTCCACGCCACGGTCGAGTCGGGCTTCGACCGGTTCGACGAGGTCCCCTCCGTCGCCGCCGACCGCTACGGCACGCCCTTCGCCGACATCTTCGCCGAACACGACTGGGACTTCTACGAGGTCCCCGTCGAGGCCTTCGCGCCCGCCCACGTCACCGTCGACGTCCTCGGCGGGGACGTCGAGGTCGTCGGGGGGACAGACGAGGCCCTACTGGCCGAAAGCTTCGGGCTGTCGTGAAGTTCAAGGTCCTCCCGCCGCCGGCGGACTCCCTCGAGACGGTCGGGGAGGTGCAGTCGGCCGTCCCGCTGGTCCCGGACGGCGAGGAGTCCTGCTGTATGCGGCTCCTGCGGCGGACCGACGTGGCCTCCCGGGACGCGGCCAGGGAGTGGCTTTCGTTCCTCCGGGCGCTGGAACTCGTCGAGGAGACGGCGGGCCAGTACCGGCGGCTACCCCACGAGGCCGACCCCGACCGGCTCCGGGCGGCGTTCCGCAACCGGGTGTACCTCGCCGAGGACGTACTGAACGTGGTTTCGGCGGCCGACGGTCCCCTCGGCGCCGGAGAGGTCTTCGCCCGGGTGTCCGACCGGGTCCCCCAGTGGGAGCGGCACCGCCACGAGGACGCGGCCGACGTCTGGCGCGAGCGGGTCCGCCGCCTGCTCGAGTGGGCGGTGACCCTCGGCCTGCTCGAACGGACGGAGGAAGGCTACGTCGCGGCCTGACGCCCGGGCGGTTCCAAACGATTTAACCTCCGGCGCGGGGAACCGGCGGGTATGCCGAGAGAGCAGACCGAGGTGCGGGACCTCCAGGAGGGCAACTACGTCGTCATCGACGACGTCCCCTCCCAGATCACCGCCTACAGCACGTCCAAGCCCGGCAAGCACGGCAGCGCCAAAGCCCGGGTGGAGGGCAAGGGCGTCTTCGACGGCCAGAAGCGCAACTTCACCCAGCCCGTCGACGCGAAGGTCTGGGTCCCGATCGTCGAACGGAAGCAGGGCCAGGTCGTCTCCGTCTCCGGCGGCGACATGCAGGTGATGGACTTAGAGACCTACGAGACCAAGACGATGCGCATCCCGGAGGACCTCGAGCCCTCGCCCGACGACGAGATCGAGTACCTCGAGTACGAGGGCCAGCGGAAGGTCATCTGAGGGGATGGGCGGGTTCCCGGGCGCGACGGCCGACCCCGCCGAGGCCGCCTACGCCCTCGTCGGTGCGCCGCTCGACGTCTCCGCCACCTTCCGGCCCGGTGCCCGCTTCGGCCCGGACCGCGTCCGCCGGTTCGCCCGCCCTTTCGACGACTACGACCGTCGCACCGACCGCCAGTTCTCCGCGCTGGTGGCGGACGCGGGCGACGTCGACGCCTGGGATGACGCCCCGGATTACCTCGACTTTCTCGCCGGGCAGCTGTCCGACCACCACGAGGCGGGCCGCCTGCCGCTGCTCGTCGGGGGCGAACACACCGTCACCGTCGCCGGCGTCCGGGCCGCCGACCCGGACGTCTACGTCTGTCTCGACGCCCACCTGGACCTCCGGGAGTCCCACGCCGGCAACCCCTACTCCCACGCGACCGTCGCCCACCACGCCCTCCGGGTGGCCGACGAGGCCGTCGTCCTCGGCGCCAGAACCGGCAGCGAGGCCGAGTGGGACCGCGCCGCCGAGGCCGACGTCACCGTCGTCGCCCCCGAGGCGGTGGCGGACTGGACGCCCGCCTTCGACGGCGAGGCATACCTAAGCGTGGACGTCGACGCCGCCGACCCCGGCTTTGCGCCCGGCACCGGGACGCCGGAACCGTTCGGCCTCGCGCCCCGCGAGCTGCGCGCGGCCGTCCGGGCCGTCGCGCCAGCCGCCGTCGGGTTCGACGTCGTGGAGGTCACCGACCGGGACGACGGCCAGGCCGCCGCCCTCGCCGGCAAGCTCCTCCGGGAGTTCGTCTTCGCCCACGCCGACGCGACCGACGCGTAGTCCCGACCGGGGAAGCTGGCTCCAGGACTGGGGCACGGCGACCTGCCGTCGTCGTCTGGCAGATAATTGAAGTGCGGCGGGGCGCCGGGGCGCCGGCCGGAGTGAAAACGCCTACGTGTCCCACGCCTGATACCCGAGCCATGCGCTACGAGGTGCCCGACGAGTGCCGCTACCTGGAGACCCACGAGTGGGCCCGACGCGCCGGCGACGCGGTCCGCGTCGGCATCACCGACTTCGCCCAGGACGAACTCGGCGACGTCGTCTTCGTCGAGCTGCCCGCGGTCGGCGACGAGCTCGACCGGGAGGCCGAGTTCGGCGTCGTCGAGTCGATCAAGGCCGTCTCGGAGGTCTACGCCCCGGTCTCCGGCGAGGTCACGGCCGTCAACGAGGCGCTCCGGATCGCCTGACTGGGTTACCGGCCCAGGATGCCGCCGGCAACCATGGCGAGACCGGCGATGAACGTCACGTACAGGCCGAGGCCGGCGGCGAAGCCGCCGCCGAGCGTGACGTACCGTGCCAGGGCGAGGATTGCGACCACGGCGCCGCCGACGAGCGATACTTCGGTCCGCCGGTCGGCCGGGTCGGCCACCACGGCGACCAGGACGACGAGCGCCACGACGGCGGCGAGCAGGCCGTGGAGTGTCCGATACCCGGGGATCGTCTGGCTCCCTGGCGTGGCAGCCATCCACGGGAGCGCGACGGCGATCAGGGTAAAGACAGCGGCGACGCCTGGAAGCCCCTGGGACGGTTCGGTCGGGGCGAACTCCTCGGTCATGGCGGTGACGGCGTATCGACGTGGGGAAAAGCTGACGATTCGGCTATCCGGGCGCCGGGCGGTTCATGGATTTCCCGGTCACAAACATCTAAGGGTTGTGAACGACTAATTCCTCACGGCTGAATGGTCGAACCGCACGAGATCGCCGAAAGCCGGTCGATCCACCGGAGAACCGGCAAGACGTTCTACTTCGCGACCCGGTTGCTCCCGGAGCGGGTCCGCCGCCCGACGTACGTCCTCTATGCGTTCTTCCGTGTCGCCGACGAGGTCGTCGACGACCCCGACGGCGCCTCGCCGGCCGCCCAACGAGCGCGCCTCCGGGAGATACGGGCCGCCGCGCTCGGCCACGAACCGACCGACGACCCGGTACTGTCGGCCTTTTCGGAGGTCCGGACGACCCACGACATCCCGGCCGCCGAGGTCGAGGCGTTCCTCGACGCGATGGCGACCGACGTCGACACCGACCGCTACGAGACCTACGCCGACCTGGAGGCCTACATGCGCGGGTCGGCGGCCGCCGTCGGCGCGATGATGACCGTCGTCATGGGGACCGACGACCTCGAGACCGCCCTCCCGCACGCCCGGCGGCTCGGCGAGGCGTTCCAGCTGACCAACTTCCTCCGGGACGTCGGCGAGGACGTCGCCGAGCGCGACCGGATCTACCTCCCGCGGGAGACGCTTTCCGCCTACGGCGCCGATGTCGGTGACCTCGAGGCCCGCCGGTTCACGCCCGAACTCGGCGACGCCATCGCGCACGAACTCCGCCGCGCCGAGCACCTCTACCGGGAGGGCGTCGCGGGGATCACGTACCTCCCCAGGGACTGCCAGCTTCCGGTCCTGACCGCGGCGGTGCTGTACGCCGACCACCACCGGCTGATCCGGAACCGCGGGTACGACACCGTCACCGCGACGCCGTCGCTCGGCACCCTGCGGAAGCTCGCGCTGGTCGCCCGGACCCGGTGGCACTGGCTGTGGAGCGATGACCCCGCGACCGTCTTCGAGCGGGTCAGCGGTATCTCGATGACCGGCGACCGCTCACAGCCCGCCGGTCCCGGAAAGCCGGTGCCCACTCACTGACGTGGGTGACACAGCCCGCGCGTACGACCTCGGCTTCCGGTCGCTGGAGGAGCGCGAGGAACGCCGCGACCACCGATTGGACGTCGACGGCTCGATCCCGGGCTGGCTCGACGGCGCGCTGATCCGGAACGGACCGGGGAGCTTCGCGTTCGGCGACGACCGCGCGACCCACTGGTTCGACGGCCTCGCAATGGTCCGCCGGTACGGCTTCGAGGACGGCACCGTCCGGTACACGAACCGGTTCCTCCGCACGGACGCCTACGCGGACGCACAGCACGGCGTCACCGCCGGCGAGTTCGCCACGACCGGCGGCCTCCTCAACCAGATCCGCCGCTGGGTCGGCGCGCTGGGGCCGCCGCCGGCGACCGATAACGCCAACGTCCACGTCGCACGGGTCGGCGACCACTACGTGGCGCTCACGGAGGCCCCGCGTCGGATCGCCTTCGACCCCGACACCCTGGCGACCCGCGGGGAGTTCCGATGGACCGACGACCTCCCGGAGCACATGGCGACGGCGCACCTCGCCGTCGACCCGATCCGCCGCGAGACGATCGGGTACTCGCTGACGTTCGGCCGGACGCCCCAGTACCACCTCTACCGCGTCCCGTTCGGCACGGCCCGCCGGGAGCACGTCGCCACTGTCGACGCCGAGGGACCGGGCTACGTCCACGACTGCGCAGTCACCGGACACTACGTCGTCCTCGTCGAGCCGCCGCTCCGCATCTCGATCCTCCGGGCGCTGGCGCCGTGGGGCGAGGGCATGCTGGACGCCTTCGAGTACGACGCCGATCGGCCGGCCCGCTTTCTCGTGGTCGACCGCTACACCGGCAACGTGGTCGCCGACCGCCACACGCCCGCCTTCTTCGTGTTCCACCACGTCAACGCATTCGAGGACGGCGATGACGTGGTCGTCGACCTGGTCGGCTACGAGGATGCCGAGATCGTCGACGCGCTCTCCTTCGACGTGCTTTCCGGTGATGCCTTCGCCGCGGCGCCGCCCGGCCGCCTCGACCGCTTCCGGCTGCCGCTCGAGGACGGCGGCGTCCAGCGGTCGCGGCGCTATGACGGCGGCCTCGAACTCCCGACCGTGCCCCGGGCGGTCCGCGGCCGTCGGTATCGGTACGCCTACGCCCAGGCGACGGACCGGGAGGGCGCCAACGGCCTCCTGAAGGTCGACGTCGAGGAGCAGACGGCTGTCGAGTGGTGGCAGCGCGGCGTCTACGTCGAGGAACCTCGGATGGTCCAGCGACCCGACGCCGACCGGGAAGACGACGGTGTCGTCCTCGCGCCGGCGCTGCACACCGGGGAGGAGCGGTCGGTGCTTCTGGTGTTCGACGCCGAGACGCTCACCGAGCGGGCGCGAGCGCCGCTGCCGCACGCCGTCCCGTTCGGCTTCCACGGCCGGTACTTCCCCGAACTGGACGGGTGACCACCGCCCCGACCGCCAGCTCCAGCTGCAGTCGAGGGAACCCTGTTGGCGGCATGGGTATCCGCGGTCAAGTCCTTGGCGTACTCATGCTTTCGGAAGTCGTGATCGGCGGCGTCCTCGCCCTGCGTTTTCGCACTGATCGCGTCGTCTGGATCCCGCAGCCGACCCGCCGACCCTGCCACTTCGCAGGAGGAGCAACCATTCAAAGATAACTCTCGAGGTGCCGAAAATTATTTTACTAATCAATTTGAGGGAAGCATGTGATATTGCCACCAACAGCGCTTCAGTTGGGAACGGTATTCGGTGTGGAAGTCGTCCTTATAGAAGGCTTCCTGAATATAGTTGGACTGATCGCGGTCGTCTATCTACTGTGGGATATTCGAAACGGAATCAGGGAGCTGGGGGAAGAGCATTGATGCGTAGCGAGAGTCGGGAATATCCGCAGGGCTTCGACGTAATCACTGCAGGCCGCACGGCGGCGTGAATTATCCAGGCGGTATCGTGGTTCTTCAATCGTCCGACGTGGGCTTGAATGCCACCAGCCCCCGGTGGGTGACGACGAACGCTCGACCGGCCGCGATGACCGGTGACATGCTCTGAACCACGCTCACGGACCTGTTCTCCCAGCGTTCGCGGTCCGGGGTGAGCAACCCACCGGTTTCCCGCCGGAAGGCGCGGCCACCGCTGTCCGCGACGAGCACGCTCCTGTCGGTCACGAGCGGGGCGGCGGTCACGACGCCGGTGATGTGGGCCTGCCAGTTCGTCTCGCCGGTCTCCGAGTCGAGTTCGTAAAGGCCGCTTTCCGCGGAGACGTACACGTCGCCGTTCGGTGCCGTCGCCGCTGCCGCACGCGTTTGCAGGTCGCGGCGCCAGCGGACCGCTCCCGAGTGGTTGACCGCGGCGGTCTCCATCGCGCCGGTCTGGACGACGCCGCCGTCGTCGACGACCGGCGCGGCGTACGCCGTGTCGACGGGAACCCGCCAGCGTTCCGCGCCGGATTCGGGGTCGAGTTTCACGAGGGCGTCCCGGTCGGGGACGTAGACGCCAGCGTCGGTGACGGCGGGGGCCACCTGTGTCGCGCCGACATCCTTCACGCGATACTCGTCGTAGACGAGCGGATCGAGCGGTCGTCGCCAGCGCTCGGTGCCGTCGGGTGCCAGTCGGATGCAGGCGTTCGCAGTTCGGACATAGAGGTCACC
>PXQY01000084.1 GCA_003021745.1 Halobacteriales archaeon QH_7_69_31
CCGCGCGCCGAGGGCTACGGCGACGCCCTCGTCGAGTACCCCGCCGTCACGAAGCGCTACGGCGAGGGGGAGTTCACCCTCGAGGTCGAGGCCGGCGAGATCCGGGAGAACGAGGTGCTGGGCATCGTCGGGCCCAACGGCATCGGGAAGTCGACGTTCGCGAAGCTGCTCGCAGGCCGGCTCGAACCGGACGAGGGGAGCCTCGCGGACGTCGACCTGGAGATCTCCTACAAGCCGCAGTACGTCGAGATCGACAAGCCGATGGCGGTCGAGGCGTTCCTCCGGTCGATCACCGACGACGTCGGGACCTCCTACTGGACCACGGAGATCGCCCGGCCGCTCCAGCTCGAGCGCATCATGGAGCAGACGCTCACCGACCTCTCCGGCGGCGAGCGCCAGCGCGTCGCCATCGCGGCCTGCCTGTCGGACGAGGCCGACCTCTACCTGCTCGACGAGCCCTCGGCGCACCTCGACGTCGAGCAGCGCGTGCTGGCCACCCGCGCCATCCGGCGGTACACCGAGACCCACGACGCCACGGCGATGGTCATCGACCACGACATCTACATGATCGACCTGCTGTCGGACCGCCTGCAGGTCTTCGACGGCGAACCCGCCGAGCACGGCCACGCCGGCCAGCCGGTCCCGATGCGGGAGGGCATGAACGCGTTCCTCGCGAACCTCGACGTCACGTTCCGCCGCGACGAGCGCACCGGCCGCCCGCGGATCAACAAGCCCGGATCACAGAAGGACCGCGAGCAGAAAGCGGCGGGCGAGTACTACTACGCCCCGACCAACGGGTAGGACGGTTTTGAACGTCCGGATCGAGTCCGGTTGGTCAATCACCTGCCTCTGTCCGGCCGATCCTCCCGGGGTCCGTCGGGGGAAATCAGGACGAGCGGCGAACGGTCAGCCCCGCAACGCAGCGATCGCGTCGTCCGACGCGACGAAAAGCGTCGAGTCCGTCGCCGCGAGATCAGCTACACGTGGCGATCCCGGACCGGTGTCCGCGTCGGTGGGCACGTCGCGTCGCTGCCAGAGGCGCTCACCGGACTCGGCGTCGACGGCGACCAGCGGGTCTCCGGCGTACACCGTGCCGTCGGCCGCGATCGCGGTGGCGCTCCCGTCGACATCGACCGTCCACCGTGGCGTGCCGTCCCGCTGCATCGCGTGCACGCCGGGGACGCTCGTGGTTGAAACGACGACCGGACCGCCTGACGGAACAGTGAGACCGCGCGGAGACTGGCCCAGTTCGTGTCGGGCCCTGTGCTCGCCGCCGTGCCCGTAGACGGCCAACTCGCCCTCGTCGCCGCCGCTGTACCGGGGCACGTAGATCCACTCGTCCGTTACGACGGGGTGTACTACTTCGGCGGGTGTGTCCTCCTGTACCTGCCATCGCTCCTCGAGGGTCCGACCATCCACCGTGTACCTGACGAGGAAATCCGAGAACGCGGTGTACACCGAATCACGGGTCGAAGCCATATTCCGCACCCACGCTTCGCGTTCGCGGACAACCTCCCCCGTATCGGCGTGGAGCGTCCAGTACCGATCACGGCCCGCGACGAACACGTACCCGTTCCGTTCGTGGACGCCCCGAATCTTGTCGGGAAGGGTTGTTCGCCAGGATTCTTCTCCGTCCGGGCTGCGTGCGACGAGGTCAGGTTCCTGGAGGTCGTAGTCGACCTGATAGAGTCGGCCATCGACGTACTTCAGTCCGTCCGGGCCGCCGATAACGTGCGTCCACTCAACCGCGCCGTCGGCGGCGTCGAGGGCCAGTAGCCGACGTTCTGTCGCCGCGTACACCGTGCCGTCGACGGCGACCAGGTGGCCGTCGCCGAGCGACGCGTCGAATTCGTACTGCCAGGCGACCGTCGGCCGGGACCGCGGTGGGGTGGCGTGGGGATTGTAGCGACGGTTCGTCGGTCCGTAGGCCCGTTCGGCCCAGGTGCCCGGCCCCGGACGCGTTCCCCGATACCCGTACAGCCGGGAGTAGCCCCGACCATGACGGCACCGCCGACCAGCGCCTGGCGTCGCGTGAAGGGCATAGATCACAACGTGGTACCGCACGCAAAATATCTTGCCGATACCGAGGCCGTCCCCCGTTCAATACCTCGGCAGCCGCCGCGACCGCGCCGACCCCTCGACGAACGGCACCTCGACCACGTCGGCCGGCACCTCCTCGCCCGCCACCCGAACCGCCACGTCGTCAGCCCCCAGCCCGTAGTCGACGAGCGCCAGCGCCACGGGCGCCTCCAGCGTCGGGCTCTCCGTCCCGCGGGTGACCTCGCCGACGCTTTCGTCGCCGTCGAACACCGCGGCGCCGGACTCGGGGACCGCCTCCGGCCGGAGCCCGACGAGCTGCCGGGAGGGCCGGCCGCGGTTCTCGATCTTCGAGACGACCTCCTGGCCGACGTAGCAGCCTTTCTCGAAGTCCAGCGCGTTGCGGACGCCGACGACGTTCGGCACGTTACCTTCGAGGTCGGTGTCGAACAGCGGCGTGCCGGCCTCCAGCGTCAGGTTCTCCCAGGTGTCGTAGCCGAACGGCGCGGCGTTGAGCCCGTGGTTGACGAGGGCGTCGAAGACGTCGCCGGCGTCGTCGGCGGCACAGATGACCTCGTAGCCCTCCTCGCCGGCGAGGTCGTCGGTCCGGACGACGGTGACGCCCCAGTCGCCGAGGGTGCCGCGGACGAACGACAGCGGCGCGTCGGGGGTGCCCGGGCCGGTGAGCACAGAGGCGATCTTCTCGGTGGCCTTCGGACCGTGTGTGGCGGGACGATACAGAGGAGTGCCTCGTCGGCATTGTAGATGTACAGGTCAGTGGTGATGCCGCCCTGCGGGTCGAGGAGGAGCGCGTAGACGCCGCGGCCGTCGGCGTCGGGCACGCGGTTGGAGACGGCGTTGTCAACGAACTCGACGCGGTCGTCGCCGGCGACCTCGACGACGCCGTACCCCATCTCGACGACGCCGACGACGTTCCGCACCGCGCGGTGGGCGCGGTCGGGCCGGCCGTAGTCGGCGACCACCCGGCGGCCGCCCCGCGCCCTGAAGGTCGCGTCGTGGGCCTCGTGGAGATCAGCCACGACTGTCATTGTCGGCGCGAGGGCCCGGGGCGATAAAACAGCCGCGGGTCCGGGGCGTCGCTGCCGTGGGCTCACCGCGACAGTCGGCAGCGTGACATCGGGCCGCCATTTCGGCCGGACCCGATCAGGAGGTGCCCGCTCGGCCGGATCTCGATCACGCCGGATATCACCCGGCAATCGTCATTCGACCCGGCGGCCCGACAACGTGACATAGCAGCCCCCGGGGACGCAGCGTCCTGACCGGCGACGCGGCGGCCCGGCCGTGGGGGACGCGGCAGCCCGGGTCAGACGCCGAGGCGGTCGCGGAGCCGATCGAGGAGCGACGGCTCCCCCTCTCCCTGGACCGCCTCGGGGTCGGGGACGACGCGGTCGTCCGGGTAGATCCGCATCGGGTCGTCCTCGTTCTCGACCCGGATGAGCCCCGCCTCCTTCAGCTCCGACAGCGCCGCCTCCAGGTCGTCGATGTCGACGTCGGCGTCGGACCGGAGTTCGAACACCGTCATCCCCTCCTCGGTCCGCTCGACGAGCGCGTCGAGCACCGCGACCTGGGTGTCCGCCCGGTCGCGGTACTCGCCCTTCGCCTGCATGTCCGGGGGTACTGGCCCGGGTATCTTAACCGTTCGCCGGGCCGCCGCCGGACGTCGCCGGGACCGCACGGCCGGCGGGGGCGTCGACCGGGGGAGGCCTCGCGGCCCCCGGAGGCGGGAGCCCGACCAGAGCGAGCCGCGAGCGTCCACCGGCGGGCGGCAGGGTGCGTCGGCGGACGAACCAACCAACTCGGCGGAGGATCCCGACACTGCGAACGGCCGGTTGGGAAACCCTTATGCGCGCGGATTGGATACGTTCGGGTAGTCATGCCCGTCACCCTGAAGGACTTCTACGCCGACTGGTGCGGTCCGTGCAAGACCCAGGATCCGATCGTCGAGGAGCTGGCCGAGGAGTACCCCGACGTCGACTTCGAGAAGGTGAACGTGGACGAAAGCCAGGCGGTCGCAAACGAGTACCAGGTGCGGTCGCTGCCGACGCTGATCGTCGAGAACGACGACGGCATCGTCGAGCGGTTCGTGGGCGTCACCCAGCGCGACGACCTCGAGAGCGCCCTCTCGCAGGCCGGCGCCTGAGGCGAGCACCGCCGAAGACGGCGCCCGAATCGATCGAGGCCCTGCCGTGAACGGCGGCATCACCCCGTGTTCGGGATGGACGACCAGCGGGCGTGCCGGCGGATGCAGCCGGCATCGGTTGCCGTGAACCGCCCGACGCCGGTCACCGCGTCGTCGGCGGCGGAATCTAACCGCTCCAGCAGTCCCGGCTACTCGAGGAGCGCCGCCTCCAGCACCTCCAGGGGGTGCCGGATCTCGTACCCGGTCCCGTGTTCCATCTGCATCGCACAGGTCGGACACTCGGTCAGTCCGAGTTCGCCGTCGACCGCCTCCATGTGTTCGAACATCTCCGCCCCTATCTCCATCGAGTAGTCGTACTTCTCGGCCTTCCAGCCGTAGGTGCCGGAGATGCCCGAGCAGGACTCGCCGACGTCCTCGACCTCGATGCCCGCGACCGGGCGGAACGTCTCGATCGCCTGCCGGGCCAGCCCCTGGTTGCGGGCGTGACACGGCGCGTGGTAGGCGTAAGCGGTCTCCTCGAGGTCGGCCCCGGCGAGTGCCCCCTCCAGGTCCTCGTAGATCCGGAGGTACTCCAGGGCCTCGTAGGTGTTCTCGGCGACGTCGTCGATGCCCTCGATGTCGAACAGCTCGGGGTACTCCTGTCTGAGCGCCATCGAGCAGGAGGTACAGCAGGCGACGACGTCGGCGCCGTCGGCGATGGCGTCGGCGAGTTCCGCGACGTTCGTCTCGGCCTCGCGCCGCGCGTCGGCGAGCATCCCATTGGCGAACATCGGCGTCCCCGAGCACCGCTGGGGCGGCACCAGGACCTCGTAGCCGAACCGCTCGAACACCCGGACCATCGCCTTCCCCACCTCGGGCGTGTTGTAGTTCGCGTAGCAGCCGTGGAAGTACGCCACCCGTTTGTCGGGGTTCTCGACGGCAGCACCGCCCCGTTCGCGCCACCACGACCGGAAGGTCTCGGTGGCGAACTCGGGCAGTTCCCGCTCGCCCGTGATGCCCAGCAGGTGCTCGCCGACCCACTTCGTGACCCCGAGGCCGGCCACGGCGTTCGACAGCCGGGGCGCCCTGCTGGCCAGCGCCGCGACCGTCCGGTAGTTGGCGAGGATCCGGTTGCGGACGTACGTCCGGGAGAGGGTGGGCATTCGCTCGTCAACGTACTCGCCGCGGGCCTCGTTGTGCATCTGGGACAGCGGCACCGAGGCGGGGCAGGCGTCGTCACACCGCATGCAGTTCGAGCAGTCGGTGATCGATCCGTCGACGTCGGCGTCGCCCTTCCGCTTGAGCCGCCACTGCTCGGGGCCCTGGAACTTCGGCCCGGGGAAGGAGTCGTCGACCGCCGCGACGGGACAGGCCGTGTCACAGGTGCTGCACTTGTAGCAGTCGTCCGCACCGGCCCGGAGGTCCAGGTCGCCGCCCTCGAAGACGTCGACGGGGTCGTACCCCTCGGGGTCCAGCGGGTCGACGTCCCGCCTCGCGCCGCCGTCGGGACGCCGGGGATGTGGCGGGTCCGACCGTCCGTTCTCGCCCGCGTGGGACCCGTCGTTCGGTGGCCGAACGTCGCGGTCCACGGAGAGAACGCCGGGGTCGGGGTCGGCGTCGGGCTCGGTCACGGTGCCGCCTCCGCCGCCGCCTCGCGGCCGGCGACCAGGCCGGTGGCGAGCGAGACGCCGCTTGCGGACTTCTCGCGGGCCACGTCCGCGCCGGCGAGCGTCGCGCCGGCGACGGTGACGTTCGGGTACTGCACCTCGTCGTCGGGGCCGAGCGGCCGGAGCCGCTCGTCGGTCCGGACGCCGAACCGTGCGTACGGCTGGTCGCCGAAGACGTCGTCGACGAACCACTCGTAGCGGTCCGCCGCGTGCGGGACGTGACAGCCGAGGACCGGCTCGCGGACCCCCGTTCGGTCGGACTCGAGCCCCTTGCCGACCAGCCCGCCGGTCGCCAGCACCACCGCCTCGGCGGCGTACGGCACTTCGGTGCCCGCCCGGTCGACCAGCAGCCGCTCGACCCGGCCGCCCGCGTCCGTCTCCCCGCCGACGACCGGGACGCCGGTCTCGTGGCGGACGCCCGCCGCCTCGAGCGCCCCGTGGAGTGCGTCCTGTCCCCGAGGAACGCGGGGAAGCCGACCCGGGCGGCGCCGCCGTCGACGTCGCCGAGATGCGGCTCGACGGCCGCCGCCAGCGCCGCCCGGGCGGGCGCCCCCTCGACCGGCTCGTCGCGGTCCAGTGCGCGGGCGAACCGTGTCACCGTGGCGTCCTCGCGGAAGGCGGCCGGGAACTCGAGTTCGGCGCCGGCGACCGGGAAGGGGACGCCGGCCGCGGCGAGGCGGTCGGCGACCATGCGGGCGTCGTACGCCGACAGCGACCGGACGCCGACGACCAGCATCGGCCGGTCGTCGCTCGCCAGCCCCGCCGCCGCCGCGTCGGGGTAGCGGGCGGTCGGCTTGAGGGCGCCGCCGAACGTGGGAACGAGGGCATTCCGGTCGGTGTGGCCGCCGCGGTAGCCCCCGACCGTCTCGTCGAACAGCGCGAGGCCCGCCCGGAGGGCGTCGGCGCCGACCAGCCGGTAGGGGTGGCCCGCCGGCAGCCGGTCGAGCGCCTCGAAGGGGTCGACGACGAGTTCCGGGTTCGGCCGGTGGGAGCGGGCGCCGGTCCGGCCGGCCGTCGGCGTCGCGGTGGGGTCGTCGTCGGGGGAAAGCGGCGGGATATACCCCAGGGCGTCGACCAGCCCCGAGGCCTGCTGGAGGGTCGACTGCTTGTGGGCGACCAGGCGGACATCGGCGCCCTCGCGGGCGGCCGACAGCGCGGCCGTCGTGCCGGCGAGGCCGCCGCCGACGACCAGCACCTCGCTGGTTATCGCCATCCGCTCCCCCCGTCGGCCGCCGTCGATGCCCCGTCCGGGCGGGCGTCGTCGCCGGTCGGCCGGCCGCCGTCGAAGGCGCCGAACTCGACGTCGCCGTCGAGCCGCGCCGGGTCGCCGTCCCGGTTCATCGTCGTCGCGTGCAACATCCGGGAGAGCATGGCCTGGGAGAGCTGGTCGCCCCACAGCGCGTGGCGCTGGCCCTTCCAGCGCTCCTGGTAGAGGTCCGACAGCGACGCCCGCGCCGTCGCCGCGTCGTGGTCGGGGTACAGTTCGGCAGCCAGCCGGTGACAGCAGAACGCGCCCTGGCAGTTGCCCATCGAGGCGCGGGTGCGGATGCGGACGGCGTCGAGGTCCGTCCCCGCGTCGTCGATGGCGTCCCGGACTTCCGCACGGGTGACGGCCTCGCAGCCGCAGACGACGGGGTTCGGCCCGTCGACGGCCAGCACCTCGTCGGTCCGGGCGCCGAGCCGCTCGCTCGAGCGGCGGGCGACCGGCGACCGGAGCCCGTAGGCGTCCATGGCGTCGTCGAGGACGGCGTCGTGCTCGCTGCCGGGCAGCGGGACGTCGGCGGTGCGGCAGTCGGCATCGACGCCGAGGCGGTCGCAGACGTGGTCGGCGACCCGCTCGGCCATCAGCCGGTAGGTGGTGAACTTCCCGCCGACGATGGTCGTCAGCCCGGGCCGGCCGTCGCGGTCCGCGTGGTCCAGAAGCGAGAAGTCACGGGTGATGTCGGTGGGATCCTCCGTGCCGGTCCCGGGCGGCTCGTACAACGGGCGGACGCCCCAGAAGGACCGGAGCGTCCGGGCCTCCGCCAGGATCGGGACGAGTTCGGCCAGCTCCTCGAGGAGGCGGTCGACCTCCCACTGCGCTTCGGGGTAGTCCTCGGGGTCGTCGACCTCCACGTCGGTCGTCCCCAGGATGCAGGTCGTCTCGTGGGGCACAATGATGTCGGCGTCGCCCTTCGGCCGGCAGCGGTTGATCACCGTGTCCACCTGGCGGACGTTGGTGACGGCCATCGCGCCCTTCGAGGGGCGGACCGCGACGTCGACGCCGGCCATCGCGGCCAGGCGCCCAGCCCAGGCGCCGGTGGCGTTGACGACGTGGTCGGCCTCGACGCGCTCGGTGCCGGCGCCGCCACCGCGCTTGTCGGGGGCGTCCTCGTGGGCGAGTTCGACGCCGACCACCTCGCCGGCCTCCACCAGGACGTCCGTCACCGTCGCGTGGGTCGCCACGCGGGCGCCGCGGGACTCCGCGGCTTCGGCGTTGGCCACACAGAGCCGGAACGGGTCGACGGCGGCGTCCGGGACCGCGATGGCCCGCTCTATGTCCGCCGCGAGGTACGGTTCGCGGTCGCGGGCCTCGGCGCCCGACAGCACCTCCGTGGGGATGTCGCAGGCCGCACAGCCCGCCAGTTTCTCCTCGAAGTACGTCGCGTCGTCCTCGGGTCGCTCGACGAACAGGCCGCCGGTCTCCTCGACGCAGTGGGCCGCGATGTCCCGGAGTATCGCGTTCTCCTCGATGCACTCGGCGGCGCTGGCCCGGTCGGAGACCGCATACCGGCCACCGCTGTGCAGCAGGCCGTGCATCCGGCCCGTCGTCCCGTGGGTGAGGTTCCCCTTCTCGACGAGCGTGACGTCGACGCCGCGCATCGCGAGGTCCCTGGCGACGCCACAGCCGGTCGACCCACCGCCCACGACGACGACGTCGGTCATCTCCCGGCCCGTTGGACACGAGGGGCTTTATGCTTACCTCCGACCGGCTGCAGACGATGACTCCCCGTCCACGTTGGGCTCCCTCGCCGCACCCGGGCCGGTAACCTGTCCGCGAGGCGTCCGGGCCTCCGCTCGGGGCTCGCAGAAAACCTTAAGGGCCGCCTGGATATACCGGGTTTCGGTCTCCGCCCGGAGGGACGATTCCGGGCGGGGTCGACCGGGTGACCCGCACCGGGGACCCCCGGAGGAGCACACCAATGCCGGAACACACCTACGTCGGCGCGATCGACCAGGGGACGACGGGCACGCGCTTTATGGTCTTCGACCACGCGGGGCAGGTCGTCGCCAGCGCCTACGAGAAACACGAACAGATCTACCCGGAGCCGGGCTGGGTCGAGCACGACCCCGCCGAGATCTGGGAGAACACCAGGACGGTCCTCGAGGGCGCACTCCGGGAGGTCGGGATCGAGGCCGACCAGCTCGCCGGGCTGGGCATCGCCAACCAGCGGGAGACGACGCTCATCTGGGACAGAGAGTCCGGACGGCCGATCTACAACGCCCTGGTCTGGCAGGACCGCCGGACCACGGACCGGATCGAGGAGCTGGCGGCCGAGGGGAAAGTCGAGTGGATCCGCGAGCGGACCGGCCTCGAGGCCGACGCGTACTTCTCGGCGACGAAGGCCGAGTGGCTCCTCGAGCACGCCGACCCGATCAGGCCCGAGCGCATCCGGCCGGACGACGTCCGCGAACGGGCCGAGGCCGGTGACCTCCTGTTGGGCACCATCGACTCGTGGCTGGTCTACAAGCTGACTGGCAACCACGTCACCGACGTGACCAACGCCTCCCGGACGATGCTGTACGACATCCGGGAGATGGAGTGGGACCACGAACTCTTAGCGGAGTTCGACGTCCCCCGGGCGATGCTGCCGGAGGTTCGGCCCTCCAGCGACGACGCCCACTACGGGGTCACCGACGCCGAGGGGGTCCTCGGCGCCGAGGTGCCGGTCGCCGGGGCGCTCGGCGACCAGCAGGCCGCGCTGTTCGGCCAGACCTGCTTCGACGCGGGCGACGCGAAGAACACCTACGGCACCGGCTCCTTCTTCCTGATGAACACCGGCGACGAGCCCGTCGACTCCGAGCACGGGCTCCTGACGACGGTCGGCTTCCAGCGCTCGGGCGACCCCGTCCAGTACGCCCTGGAGGGCGCCATCTTCGTCACCGGCGCCGCCATCGAGTGGCTCGAGGACGTCGAACTCATCGACGACCCGGCGGAGACGGCCGAACTCGCCCGCAGCGTCGACTCGACGGACGGCGTCTACGTCGTCCCCGCGTTCACCGGGCTCGGCGCGCCCCACTGGGACGGCCGGGCCAGGGGCACCATCGTCGGGATGACCCGGGGCACCCGCCGGGAGCACGTCGTCCGGGCGACGCTCGAGTCGATCGCCTACCAGACCCGCGACGTCGCCGAGGCCATGGAGGCCGACGCCGGCATCGACATGGGCCGGCTCCGCGTCGACGGCGGCGCCGTCGAGAACGACTTCCTCTGTCAGCTCCAGTCGGACGTCATCCGGACGGAGATCGTCCGGCCGGCGGTCGACGAGACGACCGCCCTCGGCGCCGCCTACGCCGCCGGCCTGGCGGTCGGCTACTGGGACTCCGTCGAGGAACTCCGGGACAACTGGCAGATCGACCGTCGGTTCTCCGCCCGGCTGGACGGCGACCGGGCCGACGAGATGTACGACCGCTGGACCGACGCCGTCGAGCGCTCGCTCGACTGGGCGACGGACGAAGTGGGTGACTGACCGTGTACGACGTCGTACTCGGGGTGCCGGTCCTCGGCATCGAGTGGAAACAGTTCACGCTCCTCGTGGTCACCGCGCTGGCGGGCGGGGCCTTCGGGGCGGCCCTCGGCGCACTGCCCTCCTTCGTCTTCACCGGATTCGTCGTCTTCCTCGGCGAGGGCGTCGCGGTCCTCCGGCGGGCGCTGACCGGCAACGTCGAGGCGGTCCAGGCCGGCGAGGTCGTGGCCGGCATCACCGGCGTCATCGGGTTCGGCGCGGTCACCGGCCCCCACATCGCCTTCGCCGGCGGCGTGGCCGCCTCCGCGTACGCGGGAAAGAACTACCCCGAGATGGAGCCCGACGGCTGGGACTACCACTTCGGGAAGGACATCCTCTACGCGTTCGGGACCAAGCCCGACATCCTCGCGGTCGGCGCCGTCTTCGGCCTGCTGGGGATGCTCATCGCGAAGTTCGGATTCGCGCTCGTGACCGTCGGCGGGACGGCCGCGACGGACATGATCGCCGTGTCGGTGTTCGCCACCGCCTTTCTCGCCCGGCTCGCGTTCGGCTACCCGCTCGTCGGCGAGCCGAGCGGGTCGGGCTACCTCGACATGTCGCCGTTCGAGCACGAGGAGCCCCGGGCGGCCGCCGACGGCAGCGAGGTACCACCGGAGCACCGGGGGCGGCTGGCCACCGAGCCGTGGCTGCCCCACCAGTACGAGTGGTCCGGGGTCGCCGCCATCGGCCTCGTCGGCGGCATCCTCGGCGGGTACATCTACCTGCAGACCGGGAGCATCTTCCTCGGGTACGGCATCTCGGCGATGAGCCTCCTGTTTTTGAACCTCGGCGTCGAGAAGATACCGGTCACCCACCACATCACGCTCCTCGGCTCGGTCGGGGCGGTCGTCGCGACGGCCGCCGTCGCCGACCCCGGCGGCGCGGTGTTCCCCGTCGACGCGCTCGGGGCCACCGGCGCCGTCGTCGCGATCATGGCGGCCGGTGCGTTCGGCGCCCTCACCGCGCTCGTCGGCGAGCTGACCCAGCGGCTGTTCTACGCCCACTCCGGCACCCACGTCGATCCGCCGGCGATGGCCATCGCCGTCGCGATGTTGGTCGTCGGGCTGCTCGCCATCGCGGGGGTCCTGCCGAGTTCGGGCTACCTGGGGTAGCCCCCTCGACCGCTCCGTGCCGGCGAGACCCCGAACAAAGACCCGTCAAGGGACGGTGACCGAACCTCACTCGCACTCGTCGAGGACGGCAGCGTCCGGCTGGAGACCAGCATGACGGCCAACGGGCGGCGGCCGGTCACCCGGGGGGCAACCGGTGGCGCCGGTACGGCCGGCAGGCGGACCGAGCGGTGCACCCGAACCGACGGCCGGGGTCACAATGACTTGCGCATGCAGGTCGCCGAGTCAGGGCAGAGGTCCGCGAACTGCCGGCTCGACCGGAGGCGTTCCGGGGCGGCTGCCCGGTCGACGACGACGTAGCCGTGCTCGCGGAAGAAGTCGGTCGCGGTCGTGGTCAGCAGGTAGAGCGTCTCCACGTCGGCTTGCTTGGCGCAGGCCTCGAGTTCGGCACGGATCGCCGTCCCGTAGCCCCGGCCGCGGTGGGAGTCGGCGACGACGATGGACCGGAGGAGGCCGGCGTCGCCGTGGAGCTCGAGGCCGCCGACGCCGACCGCCTCGCCGTCCGCCCGGGCGACGTAGAACCGCGGTGCGTCCGCGCGGACGTCAGCCGTCGGCAGGTCGTTCGCCGCCAGCAGCCGCTCGACGCGGTCGAGGTCGGTCGGCGTGGCCGGCTCGAGGGAGACGTCGGGGTTGGACACGGTCAGCAGGCCGTCCCGGCGTCCTGCCGCGTGACGCAGACCCGGACGTCGCCGGCGAGGTAGACGGCGAACCCGCTGCAGTCGGCCAGACAGCGGCGGAGCCGCAGGGCCCGCCGCCCGCCATGGACGAGGCCGACGCCCCCTGAAAGTGCGAGTCCGGCAACGAGCGGATTGGCCGCGGCCCACAGCAGCGCCGGGACCGCGAGCACCACCGCGGTGGTCGCGATGATGCCCTGCCAGGTCGGGTCGGTCGTCGTGCGATGCCGTCGCGGGAGGCGTGATGGTCGTCTCATTGGTGGAGAGTCCGCTCGATCGTCGTCGGTGGCGCGCTCGCGTTAGGGGGCCGCCGGTAGGCGCTCGCCGCGAGACGCGGCGGCTACGTCCCGCCAGCGGCCCGCGGTCCGGCGCCACGTTTGGTACCGTACAACCATATTAGTCTCTTCTAATATAAAGCCGGCGGTCACGAGGCGCGAGCGGAGTGAGCGCCTCGGAACGAGCGAGCGGGAGTACCGACCGCCGGGAGGGACGACACGCGAGCCCCGTGGCGTACGTGCCCGGTGATCGCTGTTCGTCGTCAGGACGGGCCGGCCGACGGAAACCCGGACGCTGGGGTGACCGACCTCGTCCGCGCGTCACCGGTCTGTCGTCCCGTTTGTCTGGCCCATCTCACGCTGGCCGCGGAGCCAGGTCCGGTATTCCTCGGGCGGGACGACCCGCACCGTCGCGGTCATCTTCGAGTGGCCCGCGCCGCAGTACTCCGCACAGTACAGCCGGTAGGTCCCGGTCGTGCGTACCCGCGTCCGGTAGGTGTTCGTCTGGCCCGGGACTGCGTCCTGCTTGATGCCGAGCGCCGGGACATGCATCGAGTGGACCACGTCCTCGGAGGCGAGCCGGAAGACGACGGTGCGGTTCGCCGGGAGGACGAGTGCCTCCCGCGTCGTGACGTTCTCGCCGGGGTAGGAGAACGTCCAGAACCAGTTCTGGCCGACGACGTCCACCTCGACGGCGTCGGGCGGGGGGGACGCGTCCGGCGGCGTCGAGACCATCGGGTGGGCCAACACCAGGTACGACGAGACGCCGACGAACAGGAGGACGACGGCGACCCCGGCCGTCCAGGCGAGTTCGAGGCGGCGGTTCTCCTCGGTCGGCTTCGGGTCGTCGTTGCCGTGGAACCGGTAGGCGGCGTAGAACAGCGCCGCCTGGACGAGCAGGGCCAGCGGGACGGCGACCACGAGGAGGCGGCGGTGGAGGTCCCGGAGGAGGGCCTCCGTCGCGGAGTCGTAGCCGCCCGTGACGAGCGGGATGGCGAGGGCGGCCGCGCCGACCGCAGCGGCCGTCGCCCCGCCGGCCACGAGGAGCCGTCGCCGGGTCACGGCTCCTCGCCCTCCTCGTCGAGCCGCCGCTCGAACCATTGCCACTCGCGGGTGAACTGGCCGGTCGCCTTGAGGTCCCACACGTCGGCGTCGGTGACGGGCGGCCCCCGGCGGTAGGACTGGACCATGTTCCAGAGCCACAGGACGGTGCCGGCGCCGATGGCGTAGGCGCCGACGGTGGCGACGCGGTGCAGCGCCGCGAACTCGGCGGGGTAGGAGGGGATACCAGTAGTAGCAGGCGGCGAACATCGCAAAGAGGATGAGTCCCATGACGACGAAGTGGAAGTGCGCGACCACGTACCAGGTGTCGTGGAACAGCAGGTCGACGGGGGCTGACGCGAGGAACACGCCGGTGATGCCGCCGACGACGAACGTGCTGACGCCGCCGAGACAGAACAGCATCGGGACGGTGAACCGGACGCGGCCGTTCCACAGCGTCGCGATCCAGTTGAACGTCTTGATGGCGCTCGGTAGCGCGATGGCGACGGAGACGACCATGAAGGACATCCGGAGGCGCGGATCGAGGCCGGTCGTGAACATGTGGTGGGCCCAGACGCCGAAGGAGAGCACGGCGATGGCGACCGTCGAGTACACCATGTACCTGAAGCCGAAGAGGCGCCGGCTGGCGAACTTCGGAAGGACGAGGCTCACGAGGGTGAGCCCGGGAATGACGATGATATAGACCTCCGGGTGGCCGAAGAACCAGAAGAGGTGCTGCCAGAGGAGGGGGCCGCCGCCTTCGACCGCGAAGAAGGTCGTGCCGAAGTTCCGGTCCAACAGCAGCATGACGAGGGCGCTGCCGAGCACGGGGAACGCGAGCAGTATGAGACCGCTCGTGACGAGCATGCCCCACGAGAAGATGTCGAGGTCCGCCCATGAGACGCCGTCGCGCTCGATGGCGATGGTCGCGATGAAGTTGATGGCGGCGACGGTGGTCGCGACGCCGGAGAGGTGCAGCCCGAGGAGGAGGATGTCGGTCTCGGGGTTGACGGCCGCGGTCGACAGCGGCGGGTACAGCGTCCAGCCCAGTTTCGGGGGTTCGATCGTCCAGAGCAGCGGCACCCGCCAGCCGACCGCCCGGAGGACCCGGGCGAGCAGTTCCGTGACCAGGCCGACGCGGACGAGCACGAGCGCCGGCGGGAGGAGCCAGAAGCCGACGGCGTTCAACCGGGGGAACGCCATGTCGTCGGCGCCGACAAGCGGCGGGACGAAGTAGTTCCCGATGCCCGTGAAGACGGGCGTCACGAACAGCAGCAGCATCGTGAGACCGTGGGTCGTGAACAGCGCGTTGTAGGTGTCGACGGTCCAGGAGGTAGATGCGGGCGTCAGCAGTTCCGTCCGGATCATCATCGCGTCCGTGGCGCCCCACAGGCCGGCGACCGTCCCGAACGCCAGGTACAGCAGCCCGATGCGGCGGTGGTCGACGGTGACGACCCACTGGAGGAGGGCCCGCACCCGGGGGCGGACGGTCCGGGTCTCCCCGATGGTCCCGCCGTCCGACCTGACACGGCCCCGGTCGCGGGCGTGCCGGACCAGGAGCGCCGACAGGACGACGGCGACGGGGGCGGCGATCGCCGCGGCCGTCACGCCGTTCACGGTCCCCGTCCCCCCCGGTGGCCGCGTCGGCTCCGGGGCCGGCCCGGTCGCGCCCGCACGGCAGGCATCCCGGGGGCAGCGGTGACGTCGGTCATCGGCCGCTCCCCTCGACGTCCGGGGCGGGGGCGTCGGCCTCTGACGCCGGAGTCCATCCGTACACCGAGCCGAGGGTGAAGCCGTACGCGAGGTGGGCGAGAAGCGTCACGGTCAGGTACAGCGGGAGGAGGACCACGGTCACCTCGGTCGTGGCCAGCGCCACGAACGCGACCCACAGCCCGGCGGCGAACACCATCCCGGAGACGGCCGGGTCCTCCGGCGGGAGATACGGCTCCAGGGCGGCGAAGATCGGCGGCCACACCACCACGCCGAACAGGCCCGCCAGCACCACGCCGAGGTCGGCGCGGCCGGGCACCTGGAAGAACCTGGCGACCGCCTCGAACAGCAACAGGCGGGTGCGCATCTGGACCTCCAGGAGGACCAGGAGGGTGCCCATCGCGATGGTGCCCGCGAGGCCGCCGAGGGCGGCGCGCTGGACCGTCCCCATGCGTCGTCCGGTTCGCCCCCCACGGTTAAATTTCCTCCTCATGGCGGTACGATCCGTCGCGGTCTCCCCCGACGTGGCCGACCGGAGGTTTTAGTGCCGACGGCCGAACCCAACGGCACGATGACGGACACCCCCGCGAGGAACCGTCGGGCCGTCCTCGCCGCGGCTGCCGGCTCGCTGGCCGGGCTTGCCGGCTGTCCGGGGCTCCGGACCGTCCCCCGGCCGGCGCCCGGGTCGAGGTCGGCTGGCGGAACGTCGACGGGAGCCGCCACCGGCTCGCGATCCGGGACAGCCTCGACAATACCCTCGTCACGTCCCCCGCGAGCACCGCAGCCGAGGCGGTCCGGACGGTGCGCTTCGTCGCGACGGAGGAGATGACCACCTACCTCGACCCGGGCGACCCGGTCCGGATGCGGGGGGAACTGCTCGTCACCGGCTAGGGGTCCTCGCCGACGCCGCCCTCCAGGGTGCCGTCGGCGCCCTCGGGGGTGGGCGGCTCGAATCTCGACCGGGCCCGCGCCGCCGTCTGCGAGCGGCCGTCCTCGGCCTCCCGGACGACCCGGACGAGGAGGTAGGTGACGGGCGCGAGCGTGAGGATGGGAATCACGTGGAGGCCGCCGACGAGGCCGACGACCAGCAGGTCGTCCCACCCCCACGGATTGTAGGCCACGAACAAAAGCGTCAACAGGACGATGATGATGAGCGGCGTCGCGTTGACGGCCCCTTCGATGGCCAGGTCGCGTTCGACGTCCGGGCCCTCCATGGTGGGAAGTCGGGACGGCGTTGGGCCCGCGGGGGCAAGGGTCCATCGGTCGCCGCCGGCTGCTCTGGTCGGGGGCGGCGGGCTCCAGCGGGTTGCCCACGGCGGGTCAGGCGAGGGGGAGCGACGCGCCGACGTAGACGGTCGCGACGAGGACGAGCCAGACGGCGTCGACGAAGTGCCAGTACATCGACACGGTGTCAACCGAGGTCGTCCGGTCGGACGCGTAGTGGTCCAGGAGCCACCCCCTGGCGAGGACCATGCCCAAGAGCAAGACGCCAAGTGCGACGTGGAGGCCGTGGAGCCCGGTCAACCCGTAGAAGGCGCTCGCGAACGAGCCGGCGTCGAGCGCGTACCCCTCGGCGACGACGAACTCGTAGTACTCGTAGGCCTGCCCGGCCAGAAAGCCCGCTCCGAGGAGGACCGTGAGCGCCAAGCGGCGCAGGAACCGGCCTCTGTCCCCGGCCCGCAGCGCGCCCTGGGCAAGATGGAGCGTGCCGCTGCTCGCGAGGAGGACGAGGGTGTTCGCGAACACGAGGGGGCCGAGGAGGTCCGGGATCGGTCCCGGCGGCCAGGGGCCCGCCCTGACGTAGAGGTAGTAGGCGAACCCGGCGCCGAAGGTGGCGACCTCCGTCGCCAGGAACAGCACCATCGCCGTCCGGAGCGACAGGGCGGCCGCCCGGTCCGGGCCTCGCGCCGGGTAGCGGCGGACGAACGCGTCGTACAGCCAGCCGCCGGCCGCGGCCACGAGGACCGCGACCCCGGCGGCGAACACCCCGGCACCGGGCCAGGCGGGGAGGACGGCGTCGTGCCCGGTACTCAGCGCGAGGGCCGCGACCCCGACGTAGACGCCGCCGACCCCGACCGCTCCGAGCACCGGCCAGACGCTGGTCTCGGCGACGCCGCGGGGCCAGTCGTCGTGCGCCGCGTCGGCGGACTCGTCGCCGCCCCGCCCGGTCGTCGGGGTGTCGCTCATCCCGGGCCTCCCCGGACGCCGAGTGGGACCGGGCCCGGCGGCCGCGCGTCCGGTCTGCGCCGGGTACCGTGGGGGTCGGGGAGCCCTCGACACGTGGACCGCATGACCGGGTGCTACCGGCGCCCGCCCCGTAAAGCCCCAGCCTGACGGTGGAACCGGACCGCGGGCGCGACAGCCGTGGACCGAACAGCCACGTTTAGGTCCCAGCGCGGCGAGCAGTCGGTCACGATGGACACATCGGTGACCGGGGCGGACAGCAGGCCGACGAGCGCGTGGCCCCCCTTCGTCGCGCTGGGGCTGGCCGTCGCGGAGGTGGGCGTGCTGTTCGGCCTGTTCGTCGTCACCGTCGCGGGGCTCCTCGTCCTCGGCCGGAGTTGCGCGGGCGCGGTAGCCGAGACCGAGTACGCCGAGTCGGCGTGGAGGCCACTGGCAGCGTTCGGCCTGCTGTTCGTCGGCCTCGGGGTCGGGCTCTGGACCGCCGGCGCCGTGCCGGGGCTCACGCCCCAGTCGGCCCTCCGGGCACCGCTCACCGACCGCGTGGCCTTCAGGGGCGCCGCCGTCGTCCTCGCCGGGGCGCTCCTGGGCCTGGCGGGCCTCGTCGGGACCCACCGACGGGACCGACCGGCGTCCTGACGAGCCATGCCCGGACAGCCACCACCCCACGACCGCCGGACGGCCGCTTCCAGGTGACGCATGTCCCGCAAGACGCTCCTCCTGGCCGGACTCGTCGTCGTCGCGGCGGCGATGTTCGCCGCCGGCTTCGCCGTCGTCCTCCACCATTGATGACGCCGCCTGGCCGGTCAGCCACGGTCGCGACGGCCTGCCGCGGGTTTACGGGCGTGCGGTCCCATCGGGCCGGTATGGCCTACCGATTCGTCCGTGCCCGACC
>PXQY01000085.1:0-5098 GCA_003021745.1 Halobacteriales archaeon QH_7_69_31
CGCCCCGATGAACCTCCGTCCTGGGGCGGCAACCGGCCAATAACGTCGCACCGAGGTCAGTCTGCCGCCGCTCTTTTCACGCTGGAGTGGTATGGTATAACATGGCAGAGCGATCCGTTCCGGCGCTCCGGCGAACCGCCGTCGGCCGACTGGCCGTCCAGATTCGGTGGCGCTACGGCGCCGTCGCGGGCCTGCTCGCGACGCTGGCCATGAGCGTCGTGATCGCGCTGACGGACCTGGAGACGTTGCGGGTCGCCGTCGCAGGACTCTACGGGAGCGAGGGGAACCTGCTCGTCGGCTGGATCGCCCACCTTCTGCACGGTGCGCTGTTCGGCGTCCTGTTCGCGGCCGTCCTGACGGACGCAGCCCTGGAGGACCTGACGGACTCGCCCGCCAAGTGTGCGGGAACCGGTGCCGTCTACGGTCTCGTGCTGGCGGTCGTCGGCGCCGGGATCGTCATGCCGATCTGGCTCGCGGTCGTCGGGTTCGGCGCGCCGCCCAGCCTCCCACACGTCACGATCCCGCTTTTGGCCTGGCACCTGGTCTACGGGGTCGTCCTCGGCGGCGTCTTCGCCCACCTCACCAACAGCCCACCCCGTGCGTGAGCTGACTCCAGCCGGGCTGGGAGGCGGGCCCGCACGCACGACTGCGTGGGTTCGAATGGGCATACGGTTTCGAATCCTCCTATCATTATCGGCCCGCGGTCGTCCGTGAGAAACGGCGGCCACGGTTCCGGCCGTATCGAGCATCGCTGGGGAGGGAGACGGTCTCGTGGGGAACTCCTCGCCGGATAGGGAGGACACGGCGAGCGCGTCGCCGTCGCGTCACTCCGAGATGAACTTGTTGTCGCGCCAGTTGACGCTGTTTTCGGACTCGCGCTCGCGTGGGTCGTCAATAACCTCGATGCTCGCCGACCGCTCGTCGCCGTCGACGATCCGGGTCGCCTCGAGCTGGTCGTCGACGGCGGCGATGACGGTCAGTGTCCCCTTCTCGGCGCGTCGTCGCCGCTGCTCGCCGCGGCGGCGGCGTCTTGGGGTTCCGGCGGCGTCTCCGACCAGCCATCTTCGGTCTCGTAGATCCGGTTTTCCGTGACGCTGGCCTTCAGCTGTGCCGTCGGCGTGTACTTCGAGATGTTGTCCTCTTCGGCAACGGCGCTGACGATGAGCGTGTTGTTCCGCCGGGTTACTTCGACGTCGGCGACCTCGACGGGTAGCTCGTACCCGTCGAAGAAGTCGTGGACGTCGTCGAGTTGCAGTTCGAGCGTCGAGTGGAGTCTGTAAACGCGACTGGTCATGGTGTCCCTGTCCCACGAGGGGGCGAGCCCTCTGACACGAGTGGTCCATCCGATAGTTGGAGGCCCTCACTTATATCACCTGCCCTTCGGCGTGCGTCAGGTTCTCGCCGGCTCAGCGGCCGGAATCCGGGCGTCTGCTCGACCGGTCCGACGGGGCGTCTTGCACCGACGATCGAACCCGCGCCACTCCCCCTCCGGTGGGGCGGCGTCCGAACGGGGCAGACCACCGAGCGACCCTCGAGGAGCATCCGCCCGCTCGCGGCGACCGCCCGCCGACCGCCTGCCCCCGCGGCCGGTCGCCCAGGACGGTCGCCCGAGGTGGGAGCCACCGACGACCGCCCCTGTGCAATTAAAGGATCTCCCCAGGTGGAGCGAAAGCCTGACACAGTATTATCAACGACGGCATGTCTTCCGGCGCGTATAGTGAATATTAAGACCGGCGGCACCGTGGGTGTCGTATGGAAACCCGCAAGGTCCAGCGGCTGGGGCCGTCGACGCTGGCGATGACACTGCCGGCCGAATGGGCCGGCGAGCAGGACGTCGAGAAGGGCGACGAGGTCTCGCTCCGCATGGGATCGAAGGGCACCCTGACCGTGATGCCGGAGTCCGTCCAGACGGAGGAAAGCGAGGCGGTCATCCACGCCCAGCACCTCGACGCCGACGCCGTCGAGCGGGCCATCGTTGCCCAGTACGTGCTCGGGCGCCGCATCATCCACGTCGAGGTCGAGTCGGGCGGCACGCTCGGCTCCGATCAGATCAACGCCGTTTACAACGCCGAGACCCAGCTGATGGGACTGGGCGTCGTCGAGGAGACCCCGGAACGGATTACCATCAGGTGTTCGGTCGACCCGGAGGACTTCGAGCTGGACAACCTGCTCGGGCGGCTGGAGTCGACGGGGTCGACGATGCGGAACGAGGCCGTCAAGGCACTGGCCCACGGCAACCCGGACCTGGCCGAGCGGGCCCTGAACCGCGAACGGCAGGCCAACAAGATATTCGTCCTCCTGTTGCGGCTCACCTTCACGGCCTACCAGAACCCGAACCTCGCGCGGGCGGTCGGCCTCGACTCCGGCTTCCCGCTCATCGGCTACCGGTCGATCGCGAAGAACCTGGAGTTGACCGCGGACAACGCCGAGGACGTCGCCGAGATCGTCCTCGAGACGGAGGGCCACACCATCGACGTCGACGACCCGACGATGCGACGCGTCCGGGAGTTCACCGACGTCGTCGACGAGATCACCGAACTCGGCGTCCGGGCGGCCGTCGAACGGGACTACGGCCTCGCCATCGAGACCCGGGAGACCTTCGCCGAGGTCAGCGACCGGGAGGCCGAGATCCTCGGCGACCTCGAGGAGCTGCCGACCGGGGACCTGCTCAGCGTCCGCGAGGTGCTCGTCAGCCTCGGCCAGACCGCCCAGTACGCAGTGCGGAACGCCGAGATCGCAACGAACCTGGCGCTAAACGTCGACAGCGAACACGTCTCGATCCGGTAGGCCGGGCGGAGCGGGGGCTCTCTCGACGGGGCCGGGGTCGTGGGCGGGGCGCTAGATCAGCTCGGTGTCGGTCGGGGTCGAGACGGGGTCGGGCAGCTCCGTCGGCGTCGGTGTCGGCGTCGGCGTGGGCGTGCCGTCGCCCGTCGGCGTCGGGGAGGGTGCGGTCCCGTCGCTTTGGTTCTTGTTGCCGAAGATGTCCGTCTCGATGGTCTCCTCGTAGGTGAGCCGGTCCAGCGGGACCCGGACGTCACGGGTGAGGTCCTCGCTCGTCACGACAGCGTAGAACTCGATCCGGAGCTGGGTGACCTGGTCGTTGCGGAGGTGGGTGACCCACCAGTCGTCGAGGTTCGGGTTGATGATCCGCGCGCGGGTGGTAACGGTCTCCCGCTGGCCGGACGGGATCGCGGTCAACTCGTCGGTCGTGCCCTCCCCCACCCGGACGCCGTTCATCGTGATCTCGTAGCCGAGTTCCGCAACCGTAAACGGCAGCGTCTGGGGGTTGTAGAGGACGAACTCCATGTCGATCGGGGTCGCCTCCTCGGTGGCCTCGCCCCACTCGGCGCCGGTCCGGTTGACGTACAGGAGCGGGTCGGAGAACACCGGCGGCGGGTCGTCGGACCTGACGGGGCGGGTCTCGTCGGAGTTGAAGTTCCCGATGATGTCGGTCTCGATGACCTTCTCCTGGGTGATGTCGAACCGGTGTCGGCCGACGACGGAGGTCCGGACGGTGGCGTTGATCGTGATCACCGTCCGCTCGTCGTTGTTCACGTGGGTCACCCACCAGGCCGGGATCTGCCCGTTGTCCATCCGGGTGGTGAAGGGCAGCGTCGAGGTACCGGCACGCCGTTCATCCGCACGAGGTACCTGATGGTCGTGTCGCCCAGCTGTATCCCGATTGGGTTGGGATTGTGGACCTGGAGGTCGCTTTTGATGACCGTCGTATCGTTGGATACGTTCCCGAACCGGTTGTCGACATCCTGGACCGCCGGGGCCCCCAGGACGCCGAACGCGAACGCGCCGACGACCGTCACGCCGAGCAGTCCGACGACGGTGGCGGCGATCCGGAGCCGGGTCCCGAGGAGGGCGGCCCGGACGGCTGTCACGGCACCCTCGATCCTGTCCATGGTGGTTCCGAACGTCCCCGCCGTGTAAAATTGCTGCGGCCCACGACCGCCGGCGGGGTCGCCCTGCTCGAGCGATGTCCCGCGGCGCAAGGGGGGGACGAATGTCGGGGTGGCTCGCCACCAGGTCGACGGGGACCGGCGGGATTTATGGTCGGCGTGCCGTACGGGCGCGCATGACGACTTCCGCCACGACGGACGAGCGCGTCGGGGTCCCGGTGGCGCTCGGGGCCGTGTCGGTTTTCGCCGCCGTCGGCATGGCGGTCTTCGGGCTATCGGGCGACCAGGTGGCCGCCGGGTCGTCGTTCGCGGTCGCGATGGTCGCCGGCACGCTCGCGGTCGCGGGCGCCCACGCGTACGGTTGACCGCGATACCTGCCCGCAAGGAGGAGCCTTATGCCGCTCGCGCCCCAACCCCGTCCATGACCGAACTGAGCGAGGAGGACGAACGGATCCTCTCGTACCTGCGGGACCGCGCGGCGGGCGGCAAGCGGTACTTCCGTTCGAAGGGCATCGCGGAGGCCATCGGGCTCACCGCGAAGCAGGTCGGCTCCCGGCTGCCGCGGCTCGACGAGCACTCCGAGGACGTCGACATCGAGAAGTGGTCTCGCGCCCGGTCGACGACCTGGCGCGTCACGCCCGAGTAAGGACTGGCCTTTTATCCTCCCCCGTCCTGGGTCCGCCCATGACGGTTCGCGTCGAGCGGGAGTTCGAGCTCCCCGCGCCGCCCGCTGACGTGTGGGCCTTCATCGCCGACCCCGACCAGCGCGCCCGGGCGATAAGCGTCGTCGAGGACTACGAGATCCACGGGGATGGCTCCGCCGTCTGGCAGGTCGAACTCCCGATCCCGCTCCTCGACCGCACCGTCGCGGTCGAGACAGAGGACGTCCAGCGGGACGACCCGGAGTTCGTCAAGTTCGTCGGCCGCTCGGCCGCCCTGGACGTCCAAGGAGAGCACAGCCTCGAGACGACCGTCGACGGCGGGACCCGGCTGACGAACCGGTTCGTCGTCGACGGCCACCTTCCGGGCGTGGAGACGTACTTCAAGCGGAAACTCGACGGCGAACTCGAGAACCTCGAGGCGGCCGCCCGGGAGGCACTGACCGCGTGAGCCGGGCGGCGCGACCTACAGGGAGCGCCGCCGGATGAGCGAGCGGGAGGAGGGAGCGGAGCGGCCGACGACACGCGAGC
>PXQY01000085.1:5176-7502 GCA_003021745.1 Halobacteriales archaeon QH_7_69_31
CCGCCGAATGTGCGAGCGGTGAGCGGAGCGAGCCGCGAGCAGGGAGCGCGAGCGACCCGCGAGCCGGGCGGCGCGACCAGCGGGAGCGCCGCCGAACGAGTTAGCGGGAGGACTGATCGCACGGAGCTGCATCGAGGGTATCGGGCCCGACCTGGCGGCGACCCTCGACGAGGCGTACCCGACGGTCGCGGAGCTGGTCGCGGCGGACCGCGAGGACCTGACCGACACCAGTGGGATCGGCGAGAGGCTGGCACGGACCGTAGTCGCGGCGCTCAGGGACCGATCCATCGCCGACTGACGGGCCCGCCAGCGAGTCACCGCCCCACTGGCCCCGGCCGCTCGCGTCGATCGCTGCCGGGAACCAACGTGTAACACCAGTAACGCTTTCCGTCGGTCGGTCGACGGAGACGGTATGGCATCTGGAGGGCCGCGGACGGAGTCGGCGGTGGAATCGATGTGGCTGGCGACGACGCCGGAGACCGACTACGCCCCGCTTTCGGACGGACTCGAGGTGGACACCGTCGTGGTCGGCGGCGGCATCACCGGCCTGACGGCCGCGGACCGGCTGACTGCGGCCGGGCAGACCGTGGCGGTCCTCGAGGCCGACCGGATCGCCGAGAGCACCACCGGCCACACGACCGCGAAACTCACCTCCCAGCACGGCCTCATCTACGACTATCTCACATCGACGTTCGACGACGAGCGGGCCCGCCAGTACGCGGAGCCTGCCGGCCCACGTGTACGCGGCGTCGGCCGACGACGTCGACTCGCTCCGCTCCGAGGCGGCCGCCGCCGCGGACCTCGGACTCCCGGCGTCGTTCACCGAGACGACGGACCTCCCGTACGACGTCCCCGGCGCCGTCCGGTTCGACGACCAGGCGCAGTTCCACCCCCGCACGTACCTGCTCTCGGTGGCCGAGTCGATGCACGGTGACGGGAGTCACGTCTTCGAGGAGACCCGCGCCCTCGACGTCGACCCCGGAGACCCCTGCGAGGTCGAGACCCGACGCGGCACCGTCACCGCCGACGACGTCGTCGTCGCCACCCACTTCCCGCTGGACGACCGGAACGCCTACTTCGCGCGGATGCACCCGAAGCAGGCGTACCTGCTCGCCGTCCGCGTCAGCGGAGACCTGCCCGGGGGGATGTACTACAGTACGGCCTCGCCGGCCGATACGTTCCGGCCCTGCGCCGTCGACGGCGAGGAGTTCCTGATCGTCGGCGGCCAATCCCACGACGTCGGCGTGACCGACCCACCGACGGCCGAGCGGTACCGCCGGTGTGAGGCGTTCGCCCGCGAGCACTTCGACGTCGAGTCCATCGCCTACCGGTGGTCGACCCACGACTACTTCACGGTCGACAGGGTGCCGTACGTCGGGCGGGCCGGGCCCGGCCGGGACCACGTCTACGTCGGCACCGGGTTCAACGGCTGGGGGATGAGCGGCGGCGTCGCCGCCGGGGAGATCATCTCCGAGCTCGTGCTGACGGGCGAGAATCCCTGGGGCGAGGTCTTCGACCCGCTGCGGCTCGAACCGGGCGCCTCCGCCTGGCGCTTCCTCCGGGAGAACGCGAAAGTCGCGGGCCGCTTTGTCGGCGACTGGGTCGCGGCGCTATCGTCCGCCGGCGACCTCCCGGCCAGCGGCGAGGCGACGGTCACGCGACGGAATGGCCGGCCCTGCGGCGTCTACCGCGACGAGGACGGCGACGTCCACGCGGTGTCGGCCGTCTGCCCGCACATGGACTGTCTCGTAAGGTGGAACGATGCCGAACGGACCTGGGACTGCCCGTGTCACGGCTCGCGGTTCGACCACGACGGCGAGGTCATCTCCGGGCCGGCGGTCGAGGATCTCCCGACGACGGAGCTGTGAGCCGGAGCTGTGAGCCGGCCGCCTGCCGACGGGAGTAAGGGCCCACCAGCGCCTGTTGCGTGAGGTCGTCACCTGGGCGCCGGGCCAGGAGTACACATCCGGTCCCCGGCGGGCCGGACGTGGCACGATGTTCGCCGGTGGCACTCCCGGGACGGTCGTCCCAACGCCCGGATCCGACACCGCGGCGATCACATCCGAAAGACCCATAACCGGGCTAATGACATGTAATTACACGCAATGAGCGACTTCCCGGAGTACGTCGACGTCGACTACGCCGCCGGCGAGGGCGAGCACGCCGAGAACTACCCGGCCCTCGAGGACAAGATCGAGCAGGCCATCGAGGTCGTCCGGACCGGCCTCGAGGAGTACGACCACCCGGCAGTGATGTGGACCGGCGGCAAGGACTCCACCCTGACGCTGTACGTCGTCAAGGAGGTCGTCGAGCAGTTCGACTACGA
>PXQY01000085.1:7586-8209 GCA_003021745.1 Halobacteriales archaeon QH_7_69_31
GCCCTCTCCGAGCACAACCGCCACCACGTCCGGACCATCCTCGAGTACGACGAGGAGACCTTCCCGTTCCTCCTGGACACCTACGTCGGCAACCACCTGCTGAAGACCGTCGCGCTAAACGACACCCTCGAGGCGGAGGGCATCGACGGCATCATCTCCGGCATCCGCTGGGACGAACAGGAGGCCCGCGCCGACGAGACGTTCTTCAGCCCCCGCCACGACCCCGACATCTACCCGCCCCACGACCGCATCCAGCCCATCCTCCAGTTCGACGAGGGCGACGTCTGGGATGCCTTCTGGTTCTACGTCGTCCCCGAGACCGTCCCGGCGTTCCCGGACGACGGCTACGTCCCGCAGTCGTACGACGACCTGCCGAACGACCTCGACCACGAGGACGTCCCCGTCTCGCCGAAGTACTTCGCCGGCTTCCGGTCGCTCGGCAGCGAGATCTCCACCGAGAAGTCCGACGAGGAACCCGCCTGGCTCCAGGACCTCGAGGACACCACCGAGCGGGCCGGCCGCGCCCAGGACAAGGAGGACCTCATGGAGCGGTTGCGCGACCTCGGCTACATGTAGCAGGAACCTTTTTGCACGCTCGGCGCGGCCGAGCCGCGCCTCGCGCG
>PXQY01000085.1:8256-10235 GCA_003021745.1 Halobacteriales archaeon QH_7_69_31
CACGACCATTCGGTCGCGGGCGGAGCCCGCGACCCGCGACTCGACGGCTCCGCCGTCTCGTCGCCGCGAACCGCTCGCTCACTTCTTTCGCTCGCGGATGCTCACCTCCTGAGGTGCGCTGATCGATGAACCTCGTCGACCGGTCAGGTTTGCTCCGCCTCGACCTGCTCCTCGACCGACTTCGGTCGCACCAGGTTCGCGAGTGTGACGAGAATTCCGAGGAGCCAGCCGAGCGGCGTCGCGATGCAGAACCACATCAGGGCGACGACGACGCCCTCGAAGTCGTAGTTCTCGCTGAGGTAGTCGCTCACCGGGTCGAGCGGCCCGACGAACACCTCGTCGCGGAAGAAGTTCGCGAGGTCGGTGCTCCGCTCGATGATCACGCCGAGCGCCGGGTCGTACAGCGCCGCGACCACCGGCGGGAGGAAGATCGCGTTCATCGCGAACGGGTACGCGAAGATCACGGTGGTGGCCCGGCCGCCGACGCGTCTGAACACCACGGCGAGCCCGGCCGAGACCACGGCGACGGTGCTGGCGGCGGCGACGGCGACGAATCCGTCCGGCTGGAGTCGGACGCGGGCCAGGGCGGTGAGGAGACCCCACACGATGGCGGCGACGACGAGGACGCCGACGAGGCCGAGGCGGGTGGCGGCGGTGTCGAACCGCCGGGCGTTGAACCGGACGGCGAACCCGACGATGAGCAGCGGGTACAGGACTGCGACGAGGGGGACGCCGACGGCGCCCCAGGCGTAGTACTTGACCTCGTCGGCCCGCGTGCGGGGCTTCCATTTGCCGAGCACGCGGTGGACGGCGGTGCGCTGGCGTGGGAATACCAGCTCCATCCAGGTCTCGTGGAGCCGCACGACGTCGATCCTGATGCCCTCGACGATGCCGCCGGCTGCCATACCGTCACCCTCCGGGCCGGCCCAAAAATAGGTTCCGCCCGCCGGCCCGAGTCGCTTCACCGGCCCGGCGTCGCCGCGGGTCACCACGCGTCGGGCGCGAAGTCGGGGTGGACGAGCCGTTCGGTCCGGTCGATGGCGTCAACATGTTCCACCTCATCGTCGGTGAGCGCGAGGTCCAGGGAGGCCCGGTTGTCGGCGATGTGGTCTCGGCCGGTCGCCTTCGGGATGGCGGCGACGCCCTTCGCGCGGAGCCACGCGAGGCTGACCTGCGCTGCCGAGGCGTCGTGGGCGTCGGCGATGTCGGTCAGGACGTCCACCTCGAAGATCTTCCCGCGGGCGAGCGGTGAGTACGCGACGAGGTCGATGCCGGCGTCCTCGCAGTACTCACGGAGGTCCGCCTGCTGGAGCAGCGGATGCATCTCCACCTGGTTGACCGCGATGGGCGCGTCGATGGCAGCCCGCGCGGCCTCGAGGAGGTCGGGCGTGAAGTTCGAGACGCCGATGTGCTCGATACGGCCCTGCTCCCGGAGTGCCGCGAACGCCGATAGCGTCGCCTCGGGGTCGTAGTCGCCCGCCGGCCAGTGGACGTACAGGCACTCGACCGAGTCGACGCCGAGGCGGTCGAGGCTGGCCGCCGTCGAGTCGCGGACCTCCTCGGGCGACAGCCGGTCGATCCAGACCTTCGTCGCCAGGAAGACGTCCTCCCGGCCGACGTCCGCCGCGGCGATACCCTCGCCGACCGCCGCCTCGTTGCCGTACGCCTGGGCGGTGTCGACGTGCCGGTAGCCAACCTCCAGGGCCGTCCGGACGGACTCGACACACCGCTCGTGGTCGTCGTGCTGCCAGGTCCCGAGCCCGAGCGTCGGCGGTGCGGATTGGCCGTCTGCTCCCGGGTGGTCATCTCGGGTCGACACGAATCGGCGGTGGCAGGGCGCGCGGAAAACGGTTTGGAACGCGAGGCCGAGCGTAGCGAGGCCTCGGTATGAGCGAGCGGGAGGAGTGACCAGCGGAGCGACGACACGCGAGCCGCGATTCCGAGCGTAGCGAGGCATCGGTATGAGCGAGCGGGAGGAG
>PXQY01000085.1:10283-19215 GCA_003021745.1 Halobacteriales archaeon QH_7_69_31
AGGAGTGACCAGCGGAGCGACGACACGCGAGCCGCGATTCCGAGCGTAGCGAGGCATCGGTATGAGCGAGCGGGAGGAGGGAGCGACGCGACCGACGACACGCGAGCAGCGGGAGGAGCGACCAGCGGGAGACCAGCGACCCGCGACCCGCGAGCCCAGCGACCCGCGAGCACACCGAATGCTGACCACCTGCGGGGCGTCACCGTCGCCCACCTCTAAGTTCCCCGGCGTCGAGGCGCCGCCGTGAGCCTGCACTTCGCGTCCGCCGTCGACATCGCGGCAGGGGTTCGGGCCGGCGAACACGACCCGGTCGACGTCGTCGAGTCGTTCCTGGACCGCATCGAGCGCCGGAACGCGGTGACCAACGCGTTCGTCACCATCCTCCGGGACGAGGCCCGCGAGCGCGCCGTGGCGGTCCGCGAGCGGGTCGACGCCGGCGAGGCCCTCCCGCTGGCCGGCGTTCCGGTTGCGGTGAAGGACCTTTCCGAGACCAAGGCCGGCGTGCCGAACACGATGGGGCTAGCGCCGTTCGCCGACGACGTCGCCGAGGAGACGAGCGTCACCGTCAGCCGACTCGAGGCGGCCGGGGCCGTCGTCGTCGGCACCACGAATACGCCGGAACTCGGCCACTCGGTGCGGACGGACAACGACCTCCAGGGCCCGACGGGGACGCCGTTCGACCCCGACTACAACGCCGGCGGCTCCTCGGGCGGCTCGGCGGCGGCGCTCGCCGACGGCTGCTGTGCACTGGCGACCGGCAGCGACGTCGGCGGGTCGCTCCGGACGCCGGCCGCCTGCTGTGGCGTCGTCAGCGTCAAGCCCAGTTTCGGGCTCGTCCCGCGCGGCAACCGCGTCAACGGCTTCCGCGGCCACACGCCGGTCGGGGTGCTCGGTCCGATGGCTCGCGACGTCGAGAGCCTCGCGCTCATGCTCGACGTCGTGGCCGGTCGCGACCCCGTCGACCCCTTCAGCGTCCCGACGCCGGACGACTACCGCCCCGCCGCCGCGGACCCGCCGCACGCCGCCGACCTGACGCTCGGGTACTCGCCCGACCTCGACCTCTTTTCGGTCGAGCCGTCGGTTAGTGAGGCGGTCGAGGCCACCCTCGAAATGCTTTCGGACGCCGGCGCGACCGTCGAGGAGGTCACGGTGGACGCCCCGCCATCGGGCGAGTTGACCCACGCCTACAGCCTCGCGGTCACGACCTTCTTCGCCACCGCCGTGGCGGAGTTGAACGAGGATCGCGACGTGGCGCTTCTGGCCGACTATCCCGACGCCGTGCCGAGCGAGCTCCGGACGTACGTCTCGATGGGCCGGAGCCACGACGCCGTCGACGTCGCGACCGCGGACGTCCCCCGGACGACCCTGCATCACGCCATCGAGGACGCCATGGTGGGGTACGACGCCCTGGTCTGTCCGACGCTTGCGACGCCGCCGTTGACCCACGAGGAGCCGATCCCGCCGACGATCGACGGCGAGCCAACGGGGAGCGTTCCGACTGCCTGGACGATGGCGTGGCCGTTCAACATGACCGGCCACCCCGTGGTCAACGTCCCCGCCGGCACCGTCGACGGGCTCCCGGTCGGCATGCAGGTCGTCGGCCCGGCGTACGGGGAGCCGCGGCTGCTCGAGGTCGCGGCCGCCGTCGAGGCCGTCGCCGGGTGGGAGTACCCGGAGTCGTGATACGGACGATCGTTCCCCGCCCTCACCTGCCCGTTCCCGGCAGTAAGAGGTACGTGAACGCGGAGATGAACCCTAGCGCGAAGCCGAGCACGTGCGAGTAGAGGTTGACGACGGTGCCGCCCTGGGCGGGGTCCGCCGGGAAGGCCACGAACGGGTACCCGAAGTACAGGAGCGCCGAGACGGCCCCCAGTTCGAGATACCCGGGTGGCGTGCCGACGAAGCCGTCCCGGAGTCGACGGACGGCAACCATGACGCCCGGGAGGTGATGGAGGTAGAGCCCACAGCAGAGCAGCGCGGCGGCGCCGATGGCGAGGCTCTCCCGGGTCGCCGGGGCGATGGCGACGCTTATCGTGGCGACCGCGAGGAAGAACGCGACCGGGGCGTGCCGGTCGGCCCCGGCGGTGGCCGCTCTGTCTGCGGCATAGAGGTACAGAGACAGCGCCAACAGCCCGAAGAAGCCCAGGAGGACGCCGGAGAACCCGAAGGCGACGGCCCGCTCGAAATACAGGAGGTTCAGCGCCGAGAGCCCCGGCGGGAGCGATATGAGGGAGGAGACGAACGCGACCCGGAACAGTCGCCGGCGGCCGGCGAGCAGACAGGAGAGGTACGCCGCGGGGACGACGGCCGCGTAGCCGGCAACGTTCGCCGCCAGATGTATCGGGGTCCGGTGGACGAAGTGGGAGGCGTACATCGTGACCAGCGTGGGCTCGGCGTACCGGAGGACGTAGGCCTCACGCGTGCCGGCCGGGAGCGAGAACATGGCGAGGAGGGCGAACGGGACCGCGGCGAGGAGGCCCGCGTCGAGGAGCGAGCCCCGGGCGTGCAGCGTCGTCCCGATCCCGGGATGGAGCGCCGACCGTCGACCTGATGCCATCACCCTGCCTAGGGAGTACGTTCATAAACACCCACGACCGGTATCGAGTCTCGAAAGTCGGTGCGGGCTCGCGTGTGGCGGTGGCGACGCCCCCGGGCAGTTTTCGGCCGGGGCCCGATTGAGGTAACTCGCCGGCCGGTCGCAAACCGGCCTCAGTCGTCGGCCGCCGCGGCGTCGCTGGCGTCGGCGTCGGCCGCTGCGGCGTCCTCGATGCTCGGCGGGTACTCGCCGCGGTCGAGTTTCAGGTCGGTCGTCGGTCGCGCCATGCAGGTGAGGGCGTACCGGGCGGCCTCCGCGTCCGTGAGCCCACGGGCCGCCGGCTGGGTGACCTCGCCATCGACGATCTCCGCCGAGCAGGCCAGACACATCCCGACGCGGCAGGAGTACTCCTGGGCGATCCCCTCCTCGATGCAGCGGGCGAGGACCGTCTCCGTGTCGGCGACGGTGATGGTCTCGCCCGTCCCGACGAACTCGACGGTGTGGTCGGGCATGGCCCCTCCTTTGTCCATCGGCGACAAAAACCTCCCGACCGCCGGGACCGACGCCGGCCGGCCAAGAGGTAACGTTTTCCCGCCCGCGGCTCCAGTGGCCGGCATGACTACCTTCGAGTACGACGTCGTCGTCGTCGGGGCCGGGACGGCCGGGTGTTACGCCGCCGCGACGGTCGCGAACGCGGGCCACGACGTCGTCATCGTCGAGCGCAAGGACGAGACCGAGGCGGGTCACATCGCCTGTGGGGACGCCCTGAAGGGCGCGAACAACTTCCCGGAGGCGATCCCGAAATCCGAGATCGACGGCGCCTTCACCAACACCGAGGTCGACCACGGCCAGTTCGAGATCCCGCGCGAGGACGCCGTCCTGGACATTCCAGTCCCTGGGGAGCTGGCCGTCATCGACCGGTGGGAGTATGGCCGGCTGATCATCGACGGCGCCGAGCGGGCCGGCGCGGATCTCCACTACGACACGGTCGTCCAGGACGTGCTGCAGGACGACGAGGGCCGCGTCCACGGCATCGAGGCCGCCCGGACGGGCGAGCCCCGTATCTACGAGGCCGAGGTCGTCATCGACGCCGCCGGCGCGCTGTCACTCCTGCAGGACAAGACCGACTTCGACGGGTCGACCTTCGACACGAACGTCCGGTACTCGCAGTTCTCCTCGGCCTACCGGGAGATCATCGAGGTCGACGAGCCCGTCGCGTGGGCCGACGCCCTGGTGTTCAAGCCCACGAAGCGCTCTGCGGGCTACCTCTGGTACTTCCCCCGGACCGCGACGGAGATAAACGTCGGACTCGGCTTCCAGATGGACGCCGAGCCGATGGAGCTGGTCGCGGACCTCCGGGAGGACATCACCCGCCGGCCGGAACTGCAGGACGCGACCGTCACGGACAAGCTAGGCGCCGCCCTCCCGACCCGCCGGCCGTACGACTCGGCGGTCGCGCCGGGCTACATGGCCATCGGGGACGCCGCCGCCCACGTCAACCCCATCAGCGGCGGGGGCATCGCCGGCGCCGCCTACGCCGGCCAGTACGCCGGCACCCAGGCCGTCGAGGGCATCGACGAGGGCGATGTCGGCGAGGCCGCCCTCTGGCGGTACAACGAGCGCGTCATGGAGCACTTCGGCGGCCGGTACGCCGCCCTGGACGTCTACAACGTCTTCTCGACGGCCTACGACCTCGACGACCTGCTCGCCCTGATCGGCGCGCTGCCCGGCGAGCGCATCTCCGAGGCGCTGTACTCGGGGTCTGCGGAGTTCGACCTCCGGCTGAAGCTCCGCGTCCTCTACGAGACGTTCGGCCACTGGGGGACGCTGAAGAACCTCTACGACGCCAAGCGTCTGGCGGATCGGCTGCTCGCCCACTACGAGGACTACCCTTCAAGTCCGGACGGCTTTGCCGCCTGGCAGGCCGAGCGGGACGGCATCATGGACGACATCTACGCGAAAACCGGGGCGGAGGCGAAGTACTGAGTTCCCCCCGCGCCCGGGGTCGCGTCCGGTTGCGTGAGTCCGCGGTGGCCGAACGATTTACAATCGCTGCTATCGAGGTACCGATATCAGTGAGCAACGGGGACTGTACCAGTCGCTCGACCGGTGGATACGGAACCTCTCTCGCGGCAGATACGCGCTCCCGATCGGCGTCACCAGCGCAGCGTTCACGTACGCGGTTCACCCGCTGCTATCGTACTCGCGGCCGTCCATCATAGAACTACTGTTGGTGGCGGTTGCGATCGGCGCGTTCGGCTACCTGTTCCGTCCGTTTCAGAACGATTCCCGATAGGCCGTATCGTACTCCGGGTCGACACTCTTCGTGGCCCCTCATCCGTCGAATCGGTGGTCCTCCCTCGTCAGCCGACCGGAGGAACGTATCGGCCGAACTTCCACGAACAAGAAACCGGAATGAATAAATGCACTACTTGAAAATAGGCCGGTTACCCTACGTTGCCTGCTAACGTTGGATCCAGTCGGCGGCCGCCGGCGCGTGGTCGGCGACCGAGCGGAGCCATCATCGGGGACGAGAGCGTCGGCCACGCCCGACACGACGGCGCGAATGCCGACACGCTACAGGAAAGCTACCTATGACGGACGACAACACACTCGACAGACGAAGCGTACTCCGATTGACGGGCGGAACGGTCGCGGCGTCGACGGTGGCGGCCGGACCGGTGACCGGACAGACGACCGAAGAGGAATGCACCGCGCCGTCCGAGCCGCTCGAACTGACGTCGGTCACGCGGACCGAACACTCGGGGCCGACGACGCTGGAGGGCGACGAACTCCCGGTCGTCGTGGGTGCAGGCCTGCTCGTCACCTTCCCGACCGAGTCGTTCAGCGTTCCGGCAGAGGCCGGCGACTTCACCGCCGATCCGGACAACAGCGGCTGTTATGCGTACCGCATCGACGCGGAACTGTCCTGGAACCCGACCGAGAGCGGCCCGACTAATGCCGGGCTGTTCCTGTACGAGGGCACCAGTCTCGACGGTCGCTGTATCGCGAAGGCGACCGGCGAGGACGTCGCGCCGCAGGGAGCCAATACGGTATCGGTCTCGGTGCAGGGCGAGGGGTCGTTCGATGGAACCAACGCCAGCGGCGAGGACGTGACCAACGACTACACGGTCGGCCCGGATGACTACACCATGGGCGTGCAGGGACGCGTCGGCGTCGCGGACTTCGAGGCGACGGCCACGGCGTCCGTCGTACCCCTCAACTCGGAGTAGCCCGCCCCACCGACGGCTTTCCCGACGACGCCCTCACCGACAGACACGGCTGTCGGGTCCCAGTCTATCGCGGTAGACGTACCCTAGCGACGGCTACTCGCGTCCCTCGTGGGCGGGAACCGCCTCGGGAGCATTCTTCGAATGCCCCCTCGGCGGATCCTATCTGTATGGTTCGAGTTACTGTAGGTTTAGGAATGCCTGTCCGAACCGATTCGGGAAACACATTCAGGCTATACGCAATAGATCATCCAATTTGTAGCGATGGGTGGCTTGCTGAACCGGTAATCTTTGGCACACTCGTTTTGTTAGAAGAAAGCATGTCAGGTAGAACCACGTTATTCGATTTTATTATTTTAGTGATTCAAAAAGAACTAGTCCTACGTATTATCGTGCAAGTGATCCCATAGAGGAGAGTTCAAAGACGTGCACTGCGAGAGCAATCGGACCAACGAGGGCGCCCCAAATTCCAAGCGTAATCACAAGTACGGCCGTAATACGCCCGATAGCGTACGCATTTAGATACGCGGCCACGAGGATACTCACAACGATCGCACCGGAGAGAGCGACGCTCGCCCCATCAGGGCCGTCCGTACCTCCATACAGTCCGTTAGCAATGAGAACGAGAATTCCCATACACAGGGCCAATCCAACAACCACCCATGACAAATACAGAACCATAAAGGCGCCACCTATTACGGTTCCGCCCTCGTTTGTAATAATAATCGCTAATGCTACCAGGATAAGCAGGAAATACGCCCCAATAAGCACTGTCTGGACGCGGTGCAATGAGGGGCGGTTCATATCTCTACAAACTATTTCTCTGCCACCAGAAACCTTCTGATTTCGGAGAGCGGGGCCTTCCGTCCCAACGGTATTATTTGTAGTGGTTGGTCGGTGATTTAAACATTGGCAAGACTCTCAGCAGGCACTATCCGACCGGAGGGAAGTTATACTACTCAGCGACCGCCAGCGCACCGAGGGCCTTCCAGGTTCTGGTTTCAGGCGCGGACGGTGGACGTGAGGTGATCTGCGACCGCGAGCGAGCCGAGGGCGTTCGATGGATTCAACGCTAGAGGCGAGCATGTGACTAACGAATACATGGTCTGGCCGGGGGACTACATTCTAAGTGTGCAGGGACGTGTCGGCATCGTGAACTTCGAGGCGATGGCCACGGCGTCCGTCGTGCCCATCAATTGGGAGTAGGCCGCCCCACCGACGGCTTTCTGACCGACGCCGTCATCGACAGCCACGGCTGTCGGCCCCCAGTCCGGCGCGGTAGACCTACCCGAGCAACGACGACTCGCCTCCCGCGTCGCCGGGAACCGCCTCGGGAGCATTTTTCGAAATGCCCCGTCGGTGGATCCTATCCGTGTGGGTTCGAGGTGCTGCAGGTCTTGGAATGCCTGTCCAAACCGATTCATGGAAACACGTCGCTTTCTGTCGATACAGGCCAACGGTGTAACGCAGAGACCTACCAACTATCTACCTAGTTTAGAACACCCGTGCAAGATATAGAGGATGGAGCCAGCACGCCCCCGTCTACGAGGCGTTTGCGACCGCAGGCATGTAGCACTATTTCGAGTCGGCTATCGAAGAACTTTGCCCGAAATATCCTAATCTACCCTCCCTGACACAAGTATGCCCTGCAAATACGCTGCCATGATAGTCAGAAATAGGAGTGCGATTAATGACACGCGAATGATGAGGTATCGAGATTTATCCCGGCGAGCGGACCGGTCATAGAGTGAGAGTCCAGCCATGTAACTTATCGTAGCGAATAGGAGTACTGCGCCAAAACCAACAATCCAAACACTCGCGTGGGTCCAAATCCTTGATGTGCTTATCGGAACTTCCGTGAATGGTGCCCAGAGCACTAGACAGACGGGTATTGCGCTAGGAACTAACGCAACGCCAAACGATTGATTCGTATATCCAAGCACGCTCGGTATGAGAAGCATTAATAATATAATTGCAATTGCGAGCGGTATGGGCGTGTAACCGACGGAAATTGCAATTGGAAAGCCGAGTATTCCAGATATAATTGAAAAGAGAATCAAGACTTTCTCACTTTGGCTAAATTCGTTTGTGATATTCCACGCAGTCATATTTTTATTTCTTTAACTCCGCCATGCTCTATCATGGACATTATGGATAGTAAATCCTTTCCTGGCGAGTTCGTGAAGTCGCTTCCGGGCGGGACGGCCGTCGCCGTCACGGCGGCAGCCTGATCGCCCGCCGGATCGAGTTCGGCGGCCGGGACGGGACGATGGGGTGGCAGCCGCGACCGGTCGATCGTCGCCTCCTTCGAGCCGTAAACTTCCACCCGCCTCGGACTCCCGACCGGGAGTCGTGACACCAAATCGGTCACCGAACGTCGGAACTCGTCGCCCGGTTGAGCAGGGTGACGGTGACGGCGCCGAGGCCGAGCGCCAGCGCGAGCAGGACAGCGACGCCCGGAAGGACCGAGTTCAGGGCTCCGTCGAACGCCGTGACCTCGACGACGGTCATCACGTCGCGGTCCAACATCAGGGCCCGGGCGGCGTCGACGCCGTAGGTGACCGGGTTCACCATCGCGACGGTCTGGATCCACTCCGGGAGCGCCGCGAGCGGGAGGAAGGCGCTCGAGAGGAACAGGAGCGGGAACTGCAGCAGGTTCGCCGCGATGATGGTCGACTCCTGGTCGCGGGTGAGGACCGCCAGCGCGTTCGAGAGGGCGACGAACCACAGCGAGAACAGGATGCCGATCGCGACGATCCCCGCTGCACCGACGAGCCCGGTCGCGATCTCGGCCCCCAGGACGACGCCCAGCCCGAGGATGATGGCGACCTGGACGGCGATGCGGAACACCTCGGCGGCGGTCTTGCCGACGAAGACCGCCGTCCGGTTCATGGGCGACACCAGCACCTTTTCGAACATGCCGTTCTCGATGTCGTTGACCAGGCCGACGCCGGAGGTGACGGCGGCCGCGAGCGACACCTGGATGGCGATGGCCGGGACGAGGTACGTGGTGTAGGACACGCCCGGCAGCCCGCGGTTGACGGCGTCGCCGGCGACGTTGCCGAACACCTCCGTGAACAGCAACAGGAAGATGATCGGTTGGACGAGCGAGACCACGAGGACGAACGGGTTCCGGACGGCCTTCAGGTTCCAGCGCCTGAAGTTC
>PXQY01000048.1 GCA_003021745.1 Halobacteriales archaeon QH_7_69_31
CGCGATGGTGTTCCAGAACTACGCGCTGTACCCGCACAAGACCGCCCGGGAGAACATCGGGTTCGGGCTCCGGATGACCACCGACCTCACGGAGCAAGCGATCCGCGACAGCGTCGAGGACGTAGCCGGGACGCTCGGCATCACCGACCTGCTCTCCGAGAAGCCGGCCGCGCTGTCGGGCGGCCAGCAGCAGCGGGTCGCCCTGGGCCGGGCCATCGTCCGGGACCCGGACGTGTTCCTCCTGGACGAACCGCTCTCGAACCTCGATGCGACGCTGCGGAGCCGGATGCGAACCGAGATCCAGCGGCTCCAGCGCGAACTGGAGGTGACGACCGTCTACGTGACCCACGACCAGACCGAAGCGATGACGATCGGCGACCGCATCGCCGTCCTCCGGGACGGTCGCCTCCAGCAGGTCGCGACGCCGATGACCTGCTACCACGAGCCCGCAAACCGGTTTGTCGCGTCGTTCATCGGCGAGCCGTCGATGAACCTGCTGGCGTGCACGTTCGACCCCGACTCGTCGACGTTCGACGGCCCCATCGCGTACCCGGCCACCGAGCGGCTGGCGGCCGCCGCGGCCGACAGATACCGGTCGACGAGAGCGACCGGGTCCGCGTGATTCTCCCGCAGGACGGCGTACATCTATTCGACGGCGAGGATGGCGAGGCGCTCCACCACCCGGACCGCGAGGACTCGACCGACCCGGCCCCCGGCTCCCCCGACGGGTAGGGCTTCGCCCGTCCGGCCCGCCATCTGACGGAACCGGATGCGTTCCGGACTCCTGTTCCGGATCGGTACAGCCGGCTGGAGGCGTCGGATGGCCGGTACCGGCGACCCCTTCCGAGGCTTTCCCCGGCCCCGCCGTACTCCGCGAGCCGGCCGCTGGCGCCGATGAACCGTCGAAAGCTGTTTGAGGGAGCGCGGGGAAGGTGGATGTGGTGTGGTGTCGATGTACAAGCACATTCTGGTTCCGACGGACGGCTCGGCGGGGATGACCCGGGTGATCGACCACGCCGCCGACCTCGCGCGAGCCCACGGCGCCGACCTCCACTTCCTGTACGTCGTGAACACGGCCAGCTTCGCACACCTCCCGATGGAGACCTCCTGGGGCAGCGTCACCTCGATGCTCAGAGAGGAGGGCGAGGCGGCGCTCCAGGACGCTGCGGACCGCGCCGTCGCCGACGACTGCGTCACCACCATTACCGAGGGACCGCCCAGCCGCGAGATCGTCGCCTACGCCCGCGAGGCCGACTGCGACCTCGTCGTGATGGGCACCCACGGCCGCGGCGGCCTCGACCGGCTCATCCTCGGCAGCGTCGCCGAGCGCGTCGTCCGGACCGCGGAGGTCCCGGTATTGACGGTCCGCGTCGGGGAGGCCGGACGCACGCGGGAGGCCCCCTCCGAGGAGTCGGTCGTGACGCCCGACCCGGCCGTCTCGGAAGCCCTCGAGTGACCCGGCGGACCCATCGGGGAACCGCCCGAGTGAGGGGGGTTCGCGTCGGTGCCGTTCTCGACTGACCCGGCCCGCCACCGTGCTGTCTCCGGGCGACCGGGCGGGCCGGCTCAGGCCGGCCGCAGGTGCTCGCAGTCGCCGGCCGACACCCGCGTCTCGCCGTCGGCCGTCTCGACGACCAGCGTCCCGGGGAACTCGACGTCGACGGCGGTGCCCACCACCTCGCCGCCCAGCGTCTCCACCCGGACCCGACGCCCGAGCGTGGCCGCCCGCTCGCGCCACGCAGGCAGCACGCCCTCGGGGTCCGAGCGGAGTTCGTGGAACCGTTCCAGGAGGTCGCGGGTCAGCGTCGCCCGGTCGACGTCGCCCGCCCGTTCACGGACCGTCGTCGCGGTGTCGGGAACCGCTCCGGCGTCGACGTTGGCGTTCAGCCCGACGCCGACGACGACCCAGGAGACGCGGTCGGCCTCCCCCTCCATCTCGGTCAGGACGCCGGCCAGTTTCCGCTCGCCGTCGTCCCCGGCGACCAGGACGTCGTTCGGCCACTTGATCGTCGCCTCAACGCCGACCGCCCGGACGGCCTCGGCCGTCGCGACCGCCGCCGCCAGCGTGTACACCGGGACCTGGGCGGGTGGGAGGTCGGGCCGACAGACCAAACTCAGCCACACGCCGCCCGACGGGGACGCCCACTCGCGGTCCATTCGGCCGCGGCCGCCGGTCTGTTCGTCCGCGAGGACCACCACGTCCGCGACGCCCTCGTCGGCCAGAGCGCGGGCGCGGTCGTTGGTGCTCGCTATCTCCTCGTAGTACTCGACGTCGAACGGCGCATCGAGGCCGAACTCGACGGCCTCGCCGCCGAACTCCGGGACGGCGGTCAGCTCGTAGCCGGCCTCGCGGCTCTCGATGCCGAAGCCCGCCTCCCGGAGGGCCTCGACGTGCTTCCAGACCGCCGCCCGCGAGACGTCGAGACGGTCAGCCAGTCGTGGCCCCGAGACGGGGCCCTCTGCCAGCCCCTCCAGTACCCGGCGTCGGATCCCCTGCATACCCGACCGGTCGGCGCCGGGAGATAAATAGCCGGGTGCACTGGCTTCTTACCAGCTGGTATAGTTTGGAGCGGCCCGCGTCAGGTCGTTCGTCTGTATAACTCGATTGGTTAACATAACTCCAGCATCCGCTGAGGGGGCTTCGAAGAAGCCCCCCGAGGCGGTTCCCGGACGATGGCGCCGAAGTCGTCCGGGTCCGGTAGCGCGCGGGGGCTTAAGGCGAGCCGTAGGCTCGCCGAACGGAGCACGTGCTATTTTTCCCCACGTTTATGCCGCGGGCGGCGGGCAGCGCCCCCGCCGGGTGTCGTTGCGGCTCCGCCGCCACGCGTGAGCGGTGTTCGCCGCCGGACGGCGGCGAACCCGCGGAGCTTGCAAAAAGTGGTTTATAGAAACCGATTCGATAACGGGAGTCTAGCATCCGCCGAAGGGGGCTTCGCAGAAGCCCCCCGAGGTGGTTCCCCGGACGAGGGCGCCGCAGGCGCCCGAGTCCGGTAGCGCGCGCGGACTGGAGGCGAGCCGTAGGCTCGCCGAAAGGAGCACGCGCTATTTTTCCCCACGTTTTTGCCCGACCGAGCGCGGCGCACCGCGCCGCGCGAGGGAGGTGCAATAAGTGGGTCTTATAGCCGCTCGATGATCGTCGCGATGCCCTGGCCGAAGCCGATGCACATCGTGCTGAGGCCGTAGCGGCCGTCGCACTCCTCGAGCTGGTAGGGCAGCTTCCCGACGAGCGCCGAGCCGGTGGCGCCCAGCGGGTGGCCGTGGGCGATGGCGCCGCCCCAGACGTTGGTCCGCTCCCGGTCGGCGCCGGTCTCCTCGAGCCATGCTGCGACGACCGAGGCGAAGGCCTCGTTGACCTCGAACCGGTCGACGTCCTCGACCGTCATGTCGTTCTGATCGAGAATCTCCTCCGTCGCCGGGATCGGGCCCTTGAGCATCGTGACGGGGTCGACGCCGACAACGTGGGTGTCGACGATCCGTGCCATCGGGTCCCAGCCGTGTCTCTCGGCCGCCGCCTCGCTGGCGACGAGCAGTCCGCCGGCGCCGTCGACGATGCCGGAGGAGTTGCCGGCGTGGTGGAAGCCCTCGCCCGGCGCGCGGAACGACAGCGGGAGATCCGACAGCGTCTCCACGTCGGTGCTCGGGCGCGGGTGTTCGTCCTCCTCGACGCGGACGTCCTGGCCCTCGACTTCGGTGTCGACGGGCACGACCTGGTCGTCGTACTTGCCGGCCTGGGCGGCCTCGCCCCACCGCGTCTGGGACTCGGCGGCGAGTTCGTCGAGGTACTCACGGGAGAAGCCGTACTCCTCGGCGATGCGCTCGGCGCCCTCGCCCTGCGTGGTCAGCTCCTCGAAGTGCTCGAAGTAGGTGTCGGTGACGCTCTGGCCGTCCGACCCCATCGGGACGCGGGTCATGTGCTCGACGCCGCCGGCGATGATCCCCCCAGCCGGCGACCATCGGCGCGAGCCGGGCGATGTTCAGTCCCTGTTCGTCGACGGGCGTCACGCAGCCGTAGACGACGTCCTCGACGGTCTCGGGGTCGAAGCCGTTCCGCTCCCGCAGCGCCGTGAGTGGTTCGGCGGCGAGGTCCTGCGGGTGCGTGTCGCTGAACGAGCCGTCCCGCTTCCCGAACGGCGTCCTGACGGCGTCGACGATGACTGGCGTGCTCATGAGACAGCCTAACAAAGGTAACTGCCGCCCTTGGGCGTTGCGGTGCGCATAGCAGGGGGTTTAATGGCCGGCCGGGGTCGCCGGCCAACGGCGCTGCCGGATCCCCGGGTGGCGTCTGTTCCGGAGACAGCCTGACCGTCGACTATACCTGAGACAGCCTGACTCCCGACGGCGGTCGGGAACCGGTAAGCTTCAAAGCAGGGGGCTCCTATCTCGATGTATGAGCCTCGCTGTGGAACGGGACTGTCCGTACTGTGAGACGTCCCGGGAGTTCTACCAGGCCGCGAGCACCCGCCACCACCTCGGCGTGAAGGAGAAGTGGCACTGCCCGGAGTGTGACTACGGGTTCGTCACCATCGACGGCATCGACACCAGCGCCTGACCGCCGGACCCCAACTGCCCGCGGCCCCCGCACCCCGTCGACATCACCGCTGCTCCCTCCCGCCGCCGTGACGGACGCGGCGATCGGTCCGAACAGGCGACCGCGGAGGGTGCTCAGACGTCCTCGAGCGCCTGCCAGGAGAGCCGCGGGTTGCGAGCCGCCGCGACCTGGTCGATCCGCCGGGCGGCGGTCCGCTCCGGGGCGTCGGCCCGCGCCGCCTCGTCGTCCCCGCGGGCGGCGTCGAAGGCAGCGGTGAGCTGGTCGAGCGTGCGCTTCGACTCCGACTCCGTCGGTTCGGTCATCAGGGCCTCGTCGACGATCTCGGGCCACTTCGTCGTCGGCGGATGGACCCCGTAGTCGAGCATCCGCTTTGCCACGTCGGCGGCGTCCGTCTCGCCCGCGCTCGCGACGAACTCGTGGTGGAACGGCCCGAACGGCACCTCGTAGTCGATACGTTCGGCCAGGTAGTTCGCGTTGAGGACGGCCTTCGCGCTGGCGTCGGCCAGCCCGGCGTCCCCGAGCCGCGCGATGTAGGCGAACGCCTTCACCAGGACGAGCCAGTTGCCCTCGTAGCCGTGGACCTTCCCGATGGTCCCCTCGGGGGTGTAGCGCTCGTAACGGCCGTCCGTCTTCCGAACGTGGGGGTCGGGGAGGAACCGGGCGAGGTCGTCGGTGACGCCGACGGGCCCCGCGCCCGGGCCGCCGCCGCCGTGTGGCGTGGCGAACGTCTTGTGGACGTTGTAGTGCATGACATCGAACCCCATGTCGCCCGGGCGGGCGCGGCCGAGCAGCGCGTTCAGGTTCGCACCGTCGTAGTACAGGAGGCCGCCGACGTCGTGGACCATCTCCGCGATATCCCGGATGTCCCGCTCGAACAGCCCGAGCGTGTTCGGGTTCGTGAGCATCAGCGCCGCGGTCTCACCGGAGAGGGCCGCCTCCAGCGCATCCAGGTCGACGCGGCCGTCCTCGCCGCTGGGCAGCGTCACGACGTCGTAGCCCGCCATGGCGGCCGACGCGAAGTTCGTGCCGTGGGCGGAGTCGGGGATGAGCACCTCGCTGCGCTCGTCGCCGTCGGCGCGGTGGAACGCGCGGGCGATCCGGATGCCGGTGAACTCGCCGGCGGCGCCGGCCGGCGGCTGGAGCGTGACCGCGTCCATCCCACCGATGCGGCCCAGGTAGTCCTGGAGCCGGTAGAGGAGCTCGAGGGTGCCCTGGACAGTCTCGCCGACGCGGTCCGGGTGGACGAGACCCGCCGGGGTGGCGGCGACGTCCTCGATGAACGCGGGATTGTGCTTCATCGTACAGGAGCCGAGCGGGACGGGCCCGGACTCGACGCCGTAGTTCATCGCCGACAGCCGCGTGTAGTGCCGCGCCAGTTCCGGTTCGGCCAGCGCCGGCAGCTCCAGGGTCTCGCGGGTCAGTTCGTCCGGCAGCGGCGAGTCGACGTCGACGGTGTCGAGGGTCTTCTCGGCCAGGAGCGGCTCGTAGGTGTCGGCGTCCTCGGTCCAGCGAGCCTGGTCGTACCGCAGCGGCTCGCCGGGGGTCCCGTCGGAGGTCGAGTCGGCGTCATCGTCCGTCATCGGGCGGCCTCCTCGAGCGCGGCAACGAACGCGTCGCGTTCGTCCGCGGTGGTCCCGGTCGCACAGATCTGGATCTCGTGGTCGCCGACGACGTGGACAGCGTGGCCGGCCGCCCGGAGGTCGGCGGCGACGGCAGAGGCGGGCCGGTCGGTGCGGGCGGGGAACTCACGGAAGTGGTGGCGGTCGTGGACGGGTGCCCTCACGCCGCTGACGTCGTCGACCCGGGCGGCAAGCTCCCTGGCCTCGGTGACGCAGTCGTTCGCCAGGTCGACGAGGCCGTCGGGGCCGAGCCAGGCGGCGTGCATCGCGACGCGGAGGGCGACCCACGCCTGGTTCGTGCAGATGTTGGAGGTGGCCCGCTCCCGGCGGATATGCTGTTCGCGGGTCTGCAGCGTGAGCGTGTAGGCCCGGCGGCCGCTGTCGTCGGCGGCGGCGCCGACGAGCCGGCCGGGCACCTGGCGGAGGAACGCCTCGCGACAGGCGAACAGCCCGATGCCGAACCCGTAGGCGGTCGGAACGCCGAGCGCGGCGGCGTCCCCGACAACGACGTCCGCGCCGACGTCGGCCGGCGGCCGGAGGACGGACAGCGCCACCGGGTCGGAGCCGACCGCGAACAGCGCGTTGGCCCGGTCGGCCACCTCGCCGATGGCCGCCAGTCGTTCCTCGATGGCGCCGCGGACCGTCGGGGTCTCCGCGTACACCAGAAGTGTCTCCTCGTCGACCATCGCGTCCAGCGCGTCGACGTCCGCGTTGCCGTCTGTCATCGGGTAGGACTCGACGGTCACGTCGTGGCCGGCGACGTAGTTCTCCAGGGTCCGACGGCGCCCCGCCTGGAGGTGGGCGGGGACGAGCACGCGGTCGCCGGACGCCGCCCGGACGCGGGCGGCGAGCGTCGCCGCCTCGCCGAGCGCCGAGGCCGCGTCGTACATCGAGCAGTTCGCGACCTCGAGGCCCGTCAGTTCGACGAGCAGCGACTGGTACTCGAACAGCGCCTGGAGGAACCCCTGGGCGACCTCCGGCTGGTACTGCGTGTAGCTCGTGAGGAACTCCGAGCGATCCGCGAGGTGCTCGACCATGGAGGGCACGTAGTGGTCGTGGTGGCCGCGGCCGAGGAACTCGACGAGGTCGTCGTTCCCGCTGAGCGTCCCCTCGACCAGCGCCCGGACCGCCTGTTCGCTCCGGGCCGGAATCTCGAACTCGCCGTCGAACCGGACCCCCTCGGGGATGTCGAACAGCGCCGTCTCGTCCGCCGCCCCGACCGCCGAGAGCATCGCCTCGATCTCGGCGTCGGTGTGTGGCACGTAGGGGCTGCCGTGAGCGGTCATGGAAACGGGACGTCGTCGGGTTGCGCGCCACCGGTAATGAGAGCCCCGGTTCAAGGCCGCCCCGACCGGGGTTTTCCCTCCACCGGTCCCCTTCAATGGGTCGCTGGAGACTCCAGATGGCACCGGACCGACCGGCCATCCACCCCGAGCCACACCGGACCTGCCGGCCAGCCAGCCCGACCCACAGTCCATCGGGTCCCACCTCCGGTCACCGTCCCGGGCACATCGCCCGGACTATTCGGGCCTCCTGGCCGCCACCCGGCGTGCACACTTAAGTGAGTGGGTGGGGACGTCACGGGCATGACAACGTATCTGGCCGCGACCGACGGCGTCGCCACGAGCAGGCGGCTCGGACGGTACCTGAGCCGCCACGTAACGGAGGCCGAGACCGTCTACGTCGTCAACTCCCTGCCGGGCGGGAACGAGACCACCGACGACGACGTCCTCGACGGCGAGGAGGCCATGGCGACGCTCGCCGAGGACCTGCCGAACACCGAGACCCACCAGCTCGTCCGCGGCAACGACCCGGCGACCGACATCAAGAAGTTCGCGAACGCACGGGACGCCGACGAGGTCGTGATCGGCATCCGTCAACGGAGCCGCACCGGGAAGCTCGTGTTCGGCTCGACCGCCCAGGAGGTGCTGCTGTCGGCAGATATACCCGTCGTGGCTGTACCTATGGAGACATGAGCACAGACGAACTCGAAACCGCACTCGATCGACTCCGCAGCGCCCGGGACGCCGTCGACGGCGAGGCCGCCGGCCGCATCGACACGACCGTCGGCAAGGTCGAACGGGCCATAGAGGAGGACCGAACCCTCGACCACGGGGCGCTGGCCCGCATCACGCGGACCGTGGAGGAGGTCGCCGAGGACGCCGACGCCGACGCCACCGAGAAGCTGAGGGCCGCGAAGGACGCCGTCTCGAGCTACCGCGAGGGCGTCCCCGGCGCCTAACCCGGTCGGACCGTCAGGTCCCGGCCTCGGTCGCCCCCTGGCCGTCGGCGAGCAGTTCCGCCGCGAGCAGCGGGACGAAGGTGCCGATGTCGGTGACCATGCCGACCGCCTGTGCGGACCCTCGGTCGAGCAGCTGGGTCACGGTCGCCGGGTCGATGTCGACACAGACCACGCGCGTCGTCGACGGGAGACAGTTTCCGACGGCCACCGAGTGCAGAAGCGTCGACAGCATCAGCACCATGTCTGCCTCGTGGGCCTGTTCTCTTATCGCCTCCTGGGCCTCGACCGCGTCCGTGATCGTCCCGGGGAGGGGACCGTCGTCGCGGATCGAGCCCGCGATCACGTATGGGACGTCGTTCGCCACGCACTCGTACATCACGCCGGAGTCGAGCCGGCCCGCCTCGACGGCCGCCTCGATGCCGCCCGCCCGGATGATCTCGCTGATCGCGTAGATGTGGTGCTGGTGGCCGCCCCGGGCGTGGTCCAGCGTCTCCGTGTTCACCCCCAGCGAGGTCCCGTAGAGGGCCCGCTCGACGTCGTGGACCGCGAAGCCGTTCCCGATGGAGAGCGCGTCGACGTAGCCACCCTCTACGAGACGGGCCAGGTCGTCGCGGGCGCCGGAGTGGATCACGGCCGGGCCGGCGACCACCAGGACGGTTCCGCCCTCGGCCCTGGTCTCCTCGATGGCACCGGCAATCTGCCGGATGGTCGACTTCGAGGGCCGCTCGGCCGACACGCCGCCCTGCATGAAGCCGAAGGCGCCTTCCTGGCCGCGGGGCCGCTCCGGCGGCTGGACCCTGATCCCGGACTCGCCCGTGACGACCAGGTCCCCCGCCTCGACCGCGTTCAGCGTTCTCGTCCGTGCGCGCACGGCCGACCGGCCGTTAGCGGCGGCGTCGGCCCCGTCCGTTTCCTCCACGACGACGGCACAGTCCATCTCTGCGTCCTCGACGTCGATCCACTCGCCGTCGTACCGGATCTGGGTCGGGTGGTTCGTCGTGGAGTAAAAGCCCTGTGGCACGACGCGGTCGTCCGGCGCGCGTTCGAGGGTCGCGTCGTCGGGGTCCGCGGGGTTCGCGCCCTGCTGGTGGAGGTCGTGGACGATCCGCTGGAGGTCGTCCTCGGTGTCGGCCGTGACGAGCAGGCGGGCGTAGGATTCCTCGTCCTTCCGCCGGCCGATCTCGAACTCCTCGACGTCGAAGGAGCCGCCCTGATCCATGACGATGCCGAACGCCGCCTGCATCATCCCCGAGTCGATGATGTGGCCCTCCAGCTCGACGACGCGGGAGACACTCATGGACGCGAGGATGGGGGCGGGGGGTAAGACGATTGTGGGTCCACCCGGGAACAAGTACGGTTGAAATTGGGTAAATGCCTATCAAATGCGATCCGGAACGCAGGATCATGGCAGGTGCCACAACCACGCGATCGGAGGTACAGACCGGCAGCGGCCAGCAGAAGACCGTCGCGCTCATCTTCGGGGCGGTGTTCACCCTCGTCGGGATACTCGGACCGATACTCGGCGGAGCGAACGACCCCCTGATCGTCTTCGGCCGGAACTACCTGCACGACGTCGTCCACCTCGCGAGCGGTCTCGTGGGGCTCGGTGCCGGGGCGTACGCCGGCGGGACGTTCGCGGGCGAGTACCTGAAGGGTTTCGGCGTGGTGTATCTGGTCGTCCCCCTCGCCGGGTTCGCGCTCCCCGGCGTGTTCGAGAACCTGATCGCGCTGAACATGGCGGACAACGTGCTCCACCTCGTGCTCGCCGTCGGGCTGTTGGGCGCCGGGTTCGGACTGGACTGACGACGGCTCGCCGCCTCGCTTCTTCGGGACGCAACCGGGGTAGCGACGTCTCGAAACAGTGCCTTCGCGCCGCTGGGTCGGGCCCTGCGGCGAGAAACGTACGTCTCCGCTACTCCTGGGTCGGGTTGCCGGCTTCCCTGTAACGCGTGGGAGCCAGCGACCCTCGAGGGCGCCAGGGCCTACAGCGGACAGCACAGGTGCCCGCCAGGTGAGGAACCCCGAACGGACGGAGATGCACCCGAACGCAGCCGCCGGCGGTTACAGGGGCGTGCCGGCGATCAGCACGGTGTCCGTCCCGCCGAAGGTGTCCGACTCGGAGCCGTGCTCTCTGTCTTCGTCCTCCGGGAACGCCCACTCGGTGAGGACGGCCTCCGCCGGGCCGAGCGAGTACGCCCCGGACTTTCCGGGGCCGCCCTCCGGCGTGCGGACGAAGTACGTGAACGTCACGCTGGCGTCACCGTCGACTTCGCTCGCCGACACAGTGTCGTCGCTGGCCGACTGGAAGAGCCGGAGCCGGGTCCGGGACTCGCCCGTGTCGCCCTGGTCGGCGGCGACCGTCGCCTGGTCGCTGTACTCGTCGATCAGTGTCCACTCGGCGGGGATCTCGTCGTACACCTCGACCTCGTCGGTCGCCTCGTCGTCGAACGAGTCGATGGTGACCGAGACCTGCTGGGTGCGTGAATCCTGATTGACGGAGCTGTCGGTGCTCCGGCTCCCCGACGCGGTGAGGTCGATCACGTCCGGCGGCGTGACCGTCTCCGGCGGCTCCACGAGGGCGTCGAGGCCGGTGTCGAGGTCCTCGATGGTGAGGACGCCGTTGGCGAGGTCCTCGGCCGTCTCGACGGCCGCCTCGGCGTCGACGAACCCGGTACCGGTGTTGACGACCCGGTAATTCGGGTTGTGGTCGGCCGCGGCGTGCTCGAGGACGCGCATAGTGTCGATCGGCGACAGCTCCTCGCCGCCGCTTTCCTCGCGGTGGGCCTGCCGGACGAGCATCGCGATGCCGGCCGCGCCGGGACAGGCCATCGAGGTCCCGGACAGCCGCCCGTAGAACGGTTCGCCGGCGCCGAACTCGCCGAGCGGCCCGAGGACGTCGAACTTGTCCTGCGTGCTCATGACCTGGTTGCCGTGGGTGCTCAGGCCGGGGCGGTACAGCGTGATTGGCCGTGCACTCCGGAGATCGCCCGTCTTCTGGTATGAGGTGTACTCGATCTCGTACTCGGCTGTGACCGAGTCCTCCGGCTCGAGTTCGATGAGATACTCGGAGCCGCCGACGACGTCGACGGTCAGGGTGTCGTGCTGTTTCAGGATCTCCTCGCGCGACTGTGCGATCTCGACCCAATCGTCGCCACGGCTCTCGTAAACTCGCATCCGGACCCACTGACCCTCGGGATTCAGCGACAGCGTCAGGTCGACGAGGTCGACGTTATCGGCGGTCGTGAAGTGTTCGTAGTTCGACCCGGTGTCCTCGTCGACCACACCGATGAGGGCGGGCCCGGTGTTCACTGCTGGCCCGACAGAGCCTGTAAACGTCTGTTCGTTGACCGTCCGGGTTCCGTTGTTCTGGATGTCGAAGAAATCTTCTAGATTGCTGATCAGGAGGTCGCGGTCGTAGAATTCCGCCCGGACGTCACTCCGACCCCGAGACGAGAAGTCCACTATCGGGCGGTTGTTCGCGTTGTCCTCCGGGTCGATCGTCTTCTGGGCGGCACCGACACCGAGAACGTGCGGCGCCTTCGCGAACCGGCTGCCCGTGTTTTCACCGGCCTCGCCGTCGTTCCCGTACGCGAAGACAGGGAGGACACCTTCCTGGAACACCTTCCACGTGGCGACGTTGACCGGGTCGTTCGGGTTGTAGACGTTCCCGCGGGCGACGCCGTATGAGTTCGACACGACGTCCGGCTGGAAGTCCGGCTCTGTCCGGATGCGGCCGAGCAGGTGGTTCCAGGCGGACACGACGTACGGCAGGTAGATGTACTGGGTCGTGCTGTAACTGGTGATCGTTGCCCCTGGGGCCATCCCGGTGTAGTCGCCCCGCACGCCGCCACCGCCATCGCCGGCGGCGATCCCGGTGCAGTGGAGCCCGTGGCCCAGTTCGTCGGTGTCGCCATCGCGGGCGTCCACCCAGAACGGAGCGCGGGGGCCCGTCGGTTCGTCGACGTAGCGGTAGTTCGCCTCGACGCGGCCCCGGAAGCCGGGGTGGCTCCCGTCGATCCCGGAGTCGATGATGGCGAAGTGTGCGTCTTCGCCCTCGTAGCCCAGCTCGTGGGCCGCGTCGACGGCCATGGACTCCCGGGACGTCGAGTCGTTGTACCACTCGAGTTCCTCGGCGCGCTTGACGCGACGCACCGAGGGCCAGCCGGCGACAGTCTGCAGCTGGTCGGCGTCGAGGAACGTCCACGCGATGTCGACGTGCTCGAAGACGTGGTACGGTTCATCGAGGTCCAGCGAATCCAGTCGCGTCGCGCTCTCGCTGTCGTCGAAGACGATCAGCGACTCCTGGAGGCCGCCGTTTTCGTCGAACGAGTCGTCCAGGACGCGTGTCGACACCTCGGAGGCGCCGGCCGTCCCGGTCAGCGCTGCGCCGGCGCCCGCGGCGCCGACGACCTGCACGAACCGCCGTCTGGGTAGTTCACCGTGCATCGTGTCTCCCACTCTCGCGTCCTCCCCCTTCAAGGGAGTAGAAAAACCGTCCAAACGTCCGTGGTATAACCGTCCGAACGTCCGACCCCGCTCAGTCGGCGGTGGTCCGACGATCGACCGACCATTTCCAACCGGAGGCGGTCCGCAGGCCCTCGAACAGCCGTCGCAACCCAGGCGGGTCCGTCCCCGGGAGCGCGTGAAACTCCACCGTCCCGTCGCGGACGGCGACGCGGAACGTATCCCCCGTTCGGTGGTCGTGGACGAGGTACAGCGGCATCGGGAGGTCGAACCAGTCCCCGTAGGTGTAGCCGTCGGCCGACAGCACCGATTCGACGAGTTCGACGAGGCCATCGTCATCGACGGCGGTACCGGGCGCGAGGTCGAAGGCGGTCTGACCCTCGTACTCGACGCCGCCGCGGCGCGGATATCGACGCCTGGGCCGCTCGGCGATCGCGAACCGGGGCGTCGATTCGCGCGTCACGATGCGAGTTTCGTCGGCTCCCCGCTTAAGCTTCCGGTGGGTCGGCGTGTGGATGGAACAGTTCTCGGACGGACGTGATCGAACTGGAGCCGTTCCCGACGACTCCACCACCCGGGGTCCTGAACCGTCCGTGCGAGCCCCGGCCCACCGGGCCTGGCCGGGGCCAGACCGGCGTCATACGGTGGTCTGACGTAATTTTATGGGACGTGTCGCCCAGGGAGCCGTATGGGAACGTTCGAACGGCCCACCCCGAACCTCGGCACCGAGCGGGACATCCTCGAAAAGCGCGCGATGGCGTTCGTCGTCGACCTGCTCATCCTGGCCGTCGTCCTGGGACTCGCGACCAACGTCGCGTTCATGGTCGCAGTGCCACTCGGCTTCCTCTCGATGGCGCTCAGCGTCGTCGTCGCGTTCGCGTACTTCAGCTACCTCGAGGCCGCCCTCGGCCAGACGCTGGGCAAGACGGCCATGGGCATCGTGGTCATCTCGGAGGACGACGACCCCATCTCGACGAGGGCGTCGCTGATCCGGACCCTGTTGCGTCCCGTCGACACCATCGGCCTCCTCGCCATGTTCCTGACGGACCGGCGGCAACGGCTCGGCGACCTGGCGGCCAACACGATCGTCGTCGACACCAAGGCCAAACCCCCGGCGCTGTAGACGGGCGAACGTTCAAACACGGAGACGGGGCCACGTCCCCGCGTGTACTGATCCGTCGTCGGCGGCCGGACGAGACGGGAGCGCGGGACACCGCCGCCGAACGCGTTCGTTCCGCCCGCTCGAATCAGCGGCGGCACCCGGTTTGCCACTCGAATCGCGGCCCCCGCACGACGTGCGGCCCACCCACATCGCCGCGGCACGGTCCCGGGACAATCTGTGGGTCTCCGATCCCAGCACTGCAGGAAGGGTGAACCCATAGACAGGCGTCCACTGACGTGACGGCTGATGGAAATCACGGTCCGCTCCCGTTCACTGGCGAGGACCCCGAGATTGGGAGCGTTCCTAGACCGCGCGGCCGCGTGGGCCACTGATCATCCGCTCGAGAACACCCCACGGCCGAGGGACGGACCTCCTGGCCGTCATCGACGGCGACGGCACCCTCCGAGAGGGGGCCTCGGCGCTGGTCGACGCGGACCTCCGGACGCCCACGTTCGTGGTCCCGGCCGGCCGCGGCAACTCCACCGACAGACACCTCTACGGCGACGCCGATTGGCCGGCGCTCGCTCCAGGGGGAGGCTCGCCGCCGGCGCCGACGCCCGCCCGCTGGACGTCGGCCGGGTCGACTGTACCCCGACCATCCAGCAACGGTACGTGAGGGTCGCCTACCCCGGCGGGATGATTGCGCTTGGGGGGGCGAACGATTCATGAACGATGGCGTCGAACCGGTGGCGCACAAAAAGCATTTATCCGTGAGCCTGTGTGTAAGTAGCACACATGTCGATGAAACCGGGCCCGCCCGACACGGGGGCCCGCGAGGAGTCGATCTCGGTCGTCTACGTCGACGACTACGAGGAACTCTGTGAACTCACGGCCGAGGGCCTCGAAGACGCGAGCGACCGGCTCGCCGTCGAGACGACGACCGACCCCGAAACCGTCCTCGACCGGGTCGAGGAGTTCGACTGCGTGGTGGCCGACTACGCCATGCCGGAGATGGACGGCCTGGACCTGCTCCGCCGCGTCCGGGTCACCACGGAGGAGCTTCCCTTCATCCTGTACACCGGTCAGGGGAACGAGAACGTCGCGAGCGAGGCGATCTCGCTCGGCGCGACCGACTACCTGGCGAAGACGGGCGGCCCCGAGCGGTTCATCCGTCTCGCCCACCGGATCGAGAACGTGGTCGACGCCGGACGCGCCTCGGCCCAAGCCAAGCGGGCGCGACAGCGAGCGCGGGCCACCATCGAGCGGGAGCGTGGCCGGCTGCACGCGCTCATCGAGTACTCGCCGACTGTCACGGGGATACTCGACGGCGAGGGCCGGTTCCAGTTCCTCAGCCCGTCCGTGGAGGACGTCACCGGCTTCTCGTCCCACCAGCTCCAGGGGGAGATCGCCTTCGAGTACGTCCACGATGAGGACCGGGAACGGGCCGAGCGGGCGTTCGGCAACCTCCTCGAGGAGCCGGGCCGATCGGTGACGGTCGAGATCCGCTTCCGGGAACGGGAGGGCGGCTGGCGCCACGTGGAGGTCCACGGGACCAACCACCTCGAGAACCCGGACGTCGAAGGAGTCATCTTCAACGCCCAGGACGTCACCGACCGGAAGCAAACCCAAAACGAGCTCAGCCGGGAGCGGACCCTCACCCAGCGGGTGTTCGAACTGACGCCGTGCCCGCTCATGTTACTCGGCGAGGAGGGTCGGATCCGGCGGGTCAACGACCGTGCCACCGAGGTGTTCGACGCGGACCGGTCGACGCTGCAGGGCCACCGGCCGGCGGAGTCGTCGGTCACGTTCCGGGACGACCGCGGCGACGACATCGACGCCGGCGACGACCTCTGGGCGGTCGTTTCCCACGCCCGGCGACCGGTCCGGGACGCCGAATGTGTCGCCGCGCTGCCGAGCGGCGAGTACCGCCTCCGGGTGAGCGCCGCCCCGATCAGGGAGGCCGACGAGCGGTACGTCCTCGTCGCCGTGGAGAATGCGGACCCGCTGCAGTCTGGCGACGACGACACCACGTGAGGCGGCTGCGACCGTCGCCCGGCGTGACACGCGTGCGGATCGAGACCGCCGAGGGCGGCCTACTCGGCCAGGTCCGCCAGACCGACGCCGTCTCGTCGGCGTCGGCAGCGGGCACGACCCGACGGTCGAGCACCGCGCTCCGGTCGGGGCCGGAAACGCTTTGTATCGGCGCGTGCCATTCGAAACGTGGACGACGACCGGAGCATCGAGGACGTCCTCGACACCATCGGCGATCAGCACGCCCGGACGGTGCTCGCCTCCATCAGCCGGGAGCCGCGGTCGGCCAAGGAGCTGAGCGGGGTCTGTGACCTCTCGCTGCCGACGATCTACCGGCGCCTGGAGATCCTGGAGGGACACGACCTCGTGACCGAACGGACGACCGTCGCCGAGGACGGCAACCACTACAACGTCTACGAGTGCAACTTCGAAAGTACCGTCATCCGGCTCGAGGACGACGAGTACAACGTCCGCATCTACCGGAGGGAGAACCTGCCGGATCGGTTCACCCAGCTGTGGGACGACCTGAGCCCGGAGTAACCGCCGTCACGTAGTTTTAATACCGCCGCCGGGGTTGCCGGCCTATGGTCACGGTCCTCCAGGGCGTGCTCGTCCTCGTGCGGCTCGCCCTCTTCGGGCTCTCGCTCGGCCTCACGCTGATCAGCTTCCAGGCGTACACGAAACGGCCGAGCGAGCGCCTCCAGTACGCGTTCATCGGTTTCGCGTTCATCAGCATGGGGATCGCGGTGACGAACCTGACGACCCAGGTCGCCCTCGACAGCGACCTCGGGTCGACCCTCCAGCTCCTCCAGATCGCCGAGACCATCCCCTACATCATCGGCTTCGTGATGATCTACCTCTCGCTGTACCGATAGCGGATGATCCGGCCTTCGCCGACCGCTCGCTGTCGTCCGAGGGGAGGTTCGTCGCGTGGGCCCGCCATCGGCCGCTCGATGGCCGCCCCGTCGAGCGGTTCGTCGCGTGAGCCCGCCAGCAGCCGGGGCGGCCTACAGGAGGGTACCGGCGGCGAAGTACGCGACGCCGACGAGGAACGTGAGACCCAGCACGCCGGTCGTGATGAGGACGACGGGCGAGAGCTGCTCTTCGTGCTCGACGATGAGGCGGTCCATGGCCACCTCGACGGCACGGGCCGGAAAAAGCGTTTGGGGACGGAAACGTTCATCCGTCCCACAGCGCTGTCCCCACGTGGATGTCGCTGGACCGTCGTCCGGCGGCCGGGGTGGCTGACCGCTCGCCGCTGCCGCCAGTCCTGGCCGTCGTCTGTGGGCTGCCCGGCGTCGGCAAGTCAACCGTGGCCCGCGCCATCGCGGATCGGATACCCGCCACCGTCCTCCGCACGGACGTCCTCCGGACGGAGCTGTACGCCGACCCCTCGTACACCACCGCCGAAACCGTCGACGTCTACGACGAACTCCTCACACGGGCGTTCGACCACCTCGACGTCGGGGAGTCGGTCGTGCTCGACGCGACGTTCAAGACCGGCGAGCGCCGCATCCAGGCCCGCGACCTCGCCAGCCAGGTCGGTGCCCGGTTCCGGCTCGTCCGCGTCGAGTGCGAGGCGTCGGTGCTCGAGGGCCGCATCGAGGAGCGGGACGGGGTGAGCGACGCCGACTTTGACGTCCACGTCGAGTTCCGCGACCGGTTCGAGCCCCTCGCCATCGACCACGTCGTGGTCGACAACTCCGGGTCGAGGGCCGCGACCGAGGACCGCGTCGCGCGGGCGTTCGGGGACGTGGTCGCTGCCAACCCGCGCCGACCGGCACGCTGAAAGAGCCCTCGGATCGAACCTCCGTGGTCGGACCGAACCTACGGGTCCCTCGCCCGACGGGTACGGTTACCCGATAGTAACCCGGACGAGTGCCGCGACGCCCCCGGACACATCCCGGGACCGTCCATCGCGCCCGATGGCTTCCGGCATCACGGTGGGAGCCGACGCAGTGCCGGTGCCGATTCCGGTCGGGTCCTCGAGGTCGCTCTCCGAGTGTCACCGTCTTTATGGGACATGACTCCGAAGCGGCGTCTCGAACCGTGAACGACACTCCGCCCGCTACCTCCGTCGTCGTCTCGAGCGTGGCCACCGTGCCGGAGGATCCATGAGCGGGGACGTGAGTACGGCGCGTTCGGTGCGGAGCATCGACGGCGCGCGGGAACGAGCGATGCACTGGTTCCTTCTCGGCGGCAACCGCCTCGCCGTGTCGGCGGTCCTCGTCGGAGCCGTCGTCGCCGTGTTCGTCCCCCTGACTCAGTTCGGGGTGCTGGCCGTCGGGCCGAAAAGCGCCGCCGCGTCGGCCTTTTCCAGTGGCCTCATCGCCGGAACGGTGACGCTCGTGACCATCGCACTGTCCATCGACCAGCTCATCCTGTCGCGCGTGTTCGGGTCCCCGAACGAGCTGTTCGACCGCCTCGGGGGGACGGAGGACCTCCGCGGTCGCCTCCGGGACCGCGCCGACGAACCGGCCGTGCCGAACGACCCGGCCGAGTTCCTCGAGCTGGTGGCCGAGACGCTGACCGAGCGCGCGAACCGCCTCGGATCCTCGCCCGGCGACGCCGACGGCCTCCCGGCTGAGGTAGCGGAGTACGCGACGGGAATCGCCGCCTACGGGGAGAGCATGTCCGGGAAGATAGAGGGCCAGACAGCCATCGTGAACATCCTGGAGGTCATCCTCGGCACCGAGTACGCCCGGAACCTGACCGCGACGCGACACGTGCGAAACGAGTACGGCGACCGGCTCTCCGAGGCGGCACTCGGGGAACTCGAAGCCATCGTGGACCTCCTGGAAGCTGTCGCGGTGACACGGCAGTTCTTCAAGACGCTCTCGCTCCAGCAGGACCTCGCCCGACTCTCCCGGCTCGTCGCCTACAGCGGGTTCGTCGCACTCGTCGTCAGCATCGCGATGGCGCTCATCTACCGGCCGGACTCCGTCACCGTCCCGGCGCGGCATCTCCCGCTCGTGTTCAGCCTGGCAATAGGGGGCATCCTCGCGCCGCTCGCCGTCTTCCTCGCGTACGTGCTCCGGTCGGCCACCATCGCCCACCATACCGTCTCAGTCGGGCCCTTCGTCCCGCCCGAGGAACGGGCAGACGAGGGGTGAGGAGCCGTCGTCACGCCGGGATTAGCAGACCTCGTTTGTCGGGACGAGCTGGCTCGCCACGTCCGGACCGGTCACGCGTCCCCTGGGGGGCGAGCCGGTCGGCCCCGGGCGCGTCGGCCACCTCGACTCTCGACCCATCGGAGTCGGATTCAGCAGGAGGCTCGGCGACGACCGTACGCCCACGGTCAGCGTCCGCGACGTTCGGTCGACGGGCAATGGTACACGGCACCCACCACTGGGACCCCTCCACGTGTCCTTTGAACGCCGAGCTTGCCGCTACCATTACAATCGAGCACGCAGAGTTGCTCGCCACGAACCAGGAGAGAGCAACCGAAATGTCTTCCCAATCATCCCTCCCGGGCGGTTCGCCCGAACCCATTCACATCCTACACGTCGACGACGAACCGGACTTCACCGACCTCGCCGCGACGTACCTCCAGCGCGAGGACGACCGTTTCAGCGTCCACACCGAACGCAGCGCGAGCGACGGGCTGGATCGGCTCGCCGACGAGCGGTCGAGTTCCTGGAGGCGGTTCGAGACGACCATCCGGACCTCCCGTTCATCCTGTTCACCGGGCGAGGGTCCGAAGAAGTTGCCAGCGAGGCCATCTCGACCGGGGTGACCGACTACCTCCAGAAGGATACGGGAACGGAGCAGTACGCGATCCTGAGAAACCGGGTGGTAAACGCCGTCGATCGGCATCGGGTCGACCGCGAGAGCCAGCGGATGCGAGAGCGGATGGAGCTCGCACTCGAAGTGACCGACTCCGTCATCTTCGAGGTCGACCCCGACACCGGGGACCTCCGCAGCCACGGGGCGATGGGAGAGGTCTTCGACGAACCGTCCGGGGACGGAAAGAAAGGGGCCGACTTCGTGGAACGGGCCGTCCACCCCGAGGACCGTGACCGGCTCCATGAACGGTTCGGCCGGATGCAGCGAGGCGAGTCCGAGTACGACGTCATCGACTACCGGACGAACCCCGCGGTCGGCCGGCAGTGCTGGATGCGGGGCCACGCCTATTACGAGGACAGCGACGAGCCCCGCATCGTCGGCTTCGCGACCGACGTCACCGAGCAGAAAACCCGGGAACGGCGACTCCGGGAGCTGAACGAGCGGTTCGAGCACCTCGCGGAGGCCGTCCCACAGGGGCTCTTCATCGTCGCGGCCGACTACTCGGAGGTCCTGTACGTCAACTCCGCGGCGAAGGAGCTGTACGGGATCGACGGCGAGGACGTCGCCGCGGACCCGTCGTCGTGGCAGCGACACGTCCACCCGGAGGACCTCGACCGACTCCGGGCCGACGTCGAGACACAGCGCGCCGGTAACGTCGAGGAGCCACAACACCAGGAGTTCCGGGTCCAGCACCCGGAGCGCGGGACACGCTGGCTCACCGTCGACCTGTACCCCATCCGTGAAGACGACGAACTCGAGCGCCTAGCCGGCGTCGCGACCGACGTCACCGAGCGCAGGGAGCGCGAGATGGAACTGATGCGGTACGAACGGATCGTCGAGGACCTCGAGGACGTCGTCGCGATACTCGCGCCGGACGGAACGATACGGTACGCGAACCCCGCAGTGGGACGGACGCTGGGGTACGAGCCGGAGGCCCTGATCGGCGAGGACGGCTTCCCCGACCAACCACAGGCGACCGTCGACGCCCTGAGTGCCGCAATAGACGACGTCGTCGACCAGCCCAGCGAACCACGGACGATCCGGACCGAGATGCGACGGAACGACGGGTCGGCCTGCCGGGTCGAGGCGACGCTGCGGAACCGGATCGACGACGACACGCTCCAGGGCATCCTCGTGGCCATCCGCGAGATACCCGAGCGAAACGAGGACCAGGCGTAGCGACAGCGCCCGAACGAAGGGCCCGAACAGTTTGCAGCGCGATCAGTCACGACCTCCAGAATCCGGTGGACGTTGCGGCGGGACGACTGGAACTGGCCCGCGAGGGGTGCGACAGCGAGCACCGCGACGCCGTCGAGGGCGCACACGACCGCATGAATGCGGTCGAGTATCTCCTGATGCTAGCCCGGGATGGCGACCGCGTGAGGAAACCGGAGCCGGTGGTCGCCGCCGACTGGCTGGATGCTGCTGGCAGAACGTCGGACGGCCGACGCGACCATCCGTAGGTCCACCGACCGGATGATATGGGACGGTTCCTGGCGTCCCGATGACGAGCGCGCCGATCTCCGTCGCCACGACGGCGCATAGCGCGGCGACCCCGAGCGTTCGGTAGTAACCGGCCCACGTGATCCCGTACCGCGTGACGACCTCCATGTAGAGGTCGACGTCGCGGCCGGTGGGGTCGTGAATCGCCGGATGCACTGCGGCGGCCCTTCATCGTTGCGGCATACGTTCTCGCCGTGGTGCTTTGTGCGTAGCCACGATCTATCCATAGTGAATCGGTTTAGCGGCTCTATCGAAACCGCTCGTTCCGTTACGAGATTGCTACCATCCCGCGTCGTCTGCCTCAACCAACTCGATTGCGTGCTCGATAAGCGGCGGCGCAAGATATAGGTTCGATTCCTGTTCTAATTCCCGAAGTACGCGATTTGTGGCCGCTTCGGACAGTGCTCTCTGACTGTACCCATACAGGACAACTCCAACCGAACCGTGGACCTCGATGTCCTCCTCTCTCACGGTATTTCGGGCGTCTAGATCGTCGGTTAACAGTACAGCGTCTCGTTCGGTGCAGAGGACGAGCGCCGCTGTCTCTCCCGGGTCGAGATGCGGATGCGTGGATTCGGTATCGACCGTGACCCGTTTGGCAGCAAATTCCACCTCGGAAATATCGGTTTGACCACGTTCGAGTTCCTCGAGAACGATTCCGGGAACGAGTAACTCACCGGTCAGTTCGAGTAAGGCGAGAACGTCCGCCTGAGCGAGATGTATCAACGGTCCGGTATCGGCAACGACCAATCTACTCATCCGGAACGCTCAGGCATGGAGTCCCCACTCAACGTCCTCCTCAACTGCATCTCGGGCGGATTCGACCTCTTCGACGACTTCGACGCCCAGTTGGTCGACTGCCTCCTCACGCGTAATCTCGTCGGCGAGATACCTTCTAACGAGCATGTTCCGATACAACGTCTCGACACCGGTTTCGACCGCCCGCTGGATGACCGCCGATTCATCGATATCGTGGTGTTCGGCGAGTTCCCGAACGTGGTCCGACACAGCATCGGTTGCCATTGGAGTACGTTAGACGCCTATCAATATAAATTCGGGTCCGACCGGAGACTCGTGTTTAGTAAGGAGATCGCTCAGCATGAAGCTGACCAAGGCCTATGTCGAATCTAGCCACAACCAGATACCCTCAGAGACGTCGTCTACCCTAAACAAATGACGGCCTCGGCACTCACGACGCACGATCTATTCCCAGGCCTCGGCCGATTAGACGGTGGATACAGATCGACCGAGACGCTATCTATCGAGTAGCGGGGAGTCTTCGAACGTTTCGCGGTCGGGACGCTCGTCTTCGAGATGGCGGGCGGACTGAAGTTGTGAGTTCACCAGCGTGTTTACCTGCTCTCCCCAGTCCTCGTCGGGATGCGTTCGAACGTACGCTGCCCACTCGCGGATCTGGCGGCGCCGCTCCTCGCGATTGCGGGCGTGTCTGTCGTCACTATCCCCTGAGTCGTTCGTATTCATCCTCGACCCCGAGTTTCATGACGTGTTCTTCGAGTGCTGTCCTGTTAAGGCTTGGTCCCGCGACTTCGTGGAGGTAGAGTGCGTCTTCGTAATCCCTCCGGGCACCCATATCGAGTTTGTAGGCGATCTGGAACTCCAGCGAGCCAACACGGATGGTTTCTCCGCCGAGGCGGACGTGGATAGCGTCGTCGAGGGAGGTACGATCGTGCTCGTCGGAGGCGAATTTGAGTTCGACGTTCGGAACTCGGTGTCCGTCTTCGGCGATACGGACCGGGAGGTCGTCGGCCAACGTTTCACGCAAGTCGTCGAGGGGCATCGCCGAGCCCCAGTAGCCCGCCTCCTGGAGTCGCGTCGCCAGCTCATCGGCCGTTCCCTCGTCGAACCGTTCCGTGATCACGTCGATGTCTTCGGTCGCACGGGAGCGACCGAACAACACGGCCACGTAGCCGCTCACGACGGAGTACTCGATGCCTACGTCATCGAGGATGCCGCCGACCTCCAGCATGAGTCTGTCGAGGTCACTGGGCGGTTTGTCGATGACGACTCCCTCGTCATTGAACTCCATTCGTTGTCGACCTGTGGGTCTGCTATCTTTATAAGTGCGGGGACGTGTCGGTCTCGCTCGGAGATACGAGTGGAGTTACGCGAAAGCTACCTCCAGTGAGCGACCCACTGCCGCAACACCTGCAAGCGCCCCGGCTTCGGATCCCAGTCGGTGTCTTCCGGTCGCATTCGCCCCCCCGGTCGGCACGCTCGAACGCTTCGGACGCTTAACGGCCACAGGCCTCAGTGATTTCGTTAACGCGGTCCGAACGTCCAGCTGCCATCGGGAACAGCGCTCCCTGTTGTCGACAGACGCACTCACGAGCGGGACATGAATTTACGGCATTCGACATCGACTGACCATCATCCGTTCTAGGGTACGTAGTGCTCCGACGTTCGTTCACTTCACGTCGCAAATGTATGCATAGAAAGCTGGCCTCGGCATTTGTGACTCACGTTCTATCCATAGTGAATGTGCTTAGCGCGGCTATAGAATCCGTTCATTCCGTTACATCTCGTCCAGCGTCTTAATGCCGCGCTCCACAACCGCTTCGGTCACGAAGAGGCTCGTTTCGCGCTGAAGTGCTCGCATACGCCAGGCCGCTTCGTCTCTGTGGAGCAGCCCGCGGCCGTAACCGAGTGCGATGACGCCGATGGAACCGCGTACTTCGACGCCTGCGTCGGCTGCCGCCTCGCGGGCCGCGAGGTCGTCGGTTAGAAGAACCACTGCGCGCTCTGTCGTGAACGCCAGCGCGGCGCGTTCACCTGCATCCAGTTCTTTGGATTCGACCTTCTCCACGTCCGCTTCGACGAGTTCGTAGGACAGATCGGAGAGCCCGTCGGGAACGCCACCTTTCTCAATTTCCTCGTAGACCGTCTCCGGTATCAGGAGCTTATCGAACGCTGACAGTAGTTCGAGCGAATCGATTTCGGCGAGGTGAATGAGCGGTCCCGCGTCCGAGACAGCCGCAAGCCTCACGCGTTCAAGCCCCAGTCGATGTCTTCCTCGACGACCTCAAGTTCTCGCTCTGCTCGTTCGAGTTTCGTTCGACCGACATGTTCGATGGCTTCCTCGCGGTTGAGTTCTCCCTCAATATACTGTGCGAGTATGAGGTCTTCCCACAGGTCTTCGAGACCGCGTTCAAGCGCTCGTTCGAATACCTCTGACTCCGGAAGGCCGCGAGCCTCGGCGATTTCTCGAACCCGGTCGGAAATTTCAGCAGCCATATCGTGTGATTGCTCGGCAACATTCATAAATCCGTGTCTGCCTACCCGGCGAAAACCTGAACGGGGCATGTGGATACCGTGGTCACAACGAATACCCTCAGAGACGCCGTCTACCTTCAAAGCTGGCGGCCTCGGCACTCATGATTCGTGATATCGAACGTGTTCAGTCCAGTTGTCGACGCCCACTCCCGCTGGCCCGCGTACCCTTTCGTTACTCTTCGAGCAGTGGGTACTGCGAGAGAATCGAGAGGGCTTCCACCGGGAAGGGGACTCCAAAATCCGGTCCCGAATCGACGCGGCATTCGATCGGGAGCCGACAACGGCGTCCGCTTTAGCTCGCACATTACGCTGTTCGATAGTTCGTTGCACGTCCGTTCCCAATCGCATTCCCACCGACCGATAGCTTTAGTTTTATTTCCCGGGAGGGTTTTCGACATGCAGGTAGCCATCCTCTCGGACATGCACGTCCCCGGTCAGGCAGACGCTCTCCCGGACGAGTTCGCTGATCTGGTCGCCGACGCCGACCACGTCGTCCACGCTGGCGACTTCGGATCGTTGGACGCTATCGAAACGGTGCGTGGCCTGGCGGACGACCTCACCGCAGTCTACGGCAACGCCGACCCCATCGACGCTCCGCTTCCCGCCGTCGACGCGGCCGAAGTCGGTGACGTCACGTTCGTCGTCCACCACGGGGAAGTCAACCCCATCGAGCGCGCGCTGGTCCACGCCGCCGAGGGCATCGTCAAGCAGCGCGACGACTGGCTGGACGCCGTCGCAGACGTGGCCAACGCCCGCGCGGAGGACCCGGTGGTGGGCGTCGCCGGCCACAGCCACGAGGTAGAAGACGAGGTCCACGAGGGTGTCCGCGTACTCAATCCGGGTTCCTCGACCGCCGCTGGCCATGCGGAGGCGGCGACGATGATGACCGTAGCGGTCTACGACGGCGACGTCGAGGTGACACTCCACGAGACCTGAGAGAGGTTCGCCGGAGGCGCCACCCGCGGTAATAACGTGTCGATTACGTTACCTGTTCGGAGACCGTAGCAGACGCGATTTCCCGACGTCCCTGTATTTCTCCTCGCAAGCCTATGCATAGAAAGCTGGCCTCGGCACTCATAGGGCTCGTCACCGCCGGGTTGTCACGCCGACTCGGAGCACGCGCTCATCATTGGCCGGCCGAGAGTAGCGAGCGCAGTCTGTTCAACCTTCCCACCGACGAAAAGAACGTCGTCGTCGAAGGCGAACCGGGCCTCGTCGTCACCGAAGTTCACGAACAGGTCACCGTCAGTCATCTCGGCGAAGACGTCGTCGCTGTCCTGGATGGCGTCCTGGAGGAGCTCCCCGACGGACTGGCCGGTCTCGGCGGCCTCCTCGAGCAGGTCCACGGCGACGTCCGGGGCCGACGAGGGCTACTCGATGGCTTGCTGGAGCAGGTCCCCGAGGGTTTGGCCGGTGTCTTCCAGTTCCGCCTGGAGGTCCTCGAACAGCGCCTGGGCGTCTGTCATCGTGTCCGAGCGCTCGACCCGGACCGGCATAGGTATGGTGGTCGCCGCGGGCGTTCGGCGACCCCGTGCCCTTTTGGTCCGCGCGGCGGTCACGATCCGGTGATGGCGACACCGGCCGCGAGCTTCGTGGTCCCAGCGCGCAACGAGGTGGACTACCTCGATGCGACGCTCGCGAGCATCGGCTCCCAGACCACAGCGCGGCCCTACGAGGTCGTCGTCGCCGACGGCGACAGCACGGACGGGACCCGGAGCGTCGCCCGGCGCCACGGTGCGACGGTCGTCCGGGAGGGCGGCCACAGCATCGCAAGCGGACGGAACCGCGGCGCGGCCGCGGCCGCCGGCGAGTGGCTGGCGTTCGTCGACGCCGACACGACCCTGGCGCAGGAGTACCTCGAGCGGATGCTCGCTTTCGCCGACCGGGAAGGGCTGGCCGCGGCGTCATCACGGTGTCGGATCGACGGGCCGCGGCGGGCGAAGGCCATGGAGTGGACGATCAACCACGCCTTCCCGCGCCTGTCGGCCCCGATCCTGCCGGGGTTCAACACGGTCGTCCGGCGGCAGGCCTTCGAGCGCGTCGGCGGCTTCCCCGATGTGCCCAACGAGGACACCGCGTTCAGCCGCCGGCTCGGCCGGCGCGCCCCGACGGCGTACCACCCAGCGACGCTCGCCACAACGTCGGGTCGCCGCGTCGCCGACGCCGGCCTGACCGGCACGCTGCTGCACTACCTCCGACTGGACGTCCGCCGGCTCCGGGGCCCGGGGCGGCCCGCAGGCGACCCCGTCGGGGACGCCGATTAGGGTCCCCCAGAGAGCGCCGGGTGACGAGGTAGCGTTAAGTGCGTCGGCGACGGATTGACGACCATGTCAGTCCATACCACACACCGGTGTCTGACCTGTGGCTTCGAAGCGCAGACGGACGACGCCTGGGACACCGTCGAGCACCCGCCGCTCGGGGAGCTCACCCAGTGTCCCGAGTGTGGCAGCACGAACACCCGCTCGGTGTAGCGTACCGACACGGACGGTGATGCAGGCTGCATCGTATGTGGGCCCGTCCACCGGTCGCCGGCCTCGTTTGGGTACCGTGCCGCAGCGGCATTCAGTCGGCCCGGTCCGGGTACCCTGCAACCGCGGCAGTCAGTCGGCCCGGTCCGGGTACCCTGCAACTGCGGCAGTCAGTCGGCCCGGTCCCGGGCCCGGGAGCGGTCAGTCGCACCGGTCCCGTGCCGCGGCGACCAGTAGCGGGAACGTGATGGTCGCGTCGGCGTACACGGAGACGCTGCGGGCGTCCGTCTCGAGTTTCCCCCACGACCGGGCCTCCTCGAGCGTGGCGCCGGAGAGCCCGCCGGTCCCTGGCGGGTCCATCGTCAGCTGGACGGCGTAGTCGTAGGCGCCCGGCGTAACGAGCATCGTCTGGAGGACGTAGTTCTTCGGAACGCCGCCGCCGACCACGATGGCGGCCATCGAGTCGGCGCCGTGCGCGAGATCGTTCAGCGGCGACATGTCGGCCAGCGCGTCAAGCGAGAAGCCGCTCACCTGCGAGCGGAGCCACGCCTGCAGCCCCAGTACGGAGTCCTGGATCGCCGGCACGTGGAGTGGCACCTCCTGCTCGTAGGCGGCCGCGGCGATGCCGGGCGCCGCCGCCACGTCCTCGCCGTCGTTCACGACGGCGTTGGCCCGGCCGAGTTCGCTAGTGAACTCGGCGATCGAGACGATCTCCTCGCCGACCGCCTCGAAGACCTCCGCGCGGAGGTGCGCCTCGAACTGTGCGAAGTGCTCCTGGGGGAGGTAAACGTTGTAGATCCGGTCGACTTCCTCCTCGCGCAACCGCTCGTCGAACTCGCGGGCCGACAGCTCCGGGTGGGTCTCGCGGCCGTGGTGGTGGGTGCCGCCGATGGCCTCGATGGCGTCGTGGGTCAGCGTCGCGCCGGTCGTCACCAGGGCGTCGACGTGGCCGTCCCGGATGAGGTCGGCGACGATATCCCGCATCCCGGCGGGCACCATCGCGCCGGCCAGCCCCAGGAACGTGGTGGTGTCCTCGCGGGCGAAGATCTCGCCGGTCAGTTCGACGGCCTCGTGGAGGTCGGCGGCGCCGATGCCGGCCTTCCCGTACTCGTCGGCCAGCTCGGCGACAGTCATCCCCGCCGCAACGTCGGCGTGCTCGACCGGGTCGTGGCCGAACTCGGCGCGGTCCGGGGCGTCCTCCTCGCTCATTGTCGCCAGGAGGGTCGGCGGCCGCTTGAAGCCCGCGGACTCGGGCAGAGACGGGTGGGTAAGGCTAATTGTAGCCCCCTCCCGGGACGAGGTGTTAGGTGGCCGTCGGTCGATCGGCGCCCGCGGTCAGGCGACGAGCGACCAGGACGAAGAACACGGCGGCGACGAGGCCCACCGGGGCGACGACGGCAGCGGCCGCCACCGCCGCGAGGACACCGTCGCTGTACGCAAGTCGCGAGAGCGGGAGCGAGAACGCCGTGGCCGGGACGGCGAACCCGAGGAACGCGAGTGCGGCCTCCGCACGGCTGGTGGTCAGGCTTGCGCTGTGCCGGATCGCCTCGAGGAGGTCGTCCTCGTTCGCCACCACGAGATACGGCGCGAGATACGTGAGATATCCCACCACGTAGATACCCACAAAGGCGACCGGGATGAGGAACGGCGCCGTTGTGAGGAGGAGGACGATGGCGCTGAGGACGACCAACATGAGGGCCTCGTAGGCCACCAACGACCGCCCGTATCGGCGGACGTTCGCCACGAAGTCGAACATGCCCGTCCGAATCGACTGGTCGATGCTCCCCAGGTAGCCGGCCAGGAGAAGGCCCGTCGCGACGACGTAGGCGGCAAGCGAGAGCAGGAACGCCGCGCCGAATGCCACACCGACGACGGCCGGGAGCGTGGCGGGGTCGATACCGCCGCCAGCATCGGTCGGTGGCTGCACGAACGACCAGATCGTGACGAACGAGTGCGGCATCGGGAACGAGACCGAGAACACCCGGCTGGTGTCGGTGCCGAGTCGGACGAGGTCGTTCCAGCGGAGCAGCGCAACCACGAACGGAAGGACCGCCAGGACGGCGACGTCCCGGGTCTCTTGGAGGGCCTCCCGAAGGACGGCGGGCAAGTGCATGGGGCCTGAAACCGGATAGATGACGCCGGCTGATATATACCGCGGGTTCGTGGCCTCAGAGTTCCACCTTCGTCGTCGGGTCGTCCAGCTCCCACAGCAGTTCAGGCAGGAAGGCGTCGAGGTGGTCGACGACGCGGCGCTCGCTGACGTCCAGGCCCTCGCAGTGCTCGTGGGCCGCCGCGCGGACCGAGACGTGGATGTCGCCGGCCTCGACGTGGACCTCCAGCGGGAACACCGAACACCGGGCCGGCTTCCAGTCGTGCTCGGCCTGCAGCGCACAGAGGCCGTCCTCCCCGAGGAAGAAGCACGCCTGGCCGTCGGCCGCGGCGTGCGGGTGGCCGTCGGCCTTCGGCTCCCGGCGGAGGAAGTCCCGGCCGCGGAACGCCGCGATGGCGTCGGCCAGCGACTCACGGGCGGCGAGTTCCAGCAGGTCCTTCTCGTACAGGAGGACGCCGTGGCGGCAACACCACGTGCAGTCGTCGACGCACTCGAAGGTCAACGAGGGGTCGAAGTCGACGACGGCCTCCCTGCCGGGGAACACCTCGACGCGCACAGCGGCGGTCGGGGAGCCAGCGGGAAAGGGATGTCGGGCGCGGGTCCGGAGCGATGAACGCCTCAGGTCCGCAGTGCCGCGATGACGTTGCGGAGCTGCCGCGTGCCGTTCTCCAGCAGTGCCCGAGGGAACCGTCGCCGGGCGGTCCGCAACGCCTCCTCGAGGGCCTCGCCGGCGTCCTCGTGAAGGCCGGGGCCGTGGCCGGTCAGGATTCGCTCGGGTTCGCGGCCGGCAAGCGCCGCCCGAGGCGGCGTCAGCCGGCGAAGCAGCATCACGCCGAGGGCCTCCTCGCCGGCGCGGAGGTACTCTGCCGTGCCGACCGACTCCCCGACCACGAGCGTCTCCCCGTCGGTCAGCCCGTACTCCTGCCACCAGGAACTGCGGGCCACCGTGAACAGCTCGTACCCACCGACCGCCGTGCCGACCTCCAGCCGAGAAACGGGCGCGTCGAGGCGGTCCTCGAGGCCGGTCATGGACGCCGGCAGCGTGACCGGAACGTCGTACCGCTCCGCGACGACGTCGGCGTCTCGTATGTGATAATTCGACAGAACAATCACGCCGGCGACCTCACCCAGGTCCCCCAGGAGGTCGGCGACGCCCGGCGCACAGAGCGGGTCGACGAGCCAGACGCCCTCGTCGGTCGAAAGCGCGTGGCTCGCACGCTCCATCGTCTCCTCGGGGTGGGCGATCCAGCCGACGCCGCCGTCCCACCGGTCTACGACTGCCGGGTCCGTCGGCTCGGCCGTCGCTTTCGCCGGCATAGGCCGCACAACCGGAGAGCGGGCCAAAAGTGTTGCCGGGGTTCACCGGCCCGGTGATCCCCTGCCCGACTCCCGTGTCGTCGCTCCCGCTGGTCATTGCTCGCGGCTCGCTCCGCTCGCCGCTCGCGTCTCCGAGGCCCTCGCTTCGCTCGCGCCTCGCACCTCCCGCTCGCCCATCCGGCGGCGCTCCCGCTGGTCGCGCCGCCCGGCTCGCTCAGTCCGAGGCCTCGCTCGTTCACGGCTCGCTTCGCTCACGGCTCCCGACGGCTCACGGCTCCCGCTGGTCGCCGTTCGCGGATCCGAGGACCTCCTGCTCGCCGTTCACGCATTCGGAGCCGCTCCCTCCGGTCACGGCTCCCGCCGCTCGGCCTCGCTGTTGCCCCTAGCTGTACCCCCGCCACCGGTTGCCACACTCGGTGCACTTGAAAAAGCGCGTCGGCGGTTCGTCGGCCGACCCGGTCTGTTTGATCGTGTACCACGCCTCGCCGTTGCCGCAGGACTCGCAGGTAATGTCGTCGGCGGTGGGTTTGCCCTCGAAGTCGGCGTCGGCGGAGGACTCGATGACGTCGCCGTCGGTCTGGGACTCCGTCGAGACGAACGCCTCGGCGCGGTCGGGGTCCTTCGACTGGCTCGCACCGCAGGCCGAACACGCCATCTCGCCGTCCCGGGGCCGCATCATCGCGCCGCAGTCGTCGCAGAACTGCATACCCGGCCGGAGGGTCCAGGCGGCCTAAAGCGTGCGGTCCGGGCTCTCCCCTTCGAGGACGCTGGAGGCACCGTGCCGGTCGGCGACCACGGGGCAGTTCTGCACCCGGAAGCTGTCGGTGTCGACGACCTCCGCGATGGTCGTGCCGGCGTGCGAACAGGCCACGTCCGGCGGCTCGGTGAAGTACTCACACCGCTGGCAGTACTTCGACTTCGGGACGACGGTGGTCTCGGCGTCGGCGTCGACCTCCAGGTCGACCTGCCGGGTCGGGCTCTCCTCGGCGAGCCGATCGAACAGGTCGCCGTCGACGTCGGCGCCCTCGTCGAGTTCGGCCCAGACCTCCCCGTCGACGTCCGCCGCGTCGAGGTCGGCGAACGGGTCGGCAGTCCCGTCCGCGCCGTCGGCCGGCTCCGCGCCGTCGGCCGACCCGGGGCCGTCACCGGCATTCCCCTCGGGCGCTCGCTCACCCATCCGGCTCACCTTCATCGGCCGGCCCCTCGCCGGGGCCGCCCGCGTCCTCCGCCGGCTCCGGCCCGGTCAGGACGGTCCTCGTGAAGACGATGCCGGTCGTCGTGAGGTCCCGGAGTTCGGTATCACAGTGCGGACACGACGGCTCCGAGAGCAGCGGGACCGAGACCGTCCCCCCACAATCGTGACACGTCCCCTCGGTGACGCCACGGTGGCTCGCGGCCGTCCGGAGCCGTTCCAGGTGACGGCGTCGCTCCGTGGTCGCGTCCTCACCGTCACCCGTCAGGTCCACGAGGACCCTCGCGAGCGTGTCGAGCTTGCCCGTCGCGTCCGCCACCTCCGTGTCCAGTTCCGCGACGTCCTCCGAGAGGTCGGCGTGGTCGGATGTCACGGCGTCGAGCCGGTCGTCGAACCGGGCGATCTCGTCGTGGGTGTGGTCCGTCTTCGCCCGGTTGCGGACCGCGTCCCGGAGCTGCAGGACGCGGTTCCGGATCGACTCCAGGTCGTCCTCGAGGCCGGCTTCCATCGCGTCGAGCCGGTCCTCGACGGCCGCCAGGTCCGACCGGTGGTCCTGGAGTTGGGTGCGGACCTCGGTTTCGATCAGGTCGGAGACGTCGGCCTCGTCGGCGAGCGACCCGCCGTCGCCGTCGTGGTCGGCCGTCGCCCGGTATGCGCTCGCCACCTGGACGAGCAGTTCCTCGCGAGACACCCCGAGGCTGGCCGCCCGGTCGTCGAGCCACTCCTCCAGCGGCGGCGGCAACGAAAGGGCCTCATCGGCCCCGTCCGCCGACTCGGTCGCCATGTGCGAGCCGTAGGACCGTTGGAAAGTTAAGGGTTCGCCCCCCGGACCGCGGTCGCTCCCGGCCGTTTCCGGCCGCCGTGCGCGTCGAGGTCCGGGGACCACGGGTGGACCGGCAGGCTACCTGATCTTCCGGACGTCGCTGATGTCGAAGCCGGCGTCGCCGATCTCCGTCTCGAACCGGACGATGTTCTCGTCTTCGATCCTGGACAGCACGCCGCGGAACTGCTTTACGATCATGGTCCGGGCCCGGGAGGAGCCGCCGCTCTCCCACTCGAAGGACAGCGTCCCGTCGGCCGCATCGACGAGCTGGCCGTGCTGCTGGGCGTCCAGCGTCTCCCGATTGACGTGGGCCAGGATGAGCCCACCCCAGTCGTAGGCCGCCCGCGACAGGCCCTTCAGGAGCACCGGGATGTCGGGGAAGGGGAGGTCGGCGTTCCGGGCGCCGACGAGGTCCGCCAGCGAGTCGATGACGACCACATTGCCGGCGCCGTGTTCGGTGAGCCGGTCGCCGAGCGCCTCCGGGACGGCCTTCCGGTCCTGGGACTGGCCGAGTTCCGAGACCGCCCGGGTCCGGTCGGCGTACCACTGCCGGGGTACCTGGCTCAGCCGGAAGAACTCCGGCGAGAGGTCGTGGAACTCGACGTTGCCGATGCTCTCCTCGACGATCTCGTCGTCCATGGCGAGGGTGATCTCCCGTTCGACCTGTCGGGCTGCCGCGGTAAAGGAGATATAGTGGACCTCCCCGGGTGTCGTCGCCCGGTCGTCGAGGCCGCCGTAGTAGAGGTCGAAAAGCTCCGGGTCGCCCTCTGCGAGGCCGTTCATCACCGCGGCGGTGTACATGAACTCCCTGGCGCCCGCCCCCGCGTCACCGGACAGGAGGACGACGCTCCCCGGCGGGGCCCCACCGCCGATCGTCGTGTCGAGCCGCCGGATCCCGAACGGGATGCGGTCCATATACATCCCAACGCGCCCGGACCCTTAAATCGTGGAGCCGTCCCCGGCCTGTTGCACGCGTGCGCCCTCGTTCCTGGCGCGGACGACCCGGACCGTCCCGTCGACGCCGGCCGCCGCGAGGGCGTCCTCCGCGGCCGCCCGCGCCCGATCGGCCATCGAGTCGTCGGTCACACCGAAGACCGTCGGGCCCCAGGAGGACTGGCCCATGCCGCGGACGGCCGGCCGATCGGCCAGGGCGTCGACGATCCGGCCGGCGGGCGGCCGGTAGACGCCGCCCTGCTCGTCGGCGTACCACGCGCCGTTGAGGCGACCGAACGCGCCGACGGCGTCGCCGAACGCCGCGAGACGACCCTCGGCGACCGCCGGGAGGAGCCGCCGGACCAGGAGTGTCGCGAGGTCGTCGGCGACCGCCGGGTCGGCCCCCTCGACGACGGCGCGCATCCGCTCGGTCTCATCGTCGCCGCTCGGCCCGGGGTCTGCGTCCGGGACCACGAGCAGGAACCGCCACGACGGCGGGAGGTCCCGGCGGACGGCGACCGCCGGGACCGTCCACTCGCCGACGGCCGGCGGGTCGACCGTGAACCGTTCGGTCGGGTGCCCGGCGTCGATCACGAACCCGCCGGCCTCGAAGGCGGCGACACCGACTCCGCTCCGGCCGCCGCGGCCCATCGCCGGCGCCCGCTCGCGGACCGCCGGGGCCCGGTCGTGGGCGGCCGTGACGGCCGCGAGCGTCGCCAGCGCCACCTGGGTGCCGCTCCCGAGGCCGACGTGGCGCGGCAGCGTCGACTCGACGGTGACGTCGGCGCCGGCGACGTCTATGACCTCGCAGGCGGTCCGGGCACACGCCGCGACGAACGGGTCCGCACAGTCGACGCCGTCGCCCCGGTCGGCCCGGAGGACCACGCGTGGCTCGTCGAGGGCGACGCCGACGCCGCCGTAGAGCCGCTCGTGGGCCAACGAGAGGTTGCAGAAGCCGACGTGGAGCCTGGCTCCCGCCTCGACGCGGACCGTCATCGGCCGGCTTTCGCCCCTCCGGCGGTTGTGGGTTTCGGCCGCGACACCGGCCCGCCCGGGTCGGACGAATGATACTGTCGGTGGCGACGCCGTCCGGGGCCGCCCGTGGGCGGGCCGCCGTTGCACCGCAGTGCGGACACGGGTGGTTAAGGCGCTGGACGGCGACTGGCTCCCATGAGCCGCCAGGAGCCACCCGACCGCGGGTCGGGCCCCGGCGAGAAGCCCGGCCACCTCCGGAGCCGGGAGGTCACCGAAGGCATCGACCGGGCGCCACACCGCGCGATGTTCCGTGCGATGGGGTTCGACGACGAGGACCTCGCCAGCCCGATGGTCGGGGTCGCCAACCCGGCCGCCGACCTCACGCCCTGTAACGTCCACCTCGACGACGTCGCCGACGCCGCGACCGACGGCGTCGACGCCGCCGGCGGGATGCCGATCGAGTTCGGCACCATCACCATCTCCGACGCCATCTCGATGGGCACGGAGGGGATGAAGGCGTCGCTCGTCTCCCGGGAGGTCATCGCCGACTCCGTCGAACTGGTCGCGTTCGGCGAACGGCTGGACGCCCTCGTGACGATCGGCGGCTGTGACAAGAACATGCCCGGGATGATGATGGCCGCCATCCGGACCGACCTGCCGTCGGTGTTCTGCTACGGCGGGTCGATCATGCCCGGCGAGCACGAGGGCCGCGCGGTCACCATCCAGAACGTCTTCGAGGCCCGCGGCGCCGTCGCGACCGGCGAGATGAGCGAGGCGGAACTCGACGACCTCGAGCGGAACGCCTGTCCCGGTGCCGGCTCCTGCGGCGGCATGTTCACGGCGAACACGATGGCCGCCATCAGCGAAGCCATCGGCTTTGCCCCCCTCGGCAGCGCCGGCCCACCCGCCGAGCACGACGCCCGCTACGACGTCGCCCGCGAGGCGGGCGAGGCGGTGGTTTCCGCCGTCGATGCCGACCGTCGCCCGTCGGATTTCCTGACGAGGGAATCGTTCGAGAACGCCATCGCCCTGCAGGTCGCCATCGGCGGCTCTACGAACGGCGTCCTCCACCTGCTCGCGATGGCCGCCGAGGCCGGCGTCGACCTCTCCATCGAAACGTTCGACGAGATCAGCGTCCGCACCCCGAAGATCGCCGACCTCCAGCCCGGCGGCGAGCGCGTAATGAACGACCTCCACGAGGTCGGCGGCGTGCCCGTCGTCCTCCGGGAACTCCACGACGCGGGGCTGCTGGACGGTGACGCGCTGACGGTCACCGGCGAAACGCTCTGGGAGGCGCTCGAGCGGGTCGACCCGCCGACCGTCGAGGAGCTGGACGTCGACTTCCTGTACAGCGTCGAGTCGCCGAAGAACGATCAGGGCGCCATCCGCATCCTCACGGGCAACCTGGCGCCGGACGGCAGCGTGCTGAAGGTTACGGCCGACGAGGACCTCCACCACGAGGGCCCGGCGCGCGTGTTCGAAGACGAGTCAGCCGCTACCGAGTACGTCCAGGGCGGCCACGTCGAGTCGGGCGACGTCATCGTCATCCGCAATGAGGGCCCCCGCGGCGGGCCCGGCATGCGCGAGATGCTCGGCGTCACCGCCGCCCGCGACGGCCAGGGCCTCACGGCGGATGTCGCGCTCGTCACCGACGGGCGCTTCTCGGGGGCGACCCGCGGGCTCTCCGTCGGCCACGTCGCCCCGGAGGCCCACGACGGCGGCCCCATCGCCGCGCTGGCGGACGGCGACACGGTCACCATCGACGTCCCCGACCGGACGCTCGCCGTCGACCTCACCGACGCCGAGCTGGCGGACCGCCTCGACGCCCGGGAGCAACCGGCTCCCACCTACGAGGGCGGCGTCCTCGGGAAGTACGGCCGGGCGTTCGGCTCCGCCGCCCGGGGGGCCGTCACGAACCCTGGCGTCGCCCGACGGGACTGAAGCCAGACCCCGCAAACCGCGAAAAACCCCCGCGGCGGACTGCCGAGGGCGATCCGAGTCACGCGTTGCTTTCCAAGCAGGACCACCCACCCGGGACGGTCGGCCCGCGGGCCGTCACTCCGCATCTGGTTCGACGAGCGAGGGCTCCTCGCCGTCGCCGTGCCGGACCTCGATCGTGTGGCGGGTGTGTCGCGCGTGGGCTGCCGCCCAGCGGCGTGTCGGCCGCTCGGCGAGGAACGCCTCGCCGTCCGGACTTCTCGACGGCCCGGTTGCCGACCCGCAGCTCGTCGAGTTCGTAGGACAGCGTCCAGGACCGGTCGCAGCGCGAGCAGGTGACGGTGGGGACGTCCTCGACATCCTCCGAAGCCGGCGAGCCGCTCCGGTCGGTCACGTGCCGCGGTCGGGCGTCCTGGTATTTAGACCCACCGGGCCGTGGCTCGACGGCGACGAAACTGCCACCACTTACTCGGAAGGCGTCGTCTCGAAGGACGTCGAGTTCGTCTCGCCCGTCGGGTAGTCGTTCGCGTCCGTCAGTTCGTACTTGATGTCGTATGCGGTAGTCGACGCGGTGTCGGCGTCACTGGTGTCGGTGTAGTCGGCAGCGATGACGATCCGGTCACCCTCCAGGTCGGACTCGGAGTTGGTCTGGTAGGTCACACTTTCCACCTCGTTGTTCGCGTTCAGGGAGATCGAACCGTTACCTTCGACGATGGTCCAGTTGGCGCTGTCGCCGTCGTGGCTGACGTCGCCGCTCGTGTTGGTGAGGTCGATCCTGATCGATGCACCGCCGGTGTCCTCGCCCAAGGTGAAGCCCATCGTCTGGTTCACCCGACGTTCGCCTGCCGGGACGTCCTCGACGGTCGGCTCCTTGATGAGCGTCGGCGGGTCTATGGTCACGGTCCGGGAGTCCGTGTCATTGCGTGCGTCGGCTACGAGTTCGGCGTCACCGATATCGTCGCTGTCGAGTTGCTCCGTGTCGTACGTCATCGTGACGTTCGTCGACGCGCCAGGTGCCAGTTGGACCGTCTCCTCGGGTCCACCCTCGCCCGCCAACGACAGTAGGATCCCTGAATCGCCCTCGGCGCCGCCCTCGTTCGTGGCCCGGACCGTCGCGGTGAAGGTCTCGCCGTACTCGATGGGCTCCCCGGAGTCGACGATCTCGACCTCGATCTGCTGGCCGGACGTCGTCTCGAAGGACGTACTTTCGGTGTCGCCGTTCTCCCCCTCGGCGTACGAGTCAGCGCTCTCGACCCGGTACTCAACGTCGTAGCGGATGTCGGCATCGGCCGAGGAAGCGTCGACGCCGGACCCCTGGAACCTGATAGTGTCGCCCTCCGCGTCGTCGGACCCGACCTTGTAGGTGACTTTCCCGTTATCGAGGTCCGGGGAAAGTTCCGAACCGTCGCCCTGGACGATGGTCCAGCTCCCGTCGTTTCCGTCGTATTCGACGTCGTCACCGGTGTCGGAG
>PXQY01000049.1:0-5611 GCA_003021745.1 Halobacteriales archaeon QH_7_69_31
GATCTACACCGCCTACGAGGTCGACCGGACCCGCGACTCGGCAGACACCCCAAAGCGGGTACTGCGGAGCTACCGCGTCCCCGAGGGCGAGGTCGAACTGCAGGAACTGCAGGGCAGCCAGACCGACGTCACCTCGGCACGGCCGAACGGGGCCGACGGCCCCCCGTCGACGGGACGCGAGACCGACACCCCGACCGGGACCACGACATCGACCTCCGGGGAGGGCACCGATGACTGACCTCGAGCGGCGCGACCTGCTCCGCGGGGTCGCCGGGGCGGCGACGGCGCCCTTCTTCGTCGACTCGGTCGCCGGCCAGGCGGCCCCCGACCCGGGTCCGGTCGGCGTCCACGCCGCCTACGGCCGGGACCCCGCCTCGACGCTCCGCGTCGGCTGGTCGGGCGCGCCCGCCGTCGACGCCCGTGTCGAGATCGGCCGGCCGGACGAACCGCCGACGACGGTCGACGCCGAGGCCAACCCGGTCCCTGGCCGCGAGGCCGTCGCCTACGCCGCGACCGTCACCGGCCTCGCGCCGGACACCGCCTACGAGTACGAGGCCGTCCTGGACGACCGGCGGGCCGGTCCCTTCTCAATCGAGACCGCGCCGGACGCCACCGACGGGTTCACCGTGACCGCGGTCGGGGACCACGGCGTCGCCGACCCGGAGAACCCGTTCCAGCGACCCGACGACGACGTCCCGAACCGGGTGATGGACGTCGCCGCCGACCTCGACCCGGACCTGCAGATCCTCGTCGGCGACATCTCCTACGCCAACGGCAAGCCCTCGACGTGGGAGCTGTACTTCGAGACGTTCGAGTCGTTCTACGCGGAGACGCCGTTCATGACCGCCGCCGGCAACCACGAGGCCGAGCCGGGGACCGGGCTCACGCAGTACGACCGGCGGCTCAACGACCTGATGCCGATCCACGACCCGCCGGGACCCGACGACTTCCAGCACGGACGGCGGTGGTACCACTTCGACTACGACAACACCCGGTTCATCTCGCTGACCACGACGGCCGACGGCTGCGGCGACGTCAGCCGCGGCGAGGAGTTCGTCCCCATCTACGACCCCCGGTGTGAGTTCGGCGGCGTCACCTACGGGGACGTCCAGGAGCGGTACCTCCGCCGGGTACTCGAAGAGGCGCTCGAGGACGACGACGTGCGGTGGAAGGTGGTGTACTTCCACGGGCCCTTCTGGACCGACTCGCCGGACCACGCCCCCCGTGACCTGCTGCGGGACCGCTGGGGGACGATCCTCGACGAGTACGGCGTCGACCTCGTGCTCTCGGGGGACAACCACGTCTGGGAACGGACGAAACCCATCGCGGCGAAGCCGGACCGGGACGACTACGCGCCCGCCGACGCCTGGGACTGGGAGTCCGACGTCGGCACCACCTACGTGACGAACGGGACCGGCGGCGTCTCCCACTACGGCTTCGGTAACCGGACGCCGAGCGAATATTTCGCCCGCCGGACGAACAGCTACTTCGTCACCACCGACCGCGAGGGCGGCGACCCGGTCGTCAGGGACAGCTTCGAGATCCGGAAGGCCGAGGAGCACACCGACCACGGCGCCCGGCGACCGACGCAGATCGACCTGTACGACGGCCCCGTCGACGACGACCTCGTCGTGCAGGGCTCCCGCGAGGACGACGGCCGGGTGTTCACCGGCGGCCAGACCGACCGGATCCGGCTGACCTACGACGCGAACCGCGCGGTCCGGATCCGGGACCGCATCCCGAGCGACTGGGAGGTCACCGGTGGCGACGCCACGCGGACCGACGACGGCGCGCCGGGCGACACGAAGTGGGTGTATTTCGATTCAGACGCCGCCGAATCCGGGTCCGTTACCTACTTCGTCGAGGTCCCGGAGGGACCGACCCGGACGGGCCGGTACGCGCTGGGGCCGGTCCAGGCGACGACCGACGACCGCGCGGAGTGGGTGGCCGTGCCCGGGACGACGAGCGAGGAGACCGTCGTCGGCGCCGGCACCGGGACGTAGCCCGGCCGGCCGGAACGGATTCAACGGCTCGCCCCGTAGGCCTCGCCGTGCCACGAGGCGGTCCCGACGATACCGACGGCGGACGGCCGGACGGGAACCCCCAGCGGGAGTCGGTCGCCTACGACCACCGCGAACTGGTCTCGCTGCTCGCCGACGCGGACCTCGCGTTCGCCCGGGACCCACACGCGGCCGACGAGGAGTCGGTCTACGGGGCCGACGCGGTCGACGACGGGACCGTGTTCCCCCAGTCGGTCGCCAGCGGCGGCCCGACGCCGTCCGGCGTCATCCTCTGGACCCGCATCGCGCCCGACGCGTTCGACCCCGACGAGCCCTTGGCCGTCGTCGTCGCCCGCGCCGAGGACCCCGAGTTCGCCGACCCCTGCTACCGCGGCGTCGTCGACGACGCCGACGCCATCCGCGCCCACGACCACACGGTGAAAGCCGACCTCGACGGCGTCCTCGACCCCGGCGACCAGTACCACTACCGGTTCGTCCACCGCGGGACCGCGAGCCGAACCGGCCGCTGCCGGACCCTCCCGGCGCCCGACGCGTCCGTCGAGTCGCTCCGGCTGGCGGTGATGACCTGTCAGAACTACGCGAACGGCTACTTCGGGGCGCTCGGCCGCGTCGCCGAGGCGGACGTCGACTTCCTCGTCCACGTCGGGGACTTCATCTACGAGTCGACCGACGGGGAGTTCACCGGGATCGGGAGCCCGGACCTGCCGGACCGGGACCTCGAGTTGCCGGTCGGCGACGGCCGCACCCGCGACCTCGCCGACTACCGGTACCTCCACCGCACCTACCGGACCGACCGCCTACTCCAGCGCGCGCTGGAGGCCCACACCCTCATCCCCGCGTGGGACGACCACGAGATCGCCAACGATATCTACTGGGACGACGAGGTCGACGCGCCCCGGGCCGACCACCCGCTGTCCGACGATCCGGCGGCGATGACCCGGCTGACCGCAGACGCGATGCACGCGTGGTGGGAGTACATGCCGGCCCGCATCAACTACCACCCCGAGGCCGACCGGCTCCAGGAGCGGTTCGAACTCTGGCGCACCGTCCGGTTCGGCGACCTCGTCGACCTGGTCATGACCGACGAGCGGCTGTTCCGTGACCCGCCGAAGGACGTTCCCGGCGGGGTGCCGACCCGGGAGGCCACCGCCCCGAAGTACGAGCCCGAGGGCCGCTCGATGCTCGGGGCGGCCCAGCGCGAGTGGTTCCTGGCGACCGTCGCCGACAGCGACGCGACCTGGACCGTCTGGACCGACGAGGTGCTGACGGTCCCGCTGAAGGTCGGTGCCGGGCCCCTGACCCTGTTTCCGGTCCAGGGCGGCTGGGACGGGTACGTCCGCGAGCGGCGGCGGATCATGGAGCATCTGGACGCCCACGACGTCGATAACTTCGTGACGCTGACCGGCGACGCCCACTGCTATCTCGCCGGCTACCAGCAGACCCGGTACGACGACACGCTCTCCGGCCTGCTGTTCGGCACCGCGTTCGCCGAGGAGCGGGTCGGCGTCGAGTTCATGACCCCGCCGACGACCTCGGTGAACGTCGCCGAGGCGCTGGGCGTCGCCTCGGGGCTCCGGCGGCGGCTGACCGAACCGCTTCTGTCCTCGCTGCTGCCCGCGATGAACCCCCACCTGGCCTTCTTCGACAGCCACCACTGTGGCTACTCCATCGTCGAGTTCACCCCCTCGGAGTGCCGGTATCTCGGCTACGCCGTCGACAAGACCGAGGACAGCGCCGACGCCGACGCGGAGCTGCTCGTCGCGATGCGGGTGCCGGAGGGCCGCGTCGAGATCCAGGATGTCACCGAGTCGGCCCGGCGGACCGACGGCCACCGGGGCCGCTGACCGACCCGAACCGGACGCCGAACTTCAACTCGAGGACGTCCAGCCGCGCGTCCGGCACCACTCGTCAGGACAGGTGGAGGGACCCGCCGGTTCGTAACCATTTAAATTCACCCTCGGTCAAGTGCTGGTATGGCAGCGGGATCGGGAGCGGACGGCGAGGCGCGCGAAAGCGTCGCCGGCGGACTGCTCGTGGCGCTGCTGGGCGTCACCGTCGCCGTCATCCCCGCCTACGACGTGTACGCCGACATCGCGGCCGGGAAGCCGACCGCCTCGGCGGTCGTCGAGAACGGCCCGCTGTTTCTGATCGTTGCCGTCCTCGTGGCCGCCGGCGCCGGCCTCGCCCGTTCGGAGTGGGAGGCCGACGACGTCAGAACGATCGTCGGCTGGACGGTCGCCGGCACGGGGTTCACGGCGACGGTGTTCGCGGTCATCCTCGGCATCCAGCTGTACGTCCAGGAGGACCTGAAGCCGATCATCATCGCAGCCGACGCCGTGGTCATCGCCGCCCTCGGCGGCCTCGCGATCGGCGTCCGGACCGCCCAACGTCGCCGGGCCGAGCGCCGCCGGTTCCGCGGGCTCTTCGGACACCTGCCGAACCCGATCGTCGAGACCCGACTCGACGACGGCCGGGCGGTCGTCGAACACGTCAACGCCGCGTTCACCGACCAGTTCGGCTACGAGGAAGCGGCCATCAGGGGCGAGCCACTCGGCCGGTCGATCGCCCCACCGGGGAGCGACGTCGACCCGCTCACATCCCCTGCCGACGAGGTCGAGTACGCGGGGACCGACATCTGGCCCCGCGAGGTGGTCGAACTGGAGACGGTCGACGGCAAGCGGGAGTTCGTCCGGCTGACCGTCCCCGCCGAATCCGCCTACGGCGACAGCGGCTTCGGTATCTACGTCGACGTCACCGCCCAGCGGCAACGCCAGGAACGGCTGGAGGTGCTCGCACGCATCCTCCGGCACGACATCCGCAACCGGGTGAACATCATCGACGCCTACGCGGCCGTCCTGCTCGACCAGGCGGACGGCCAGCCCCCTGAGGAACTCGAACAGATCCGGACGGCCGCTACCGACCTCCATACGCTCGCCGAGCGAACCCGCATCGCCGAGAACCTCGCCGTCGAGTCGACCGACCAGCGCGTCATCGACCTCGAGGCGACCGTCGACGGCGTCGTCGAACGGATCTGCGACCGCCACGACGCCACTGTCGAGGTCACCGTTCCCCCGGGCGTCCGGGTGCGCGCGAGCCCGGACCTGGCGACCGCCCTCATCGAGATCGTCGAAAACGCCGTCCTCGACGATGACGACCCCGAGCCGACCGTCGAGGTCACCGTCGAACCGGTCCACGACGGCGGCCACGTGGACGTCCGGGTGACCGACCACGGTCCCGGCATCCCCCGTGACCAGCACGAAGTCGTATCCGGCGCGCGCGAACGGACGCAGGTCGACCACGCCGACGGCCTCGGCCTGTGGCTCGCCTCCTGGATCAGTCGGGCCAGCGGCGGCGACCTCGACTTCGAGTCGACCGACGACGGCTCGGTCGTCACGCTCCGGCTCCGCGCCGCCGACCCGGACCCCGACGTCGAGGCCCACGTCTCACGGCCGCATCCGGACCGCCGGCCCGACGCCGCCTGACTCCGGGAGAGGGGCGATCCCACCGGACCACCCGTCACCGCGTCGGCCACCCGCCGACGGCGTCGCCCACCGCCTCCTCGAGCAGGCCCTCGGCGACCAGCGACTCGA
>PXQY01000049.1:5734-10494 GCA_003021745.1 Halobacteriales archaeon QH_7_69_31
GCGCGGCCGACCGCCCGGCACTCGTTGAGGCGGGCGGCGGCCGCGTACTGGGCGATCATCAGGCCGGACTCGACGCCGACGTCGTCGGCCAGAAAGGGGGGCAGGTGGGGCTCCTGGAGGTTCGGGTTCAGGATGCGGTCGACGCGGCGCTCGGAGACGGCGGCGAGTTCGGTCAGGGCGGCGACGAGGTAGTCCAGCCGGAGTGCCAGCGGTTCGCCGTGGAAGTTCCCCCCGGAGATGACGCCGGCGGCCTCGGTGCCGGAGGCGCGGTCGTCGACGTCGGCCCGCGGGAACACCAGGGGGTTGTCCGTGGCGCTGTTCAGCTCCACCGCGACGGCCGTCCGGAGGTGGGCGACGGCGTCCCGGACGGCGCCGTGGACCTGCGGGAGACACCGGATGGAGTAGGCGTCCTGGACGCGGTCGCAGTTCCGGTGGGACGCCACCACCTCCGAATCGCCGGCGAGCGCCCGGACCGTCGCGGCGCTCGTCGCCTGCCCCGCGTGCGGGCGTACGTCCTGGATCGCGGGGTCGCAGGCCGCCGTCGTCCCCATCGTGACCTCGGTGGTGAGCGCGCCGGCGGCGTCGGCCGCCCGGCAGAGCCGCTCGGCGTCGTGGACGGCCAGCGCGGCCGCGCCCAGCGTCAGCTGGGTGCCGTTGATGAGCGCCAGGCCCTCCTTTTCGCGCAACTCGAGCGGGGCGAGCCCGGCGGCTTCGAGGGCGGCCGCACCGTCGAGCCGCTCGACCCCGCCGTCGCCGTCGACGTCGGCCTCCCCCTCGCCGATGAGTACGAGCGACAGGTGGGCCAGCGGCGCGAGGTCGCCGCTGGCGCCGAGGCTGCCGCGGGCCGGCACGACGGGGTGGACGCCGGCGTTCAGCATCGCGGCCAGGTGGTCGACGACGGCCTCCCGGACCCCGGAGTAGCCGGACAGCAGGGCGTTGATCCGCGTGACCATCGTCGCGCGGACGAGTTCGCGGGGCAACTCCTCGCCGCCGCCGGCCGCGTGGCTCCGCAGCAGGTTCCGCTGCAGGTCCCGGACGCGGTCCGCCGGAATCCGCGTGTCGACCAGCTCGCCGAACCCGGTGTTGAGCCCGTAGACGGGGTCGCCGGCCGCGGTGACGTCCTCGACGCGCCGGCGGGCCGCCCGCACCCGCTCGCGGGCCGCGTCGGCGATCTCGACGGCCACCTCCGTTCGGGCGACGGTGACCGTCTCGTCGACCGTGAGCGACTCGCCGTCGAGGGTGACGGTCACGACCGACCCGACGTAGCTCGGCGCGGAAAGCACCAGCAGGTCGCCGGGGGCACCCGGCGCCAGCGTCCCGGCCTGGGGGTCGACCGGGGGCCGGTCGGGGAAGGCGTCGGGGCGGCCGGCGCCCAACGCGAGGGCGCCGCCGCGCGTGCAGCCGCGGACGGCCTCCGCCGGCGACAGGCCCATCCCGACGCAGGCGAGCGTCGCGGCAAAGCCCATCCGCGGCGCGTAGCAGTTCGGGTTGAAGTCGGTGGCGACCGCGAGCGGCGCGCCGGCGTCCCGGACCGCGCGGGCGTCGGCGTAGTCGCTGCCGAGGCCGAACGCGGTGCCGGGCAGCATCACCGGGACGACGTCGGCGTCGCGGAGCGCAGCCACGTCCGCGTCGTCGGCGTGGAGGAGGTGGTCGGCGCTGACGGCGCCGAGGTCCGCCGCGAGTCGGGCCCCGCCGAGCCGGACGAACTCCTCCGCGTGGACCTTCGGCGCCAGCCCCTGGTCGGTGCCCGCCTCGAGGACGCGGAGGGACTGGGCGACGCTGAAGACGTCTTCCTCACAGAAGACGTCACAGAAGGCGGCAACCCCCTGGTCGGCGACGGCGGGGAGCTGCTCGTCGACCACCCTGTCGACGTACGCACCGGTCGAGCGGTCCTCGGGGACGGCGTGGGCGCCCATGAACGTCGGGACGACGTCGACCGGGTGGACAGCGTCGGCGCGCTCGATCGCCGACAACAGCGTCAGTTCGGTCTCCACGTCGAGGCCGTAGCCCGACTTCACCTCGACGGTGGTGGTCCCGCCGGCCAGCACCGCGTCGAGGTGGCCGAGCAGTCGGTCGAGGAGCGTCTGCTCGTCGGCCGCCCGCGTGGCGCGGACGGTCCGGAGGATACCGCCGCCCTCGTCGAGGATTTCCTGGTAGGTGGCGCCGCGGCACTTGGCGGCGAACTCGTCGGCGCGGTCGCCGGCGAAGACGGCGTGGGTGTGGCTGTCGACGAAGCCGGGGACGACCGCCCGGCCGTCGGCGTCGACGGCGGTCGCGGCGTCGGCCGGCGGGTACCGGTCGGTGACGTCGTCGGTCGGACCGACGGCGGCGACGGCGCCGTCGACGACGGCGACCGCGGCGTCGGTGCGGACGTCCAGCACGTCGCCGGGGTCCGGCGGCGACCCGTCGGTCGCCGGCGCCGGGCCCTCCCCCGCCGGGCCGACCACCAGTTCGTCGGCGCCGTGGACGACGGCGTCGAGACGGCCGTCAGCCATCCGTGCCTCCGCCGTAGCCGGCGACGAGGTGGGCGACCGTGCGTGCGGCGGCCCGCGCGGTCCGGTCGTCGTCGTCCAGCGGCGGGGCGCACTCGACGACCTCGGCGCCGGCGAGGCGGTCGTCGGCCGAGAGCCGGCGGACGAGCGCGAACAGCTCCCGGGTCGTCAGCCCGCCCGGCGTCGGTGCGCTCACGCCCGGGGCGGCGCTGGCGTCGAGCACGTCGCAGTCCACGCTCACGTACAGCGCGTCGACGTCGGACAGCGCCCTCCTCGCCCGCTCGACGGCCGCGTCGGGGTCCTGACCGACGGCCTCGGCGGTGACGACCTCCCCGCCCTGCTCGGCGACGTAGTCGGCGTACGCCGTCGAGGTCTCGTGGTGTCTGGCGCCGACACAGACGTAGGCGGACAGCCCGGCCTCCAGCAGTTGCCGGTAGGGGGTCCCGCTCGTGGGGGCCGCCCGGACCTCCCGAACGTCGAGGTGGGCGTCGACGTTCACCACGCCGACGCTGCCCCGGTCCAGCAGGGGCGCGACGTTGGGGTACGTAAGGGAGTTGTCGCCGCCCAGGAACACCGGGAGGACGTCGAGGCCGTGGACGTCCTCCGCGACAGCCCGGACCTGCCGCTGGATGGACGAGACGTCGAGCGAGGAGACGTCGGCGTCCCCCAAATCGCGGATGGCGAGGTCGGCGGCGGCCGCGCCGGCGTCGAAGCTGTGGGTCTTGACGCCGGCCAGGGCAGTTCTGATGCCGTTCGGGCCCGAGGCGGCGCCGCGGCGGCCGATGACGGCCGCGTCGAACGGCTCGCCGGCGAGGACGACGTCCGCCTCGCCGTCCTCACGGAGGTCCCGCCTGGTGGTGCGCTCGACGACGTCGCCGAACGTCTCGTCGTTCGGGTCGCCGCCCGAGGACTCCCACGGGCTGGCGGGGGCGAACCCGGTCATTCGCCCATCGGGATCGCGACGTCCGACGCCCGGGCCTCCTCGAGTGCCGCCTCGTAGCCGGCGTCGGCGTGCCGGACCACGCCCATACCCGGGTCGGTGGTGAACACGCGGCGAGCGGTCGTCGCGGCCCGCTCCGTGCCGTCGAGCACCACGTGGTTGTTCGCGTGGACGGCGTTGCCGATGCCGACGCCGCCGCCGTCGTGGACGCTGACGATGTCGGCGCCCGCGGCGCAGTTCACCAGGGCGTTGAGGATCGGCCAGTCGGCGACGGCGTCGGTGAGGTCGTTGATCCGGAGCGCAAAGCGCGCTCGCTCGGTGAGTCCGTCCTCGTCCGTTTCGTATCCGAGCCAGCAGACCCGCGAGGGCAGCCCCTGGAACTGGACCCGTTCCTGGGCGAGGTCGATCCACCTGAGGAGGTCGTCCTTCCCGGGGAACAGCTCCCGGATGGCCGCGTCGGTCCGGTGGATGTCGGCGGGGTCGCCGGACAGCGCCAGCCAGCGGAACGGGCCCCGGCCCCGGCAGAACTGCGGCCGGACGTACGCCGGGACGAACCCCGGATAGTCGAAGGCGTCCTCGCGGCCGCGGGCCGCGTTGACCTGGCCGCGGATGTTGTTGCCGTACTCGAAGGCGACGGCGCCGCGGTCCCGGAGCGCGAGGATCGCGTCGACGTGCCGCTCCATGGTGTCGAGGGCGGCCTCGCGGTAGGCGTCGGGGTCGGCCTCGCGGAGCCGGTCGGCCGCCGCGACCGTGTGGCCGGAGGGGTAGTAGCCCTCCAGGGCGTCGTGGGCGCTGGTCTGGTCGGTGACGACGTCGGGGACGAAGCCGCGGTCGAGCAGCGCCTCGAGCATGTCGGCGGCGTTCGTGTGGACGCCGACGCTGTAGGGCTCGCCGGCCGCCGCGGCGGCGGAGGCCCGCTCGAGGGCCTCGTCGAGCTCGTCGGTCTTCTCCTCACAGTAGCCCGTCTCGAGGCGGCGGTCGATCCGGGCCTCGTCGACCTCGGCGGCGACACAGACGCCGCGGTTCATCGTGACGGCCAGCGGCTGGGCGCCGCCCATGCCGCCGAGGCCGCCGGTGACGACGACGCGGCCCTCGAGGTCGGTCGCGTCGAACTCCGTTCGGGCCAGCGCCGCGAGCGTCTCGTAGGTGCCCTGGATGATGCCCTGGGTGCCGATGTAGGCCCACGACCCGGCGGTCATCTGGCCGTACATGATCTTGCCCTCGGCCTCGAGTTCGTGGAACTGCTCCCAGGTGTCCCAGTGGCCGACGAGGTTCGAGTTGGCGATGAGCACCTGCGGCGACTGCTCGCCGGTCTCGAAGACGCCGAC
>PXQY01000049.1:10526-11804 GCA_003021745.1 Halobacteriales archaeon QH_7_69_31
ACGACGAGGTCCTCCGGACGTTCGGCGACCTCGGGGTCGAGGTTGTTGTTCAGCAGTCGGAGGGCGGCCTCCGCGCGCCAGCTCTCACACTCGATGTCGGTCCCCGTCGGCGCGCCCTGGTAGCGCCGCCACTCCTCGCTCGGGTCGCCCCGGTCGAACCCCTCAGCCGCGCCGGTGCCGTGGGTGGCCATACCGTCGACCTTGGAGGCCCCAGTTCAAAGTCGTGTTCCCGCGTGGGTCCGGAAGGCGTCCCCGCAGGACACCCCCACGCAGATCGAGAAACGAGGAGAGCCGAAAACCCCCGTGTCAACTAGTTGGGAGCCGCGCCAGGCCACCAGTGTCGCGGTAGGAAACGTACAACGCACCATCGGTCGCAGCCACGCTGATTCGGTGGGACTCCGGATCGTACTGCCACCGACGCGACCCGCTGGCGGGATCGTAGGCGGCGAGTTCGTGGTCGCTGGCCAGCACGAGGACGTCACCGACACTGTCCAGTGCCTCGACCGTCCCGCCGATCGCGATGTCGGTCGTCGTCTTCCATCGTCGAGTACCATCGAGCGCGACGGCGTCCAGCCGCACGAGGAGGCCACCATCGGGGTCGTCGACCGAACTCGCAACGAACACCCCCTCGGGAGTCGCTGTCACTGCCTCGAGTTCGTACCCGACGTTCCGACGCCACTGGATGGACCCGGTATCGCGGTCGATGGCGACGAACTCGTCTGCGCGGTCGTCACGGTCGACCCGCACGTACACGTGCTCGCCGAGCCAGAGTGGGGGTCCATAGTGGCTCGACACCTCGCCAGCCACTGCGGTCTCCCACAGGACGTATCCATCGCGGGCCCGGCGCATCCGGACTGTGGAATCCCGGACCGTCACGATCCGGTCACCGGTGGCCACGACGCGGGGATAGCCGTCGCGAGCTGGCGACTCCCATAACCGCTCGCCGGTCGTCGGAGAAAGCGTAACCAGTTCCGTGTCTCCGTTCCCGTCCGGAACGGCAACGATGCAGGCTGACTCACTGAGCGTGGGGTACGGATACCGCTGGCCCGACCGCTGGAATCGACGTTTACCGTCGCGCGCATCATAGCCGGTGATCACGTCTTCAAGTGGATCGACACCGACCAGTAGCGAGCCCTGCCGGCCGAGCCAGCCGTCCCGTGGCTGGCCCTCGTCGTGCCATCGCTCGGTCCCCGACAGCCCGACCGTGTAGAGGTCCCCGTCGGTGCTGTGGACGTGGACCGGGCCGCCCGATGCCGGGACCGCTGGCCGTGCCTCGAT
>PXQY01000049.1:11873-14797 GCA_003021745.1 Halobacteriales archaeon QH_7_69_31
GCCAGCGCGAGCGTCCCCACCGATGCGAGCGACGCGAGTGCCTGGCGGCGCGACCAGTTCGGGTTGGTTTGTCGGTTGGTCGCGTACCGGGACGAGTCGGGCGCGTCGGCAGCGGTGTCGGGTTCACCCATCGGTGATCGCCTCCGGGACGACCCGTGTCAGGCCGAATTCCTGTCCCAGATAGACGGTCTCGCCCGCTGCCTGCGCCCACTCGACGCTGCCGCCGTCCTCGAACGGTCTGCCATCGAGCGGGACTGCCCGGACGCGCGTGCCGTCCTGTTCGTGGATGTAGAGCTCGGTTGGGCTGAACGGAATAGTGCCGCTTGGGCCACGAACGTGGTGGGCTCCGCCGACCAGCGTCACCAGGCGGTCGCCGACCTGCATCGGCCCGTGGGTCACGGCGTTGCCGAGGTCATCGCGCCATAGCTGCCGACCCGAGGCGACGTCGAACGCTCGGAGGCTGTAGTCAGCACCGCCGACGTACACTCGCTCGTCGGTCACTAACGGTCGTGCGAACACGGTGTTGGCAAGCGAGCCGTGCCACGCGACGCTCCCGGTCGCCGTGTCAAGTGCCAGCAGTTCCTCCGTGGCTGCGCCGAGGTATGCAGTCCGATCGGCGGCTCCAACGGCTGACGACGGAGCGCCGATCTCCCGAGTCCATGTGACCGCCCCGGTCCGATCGACGAAGAGTACACGGCCGTCGACCAGGGGTGCAACCACACCGTCAGACGTCGCGCCGGGAGCACCCGACAGCGATGCAGGCAAGGGACGAGTAAAAAGTGTCTCACCGTCCGCACGGGCGACGCCGACCAACCGATCCGGCACGTCATCTTCAGTGCCGGAGATCGGAACCACGACACGATCGCCGAGGGGAATCGGGGCAAACTCGACGACCCCGGGGTCGGCCTCGTCGATCGGTGTGAGTGGGCGCTGCCAGACGGTGTCACCCGTCGCCCCATCGACGGCGACCATCGTTTCGGCCTTCGAGATGGCATAGGCCCGCCCGCCACCGACGTCGATGGGCGAGTTCCGTCCTTTCGCGACCGTCACGGTCCAGGTCGTCTCACCGGTCTGGCCATCGAGGCCGGCGACGATCGGTCGGTCTCGGAACGGACTGTGCGAGCCAGCGAGTAAGTGGCCCGAGTCGGTCATGGCGACGGAGGACGGATCTCGAAACCCCACGTGCCACGACCGCTGGATCGGCGATGACTCCTCGTATTGGAAACCGGCACAGCCGGCGAGGCCATCGAGGACTCCGGTCACAGCGCCGAGGACCGCACGACGTGTTATGGAGGGCACAGACCAATAGTTTCGACGGGAGTTGTATCAATCTTATTCTCACCGAGCACGTGGCCTGAGTCAAGAGAGATACTGGACGTAGCTGTGTGTTTTTGAACCCGTACGCGAACTTGTTACAGTTTGGAGAGCGCCCGCCAGCGGTCGGTCGCGAGCGACGCGAGGCGCGACGCGGGCGGCCGATCGAAGGGAGCGCCGCCGCACGGGCGAACGGTGTCCTCGCGAGCGGGGGGCGGCCGACCGGAGGAAGGCCGCCGGACGAGCGAACGGTGAACGTAGTGAACCGTGAGCAAGCGGAAGGCGGAACCCGGCGAGCGGTGCGGGCCGCTTCGAACCACCCGCTAACCGACGCCAGCTATAGGCATTTGACGGGGTTACTCCGTTCGATACACGTTCGAGGGCCGGATAGTATATAAAATTTATATACCTACGGATACTCTAAGTATCCATGGAAACGAACGGTAGCAACGATTTGCCAGAGACTGGACCGACAGAAGCCCTGGTGAAGGTCCCAGTACCGGCGAAAAACGAAGACCTTTACCGACATTCCGTGACGAATGATTTGCTATCATTTTTAATCGATCGCCCGTTCGAGGAGTACACACTCCGGAAACTCGCCTCGCTGGTCGGCACAACCCACCGGACGGTCAGCCTCACCGTCGACATTCTCGAAGACAACGATCTCGTCGATGTCACCTCTGAGGGCAACAAGAAACTCGTTGGCATCAACCGTGACCGAATCCAGACACCCGAAAATGACGTGCTCCGCATCCCCCAATCCGAGTTCCAACAACCGGTGCGGGAGGCCATCGATGCACTCGTTGACCGGCTGGACGATATCCTCGGTATCTTGGTGTACGGCAGCGTCGCTCGTGGCGAGGCCGATCGGCAGAGCGACGTGGATCTCTGGGTACTCGTCCGCGAGGGCCGGACTCGGAATCAACAGCGCGCAACCGAACTCGCCAAGGACCTCGCCGAGACCCGAATCGGTGGCGAACGGTACGAGTTCCATATCGTCGTCGAATCACCCGAGTCGGTGCCGGCGTATACCGACGATATCGCCTCGATTGCCACCGCTGGAATCCCCGTCTACCGGACCGAAGAGTTCGAACAGTTCCGTGCGCTCATGGAGGGAATGGGCGATGAGCGATAGCGACCCCGGGACGTTAAGTGACCGTGTCGAGACGGCACAGGAGCGATTCCAGTACGGACAGGGGGCCGTCGAGGCGGGACTCGGTGATCCGGACTCGGATGCGGTTGGACAGCTCCGGAAGGCCTGCCGGCTACTGGCAGCGGCCGCGAGGCCGACCGGAGGGAGGCCTCAGTATGAGCGAGCGGGAGGACCGACCGGAGGGAGGGACGACACGCGAGCCGCGGTCGCTTCGCGCGGCAAACGGCTATCACACGGCTGTGGTGGAACTGTCGTTCGGGGCGACTGAGCGGTCTATCGGGTCGCCGACACGAGGAACGTCTCCCGACGGGATTCGACTCGTCGCATCGTGAATCCGGCCTCGTCCAGGGCCCCAGCGGCGGTCCGGGCGTCGAACCGCTCCTCGAGCGGCGGGCCCTCGACGCCGGTGCCCGCCGACGTCCAATCCACGACCACGAGTCGGCCGCCCGGACGGACG
>PXQY01000050.1 GCA_003021745.1 Halobacteriales archaeon QH_7_69_31
GGACGCCGAGGACGGCCGCGCGCTGGTCGAGGAGCTCCTCGAACTGGAGAAGCTCGACGAGAAGACCGCCCACAAGATCGCCGACGTCCTCCCGCAGGACCGCGACGAGGTCCGCTCCGTCGGCGGCCGCTCGTCCGCCACCGGTGGCGAGGACGGTACTGGCGAGTTCGCCGGGCTGTTGGGGCTCGGCGGCGAGTGGGACCTCTGCCGGGCCGAACCGTCGTCTGGCTCACGGCCATCGCCTCCGGGGGGCTGATTCCTGGACGGTCCGGGACGCTGGATATTACGGAACTTAAAAAGTTTATTAGGGGGTTCTACACATAAACGATATCCCTCGGGCTGGGCATCACCTCCGCCATGTTTACTGATATCGTGACGAACATCATCCTGGTAAGCGTCGCTTTATACTCGGAATCTACGGACTGTTCGTCGGACACTCTGTACACAGTTTCTCTCCGAATCAATACGACCGACTCTTTTAATACTAATTAATTACGATATTTGAACCGATGATGATCGACGTTCTGCCTAAGAATCAGTATTCTCCGACGTCAGCCGGCATTATTGGGGGGTTTGTAGGGCTCGTGCTGGTTTTTATACCGCTATCGCCGCTCCTCGGTGGCGGAATTAGTGGTTTCCTCGTGAGGCCTCCTGATAATTCTGCATTAGTAGAAAGGTCGTTCATAAAAGCAGGATCGATAGCAGGGTTGGTGGTACTGATACCTACCTATCTATTTTACATCTTTTTTATCATTTTTGTCGTGGGGAGGGCGGATTCAGCCACATCACTTCAACTTCTTGGGGAAGCGTTGATCGGGTTTGCGGTACTCTTCGGATACTGCATGGGGTTGGGGATTCTCGGAAGTTTAATCGTGATGAGATATGATGATACGTTAGCATAACTGGAGAGTACTTGCTATTGATGAATTAGGATGGTTTGCGCAAGGAATGACGAGGCGGGCAGAGCCCCGCTCGTCGATTACTCCACGTACCGGTACTTCCGCTCGCCCATCCGGCCCCAGCCGTCGAAGACGAACTCGCCGTCGGGGGCGGTGAACTCCTCGACGCCGGTCTCCTCGTCGAAGTTGTGGGCGTCGTGGACGTCCTCGTACTCGGGAAAGGAGAGGTCGTAGCGCGAGGCGAGCTGGTAGCCGACGTTCAGCGCGTCGATCTCTTCCAGCCAGCCGTCCTGGACGGTCTCGACGTGGATCTCCGCCTGGGCGCCGGAGCCGTAGGAGCCGACCAGCAGTCGCTCGCCGGCGGCGGCCTCGCCGGCCTCGGCCAGTGCCGCCAGCCCCGAGACGCGGGCGACGTGGACGGAGCCGGTGTACCAGTTGCCGACCTCGCGGGAGAGGTCCAGGGTGGGGTCGATGGTGTCGTCGTACCACTCCCGGTAGCGGTCGGTCTCCTTGAGGGCGTCCGTGTACTCGCCCAGGGCGTCCATGTAGGCCCCGTCGTCGTCGAAGGCCTCCGGGCGGGGCTGGCGGCCGATACCGTCTGCGAGTTCCGCCTCGATGTCGGTATCGCGGGTGATGTGCCGGTAGGCGAGCACGCCCGCCTTCCGCACCATCCCGGGGAACGGGGTGTGGAACGGCCCGAGCCGGAAGTCCTCGGGGTGGATGTTCCCGCCGACGGACTCGTAGTCGACCAGCGCCTCCCGCATCCGCGCCAGGTAGACCGCCATCGAGCGCTTGCCGTCGACGCTCGGGAACTGCTGTTGGGGCTTCAGGAAGTCCGTCTCGTCGGCCGACCCGTAGCCCTGCTCGGTCGATAGCTCCACCAGGTCCGGGTCCTCGTCGATGAGCATCGCGACGGCGCCGGCGCCCTGGGTCGCCTCGCCCGGGTCGTCCCGGGCGTACAGCGCGGTGTCGGTCGCGACGACGAGCGCCGCGCGGCCGCGGTGTCTGCCCGCGCGGATCCAGTTGTAGGCGTCGTCGATGCTCTGGGTGCCGGCGACGCAGGCGAACTTCCGTTCGCCCTTGTTGGCGTGGTGGAAGTCGCCGTCGAACACCTGTTCGAGACAGCCCGCGATGTACGTCGAGACGGGCTTGGAGTGGTCGAACGCGGACTCCGTGGCGACGTCGATGCGTCCGACGTGGGCCGGCTCCAGGCCCTTCCGCTCCATCAGCCGGTGGGCGGCGTTGGCGCCCATCGTCACGATGTCCTCGTAGGTGTCCGGCAGCGAACTCGCGTACAGCCCGAGTCCTTCCGTGTACTTCCCGGGGTCGTCGCCCATCGCCGGGGCGAACGTCTCCGGGAGGTCGAGCTTCAGCTTCCCCGCGTGGATCTCGATGGCGTCGATGCCGACGGCGGTGTCGGTCATGTCCGGCCGGACGGGAGAGCGGTATAAGTGTTTGACGACCAAAGGTTCGACGATCGTCGAACTGAGTGCCGGGTATAGTCGGGGTGGTCGCCGCCGTCGGCATCGACGCCATCGAGATCCACGCGGGGAAGCTGAAGCTCGACCTCCCGCATCACGCCGGTCACCTGCCTCGGACTGGTGATCCCGGTGCCCTTATCATCATTGCTGCCGCCCACGTTGTCGACCCATCGGAGCTCCCCGTTCGTGTCGATATACATGGCCTCCAGCTCGCCATCTTCGTCCCAGTCGACCGCCGCGACGGGGGACTTGGCGACGCCGGAGTCGACGAGCTCGGTCTCGCTCCCGTCGCTGTCGATGAGAAGAAGCCGTTCCGACCCGTCGACCACCGGGATCCGGGCCGTGCCATCGCCGTCGAAGTCGGCCGGCCGCCCGAGGCCGATGCCGTTGTTGCTCCCGATATCGGCGTAAATCTTCGTTCCCGTCGCGCTGCCGGACCCGGCCCCCGGCTCGAAGTACCGGAGCACCAAATTGTTGTCCGCGTAGACGAGTTCGTTGGTTCCGTCGCCGTCGATGTCCGCGGGCCCCGCCACGGCCTTGACCTCTTTGTCGGGCTCTACGACTTTGACGTCCCCGTCCGAGGTGTTCGTCCGGTAGATGGTCGTCTTGTCTTTGCTGGCGAAGTACACCGAGGTCCGGGTATCATTCCACCTGCCGACGCCCAGCAGCGACGGGGAGCGCCTGGCGTCGGTCGACGAAAGTTCCGTCTCGTCGGTTCCGTCCGGATTGACGATGTGCACTGTGGCCGTGTTATCGCCCGCCGGTACGTACGGGATGTCCTCGCTGCCGTCGCCGTCAATGTCGGCGACGAGCGGTCCGAGAACCTCGGCGCTGGCGGCGAGCGTCGTCGTTCCCGTCGCCTGTTCGGCCGTCGTTACCTTGTCGTTGCTGTCGGTGAAGACCGCCCTGATACTGACGGGAACGAAGTTCTCGACGGTGATGTCGATGACGTCCCCGGAGCCCCCGCTCGCGGCGTAGATCTTGACACTCCCGTTAGCCTCGGGCTGCAGCGTGGTGGCGGTCTGCCCGGCCGAATCGGTCTGGTTCGTGGCCGGCATGACGGTCCCGACGGTGCTGTCGCTGACCGCGAACCTGACCGTCGCGTCCTCCGCCGTGGGGATGGTCTCGGCGGTCAGATCCAGCGTCTCCGAGACGTTCGCGTCCAGCGTGCACTCGGTGTCCGAACACGGCGCCGTCGTGCCGTTCTCTCCGCTCGGGTCCCGCCAGCGGACCTCGTATGCAGCGTCGCCTGCGGCACCGCTGTCCGCCGGCGGGGTGTAGGCAGGTTCCCCGTTCAGTCCGATGACAGCACAGGAGACCTCGTACTCGCCGCCCGTGAAGTTGAGTCGCACCCGGTCGCCGGACGCCGGGGTCGCAGTGACGTTGTACTCCTCGCCCAGGATTTCGTCGTTCCACGTGTCGTTGTCGAACCGGCTCGGCACCGTTATATTTGGGTCCGAAAGCGTCGTCGTGTACTCCCGGGAGGCGTTCAACTCGAGGCTGTAGGTGTCGACGCCGTTCGCGTTGACCTCGCCCGTGAGGAGATAGAGGCTGATCGTCCCGGAGTCGACGAGTCGCTGGTCGAACAGCGTGCCGGCCCGGTAGTCCCGGGAGACGACCCTGTTCTCGAAGCCGATCGACTCCGGTGGCCGGTACTCGTTGTAGTTGGACGTGTAGACGAGCGATCGCGTCATGGGGGGGTTGGCGCCCTCGGAGCAGACGTCCTTGGGAGTTCCACCCTCCGTGACCTCGACGTCGCCGACCTCCTCAGTATCGAGGCGCCCGGCGGCCGGCGGTGGGTTCAGCGCGACGGCCCGGGAGGGATACGAGGCGCCCAGGTCGATGGTCGTCGACCTGGTCGCGTCGCTCTCGACGGCGTTGACGACGTTGGTGCGGAGTTCGGCGAACTGGTCCTCGACGGTCCGGTGGTGGTCGGCCTCGATCTCGGCGTTCTGCTCCGGGACGACGAACGCCTGGTAGCCAGAGAAGGACAGCACCAGGATCGTAAAGACGAGAAGCGAGCCGATGACGACGGACTGGCCCCGCTCGTCGCCACGGAACACCATACCCCTCACACGTGATAGCGAGACAAAAGCGTACCGTCCGAGGGACCCGCCGTCGTCGGCCGGTTCACTCGTCCTCGTCGATGACCTCCGGATCCGACAGCGCCGTCCCCAGCGAGTCGAGGCCGTTGACCCACTCGGCCACCAGGCCGTAGTCGATCTCCTCGGCGACCTCCATGTCGAGGTCGCCCTCGTCGAACAAAAGCGTCCCCGCCTTCGCACAATGGGCCAGGGCGGCGTCGAGGTCCTCCTGGGCTTCGGCGTCCGCAGCGGCGCGGACGAACTCCTCGACCTCGCCGTCGTCGGCCGGCCCCCCGGCGACGTACTCCTCGGCCGCGTAGAAGACACAGACCAGCGAGGTCTGGACGCCGTCGACGAGCATAAGCTTCTCCTCGTCCTCGAACTCGACGTCCGCCAGCACGATCTCCCGGATCGTCGCCAGTTCCTCGAGCGCCGCCTCCTCGCCGAGTTCGCCCTCCTGGTGGTCGGTAACGATCTTCGCGACGGCGATTGCAGTGTCGTCCTGCAGGTTCAACAGCAACCGCGCCGAATCCTCCTCCTCCGGGTCGATGTCCTCCTCGCGAAGCCTATCGAGCCAGTTGTTCCACCGTTCCTCGGTGTAGTACTCGCCAGGGGGCGTGCTCATGGCCGAAGGTATGGAGGACCGGGGATATGCCTTTTCCTTGTCCCGGCAGGCCGGCCAATTGCGCCCGAACTCACCGGTCTCGTTGGGCCTCGCGGCCGAGTTCCCGCTCGACCGCGGCGACCTTCTCGGCGGCCTCGACGTCTCGCGTACGCCTGTCGTCGATCTTCAGGAACGTACTCACCCGGTCGGCGTCGACCGCCTCGTGGGCCGCGCCCACGGCGGCCAGCAGGGTTCCGACCTCGTCCGTCTCGATCACCGTCCCCATCGGGTTGGTCTCGTAGGCGACGTCGAAGTTCTCCAGCGCCTCGACGGCCTTCGCCACCTCGCCCGCCATGCTGTCCTCGATCACCGGTGCCACGCTGAGCAGCGCCACGACCGTCATACACGGCCGTTGAACCCCCGCGGAGTTAAGATCGACCCCTCCTCGGGGTCAGCCGTAGCGATACCGCCATGGGGTCCGCGGGTCCTGCAAGGGGGTGGTCGAGCCGGCGGGACCGGACGGGACCGGTTTCGAGCGTCACATCGGCGTCATCCGTCCGACGCACCGACGCGTGTTACACCCGTCCACATACGGGACCGGTTTCGAGGGCGACCTGTCACCGAGCCTTCTTTCCGGACCCGGACGAACCCGTACGTATGAACACCGCCTCATCGCGGGCTCGCCGGGCCGCCGCACGTGGCCAGGAGGTCCTCCGCGCCGTCATCGTCGAGGTCCGGGCGGAGAACGTCACGTTCATGGCCGGCAGCATCGCCTACAACGCCTTCCTCTCCCTGTTGCCATTCCTCCTTCTCGCCCTGTTCGTCGGCCCGATCGATCGCCGACGTGCTGCTGTTGGCTGCCACCAACGCGACCGAGAGCGCCGGTCTCTCCATTCTGTCCATCGCGGCACTCGTCTGGGGGACCCTCCGCATCTTCCGGGGGCTCGACCAGGCCTTCTCGGACATCTACGAGTCCGAAGCCACGAACTCGTTTCTCGACCAGATCGGCGACGCGGTCGCCGTGTTCGGCGCCATCGGCCTGGCGCTGTTCGCCGTCACGCTCGCCGAGACCTTCCTCGAGGTGCCCTCCGTCGGCACCGCCGGTGTCGTGGTCGGACCGATCCTCTCGGCGGTCGCCATCGCCGTGGCCCTCCTCCCGATGTACTATGTCTTCCCCGACGAGGACGTCACCCTCCGTGAGGTCCTGCCGGGGTCGCTCGTCGCCGGCGTGGGATGGACGCTCCTCAGCGTTGGCTTCCAGCTGTACGCCGCCTCGACCAGCAACACCGACTACGGCATCGTCGGCGTCATCATCCTGCTCATCACGTGGCTGTACTTCGGCGGACTCGTCCTCCTGTTGGGGGCCGCCGTCAACGCCGTACTCGCCGGTCGCTCCGCGGACGTCGGTGACATCGCCTGGGAGGCGGCGCCGGGTGGCGACCCCGCCGGGAACGACGCGCCCTTCGTCGCCCCGCTCGAGGACCTCCAGGGGGCGGTCGACGACGCCACCGAGGTGCGGATCGAGAGCGGCGACACCACGGTCGAGGTTCCGCCGCCCCACGAGGCCAGCGTGACGGTGACGACCGTCGAGCGACCCGCCATCCTCGGCGGCAGCCGGGAGTCCGGGACCGTCGTCCTCCGGTGGGACTCGCGGGAGTGACCCGCTCCTGGCCGACTGGTCGCCGGGTTCGCCGTCCATTGGGTTCGCCGTTCAGCGAGTTCACCGTCCATCGGGTTCGCCATCCTTCGGGCCCGGCCGTCCAACGTGGCCGGCGGGGACGACGCCGACGGCGTCACCGATTAAACCCCGGCGGTCCGAGGCTCGCGCATGTCGAACGACCGGGTCCGCGAGACGCCGACCGAGTTCACCGTCGAGGCGAACGGTATCGACTTCGCGTGCCGCCGCGCGGGCGACGGCGACCGACTCGCGCTCTGCCTCCACGGCTTCCCCGACGACGCCGGGTCGATGGACCCGATCCTCGACCGGCTCGCCGACGCCGGCTTCACCGCCGTCGCGCCGAACATGCGCGGCTATGCGCCGACCGACCCGGCGCCGGACGGCGACTACTCGCCGACGGCGCTCGGCGACGACGCCGTCGCGCTCGCCGATGCCGTGCCGGCCGAACTCGATGTCGACGCCGACGACCCGGTGCTGGTCGGCCACGACTGGGGCGCCGTCGCCGCCTACGCGGCTGACCGCACCGACCCCGATGCCTTCGCCCGGATGGTAGCCATGGCCGTCCCGCCGGGATTCGAGGCGCTGCTCTTCGCCTATCCCCGCCAACTCCTCCGAAGCTGGTACATGTGGGTCTTCCAGCTCCCGGACGTCCCCGAACGGGCCCTCCGCTGGCGGGACTTCGCCATCCTCGAGGCCCTCTGGACCCTCTGGAGCCCCGGCTGGGAGGCCCCCGGCGAGCGCATCGAGTCGGTGACGGCGACGTTCCGTGCCGGCGACACCACAGACCACGCCATCCAGTACTACCGGGACACCGTCGGCGCGCAGCTATCGTCACTGGCTGGTGACCTCCTTCGGCTCGACCCGCCATCGATCGACGACGTTCCGCCCGTCCGGACGCCGACCCTCGTGATCGCCGGCGAGGACGACCGCTGTATCGCGCCCGCCCTGTTCGAGCACGCCGGCGCCGTCATCGAGGACGCCCGGGTCGTCCGGATCCGCGACGCCGGCCACTTCGTGCACCTGGAACGGCCGGAGGTCGTTGGCGAGGAGATCGTGGAGTACGTCACCGACTAGCCACGGTCAGTGTCCGATATACCGGGCCAGGGCCCCGGCGCCGACGACGAGGGCCCCGGTGACGAAGGTGCCGGGGATCGGGAGGACGAACAGGACGACGCCGGCCACGATGGCGAGACTCGACGCTCTCATGGTAGCCTGGCGGAACGACGGACGGATAGTGGTTGGGGTTCCGCCGGGGCCGGCGACGTATGTGGTTGCCTCCGAGTCTGGAGCGGCCGGGACTGAGCGAACTCGGAGAGTTCGCGAAGGTCGAGAGACGCCCACGGCGTCTCTCGGGATTTGAACCGGAGGAAGACGGTCCGGGCTGCTCGCTCACTCCGTTCGCTGCGCTGCCGGGCTGCGTCTTCCAGGGCTCAAATCCCGGGTCTCGCATTCGTGGCTCCCGTGGGAGGAGCAGCGCCTCGCAGTGCTCGGCGCTGCTCGCGGTGTGGTCGCCACAGAAGTGCGTCGGCCGGGATTTGAACCCGGGTTGTGACCATGGCAAGGTCACGTGATACCACTACACTACCGACGCGCGTTCGCGTCCCGGAGGTACCGGAGAGATAGATAAAAGCGTTCCGGAACCCCCGCCGGGACCCGGGGCCACGTGTCCACGAGACACACGGCCTCCAAAGCCTGCCAACGGGCCGCACGACCGCTCCATACCGCGGTGCTTTTAAGCATGGGTTCGGTACCACCGGTACAGTCTAGTGTAGGGACGAGGAAGCGTCACGGCATGACACGCAGCGTGCTCGTGCCGTCGTCACTCGCCCGGGAGGCCGAGGACGGACGCGAGGCGACTCGCAAACTCGGTTACGTCGCACGCGCGGCGGTCGTCTTCCGGGTGGACCGGCTCCTCGTATTCCCCGACCGGGGAAGCGAGGGGCGGTTCGACGACGGGTTCGTCGGCACGGTGCTCGAGTACGCCGCCACGCCCCCATACCTCCGAAAGGAGGCCTGGGGCAGGCGGGACGAACTGGAGTACGCCGGTGTCCTGCCGCCGCTCCGCGTCGCTTCACGGACCGGCTCCGGATCGGACGGTTCGGGGTCGTTGAGACAGGGAATCGTGACCGAGGTCGGTCCTGACGGGCGCGTCCGGGTCAATTGCGGACTGCAACACCCGATCTCCCTCCCCGCTCCGGACGAGGAGCACGCGGAGGGAGAGCGCGTCGCCGTCAGGGTCTCTTCGCGACGGCCGGTTCGCGCGAAACTCGAAGACGTTCCCCTTCCGGGGTTCGACGTCGAGCGTGCGACCATTGAGGAGGCGCTCACGCGGCCGGACGCCGGCGTGCGGATCGCCGCGTCCCGGCACGGCGAGGCGCTGTCGATCGACCGGCTCGGCCGGCTGGCCGGGCGGACGGCCGACGACGGCACGACGGTGGTCTTCGGCGCCCCCGAACGGGGCCTGCCGGAGCTACTCGACTGCCGGCCGGGCGAGGAGGCGCCGTTCGACGACGAACCCACAGCGCGGTTCGACCTCTGGCTGGATGCGGTTCCGAACCAGGGCAGCGAGGTCGTGCGGACCGAGGAAGCGCTGTTCGCCACCCTCGCGCCCCTCACACTGGAGTGAGACACGAATGCCACAACCACGCAGACCACGCAAAGGCTCGCTGGGCTTCGGCCCCCGGAGCCGCGCCGCCGGCGAGGTACCGCGGTTCGACAGCTGGCCGGACGACGACGGCCAGCCGGGGCTGCAGGGCTTCGCCGGCTACAAGGCCGGCATGAGCCACGTCGTCGCAATAAATGACGAGCCAGACTCCCCCAGGGAGGGCCGGGAGGAGACCGTCCCGGTGACCGTCGTCGAGACGCCACCGATGCGGGCCGTCGCCCTCAGAGCCTACGAGGACACGCCGTACGGCAAGCGCCCCCTCACCGAGTCGTGGGCCGACGACGTCCACGAGGACCTACAGCGGGCGCTGGCCGTGCCGGACGAACAGACCACGGACGCCGAAAGCCGGATCCGGGACGCGCTCGAGGAGGACGCGCTCGCGGACGTGCGGGTCATCACCCATACCGTCCCCGGCGATCTCTCGAGCGTCCCGAAGAAGCGACCCGACGTGATGGAGACGCGCGTCGGTGGCGGCTCGCTCGACGACCGCGTCGAGTACGGATTCGAGCTGCTCGACGAGGGTGGCGAGCACGCCGTCACCGACGTGTTCCGCGCCGGCGAGTACGCCGACGTCGCGGGCGTCACCACCGGGAAGGGCACGCAGGGCCCCGTCAAGCGCTGGGGCGTCCAGAAGCGGAAGGGGTCGACGGCGCCTACGCGCTGGTGAAAGGCTCCGTCCCCGGCCCGGACAAGCGCCTCGTGCGCCTCCGGCCGGCGGTCCGCCCGGCGGACCAGCCGCGCCTCGACCCCGAACTGCGGTACGTCTCGACCGAATCGAACCAGGGATGATCCATGAAGGCAACAGTACACGGCCTGGACGGCGACGACGCGGGCGAACTCGAGCTCCCGGAGGTCTTCGAGACGACGCTCCGGCCCGACCTCGTCAAGCGCGCGGTGCTCGCCGCCCGGGCCAACCGGACGCAGGATGCCGGTACAGACGAGTACGCGGGGCTTCGAACCCCGGCGGAGTCCCACGGCAGCGGCCGCGGGATGGCGCACGTCCCCCGACAGGACGGGCGCGCCCGGGAGGTGCCGCAGGCCGTCTCCGGCCGCGCCGCCCACCCGCCGAAGGTCGAGACGGACCGCGGGCTCGATATCAACGAAAAGGAGCGGAAGCTGGCCACCCGCAGCGCCGTCGCGGCGACGGCGGACGGCGACGTGGTCGCGGAGCGCGGCCACGACTTCGACGACGACGTCGAGTTCCCGCTGGTCGTCGACGACGAGTTCGAGGACCTGACGAAGACCCGGGAGGCCGTCGACGTTTTTCAGTCGCTGGGCGTGTACGCCGACGTCGAGCGCGCCGAGGACGGCAAGTCGGTCCGGGCCGGCCGCGGGACCACCCGCGGGCGGAAGTACACCGAGCCGACGTCCGTCCTCGTCGTCACGAGCGAGGAGCCCTCGCTCGCGGCGCGGAACCTCGCGGGCGCCGACGTCGCGACCGCCGCCGAGGTCAACGCCGAGGACCTCGCGCCCGGGACCGAACCGGGCCGGCTGACGGTGTGGACCGAGTCCGCCGTCGAGGAGGTGGCGGACCGATGACGCTGAAGCACCCGCTCGTCACGGAGAAGGCCATGAACGAGATGGACTTCGACAACAAGCTACAGTTCATCTGCCACAGCGAGGCGACGAAGTCCGACATCGCCGAGGCGGTCGAACGGCAGTTCGACGTCGTCGTCGATTCGGTGAACACCCAGAACACGATGGACGGCGAGAAGAAGGCGACCGTCCTCCTCTCGGCCGACGACGACGCCCAGGAAGTCGCCTCCAGAATCGGGGTGTTCTGAACATGGGACGCAGAATACTCGGCCAGCGGCGCGGTCGCGGCACCTCGACGTTCCGGGCGCCGTCGCACCGCTACAAGGCCGACCTCTCGCACCGCACCGTCGAGGACGACGACGTCGTCGGCGGCGAGGTCGTCGACATCGAGCACGACCCCGCGCGGTCGGCGCCGCTTGCGGACGTGCAGTTCGACGACGGCGACCGCCGGCTCGTGCTCGCCCCCGAGGGCGTGACGGTCGGCGACACGATTCAGGTCGGCGTCTCCGCCGAAATCGCCCCGGGCAACACGATGCCGCTGGCGGAGATTCCGGAGGGCGTTCCGGTCTGCAACGTCGAGCGCCAGCCCGGCGACGGCGGGAAGTTCGCCCGCGCATCCGGCGTGTCGGCGACGCTTCTGACCCACGACCGCAACGCCGCGGTCGTCCAGCTGCCGAGCGGCGAGATGCGCCGGCTGTCGCCCGAGTGCCGGGCG
>PXQY01000051.1 GCA_003021745.1 Halobacteriales archaeon QH_7_69_31
CACGGGCCGCCGAGCTCTGCTCGTCGACGCCGTCGAAGGTGAGGTAGTACAGGGTGCCCTGGGTGTCCTCGCTTTCGACCTCGGCGTCGGCGATTGCGGTCTCGCAGCGCGGACACCAGTTGACGGGGGGTTCGTCCCGGTAGACGTAGCCCGACTCGGCCATCTCGACGAAGGACCGCTGGGTCTGGCCCCAGTAGTCCGGGTCCATGGTCCGGAACTCGTGGTCCCAGTCCTGGGAGAACCCCAGCGTCAGCATCGTCTCCTTCATCGCCCCGATCTGGTCGTCCGTGTACTCTATGCACCACTCGCGGAACTGCTCGCGGGAGACGTCCGTCCGGTGGATGCCCCGCTCTTCCTCGACTTTCACCTCCGTGGGGAGGCCGTGGCAGTCCCACCCCTGGGGGAACAACACGTCGTCGCCGCGGAGCCGATGGTACCGCGCGGCGTAGTCCATGTAACACCAGCCCAGTGCGTTCCCGATGTGGAGGTTGCCCGTCGGGTACGGCGGCGGGGTGTCGATGACGTAGTCGGGCTTGTCGGGGTCGTCCTCGTAGGCGTAGACGTCGGTCTCCTGCCAGTGGTCGCGCCACCGTGGCTCTGCCTCGTCCGGGTCGTAGCTGTCTGGAACTTCGTTCATGATCTGGGGGCGTGGACCCGCCGGTAGTCAACGTGCGTGCGCCTGGGGAGAAGACGCGCGATTACAGCCCACGTACTACCGACGAGGTCGCGCTCATATACAGTGGTTGGCCCTTCCGCGTATAAAAGTTCGCTTGCTTTGCCGATCCAGCGCGGCCCACCGGCCGTCCTGGCGCCGCAGCCGTCCGCTGTCTATCGTCCGGGCGACGACCCGGCGTCACAACCGTCGCGGATATCCTCACAGTCGTAGGTCCGTCCGTTCCGCCCGGGGAACGCGCGTTTCGAACGGTAATGGAAGCTCAGGTGGTCGCCCCAGGCGTCGTCGGCGAGCAGGCGGTCGGTTGCGTCCCGGTAGCCCGGCTCATCCGCGTCCTTGAGCCAGCGGTCGAACCACGCGACGGTGTAGTGGTCCGCCAAGGCGTTCCCGAACTCCCAGGAGGTCGCGGGGAACGTCGGCGTCCGGGACCACTCGTAGTGGGTGCCGCCGCGGACGACGAGCTGGTAGGCCGGGATACCGGCCTCGCGCCACCGCCCGAACCCGATGGACTTGGCGTCGGGGTCCGGCCGTCGGGCGTGCGGTCGGGGCGACAGGAAGTAGTCGGCGGACTGGCCCATCGCGGGAACCCGGGGCTCCACCGCGCCGTCGGGAACGCCGCCGAGGAACCGCGCGAGGTCCTCGCCCTCCTGTTCCGCCCGGCGGGCCGCGACGTCCTCGCTCGAACCGAGGTTGTCCCAGGCGGCGACGGCGTCGACGGGGTTGTCGCCGCCGGTCGGCCACGGCGCCAGTCCCTGGACGATGCTGGCGCCGATGGCGCCGGCGGAGTGACCCACGATGCCCAGCCGGTTGCGGTCGAGGACGTCGGCGGCGGGATTGTGCGGCGCCACGGGGGCGCCGTCGCCGCGGTCGAACTCGGCGTTCGGCGCGTACGGTTCCTCGGGCGTCGAGCGGAAGAAGTCGACGGCGTCGACCTGGTTCGAGACGAATACGTCCGCGTCGGCGTTGCTGCCGCGGCCGCCGTCCGGCGTGACGCTGTCCGAGCGGCCCTGGCCGCGCGGGTCGTAGGTCATGACGACGTAGCCGGCGGCGACGAGCGACTGGGCGGCCCACCAGAACAGCGTCTCCGGGGCCTGGACGGAGCCGTTCGTGATGACGACGCCGGGGAGCCCGCCCGGCGCCGCGCCGGAACCGCGGGCCTCCCCTGCCCTCGTGGCTGCCGGCCGCGGGACCTCGCTCGGCGTCCAGAGGTGCCCCGAGAGCCGGGCACCTTGACGGTCGTAGAAGGCGACCCGGCGGCGGTCGCCGACGCGACCGTAGAACCCCCGGGTGTCGACGTCCCGGTACAGCCCGGGGTCGCCGGTGCACTGCTCGCTCCAGGTGGCCCCGAGGTTCGCGTGGCTCCGCCACCCCGGCTCCTCGGCGACCCGTTCGGCGTAGTCGGCGCCGTTGGCCCGGCTCCGGTTCTGCCAGCGGCGCATGAAGTCCGGGTCGCGGGCCTGTTCGGCCGGGGCCTCCCGGGTCTTCGCGTAGTTCCGCACCTCCCGCTCGAGGTACGCCTCGTCGGCGTCGACACTGCGGCGGTCCGCGCCGGGTGGGGACGCCGCTGCCACGCCGCCGGCGGCAGCGGGCACCGTCGCGGCGAGCTCGAGGAGCACTCGCCGGGTGTACTGGCGGGCCATCCTTCTCCGTTCGACCAACCGCAACGACGCTGATATGGCTGTCGGCGCTTCTATCCGGCTATTTATGTCCCCGGGCGGGCGGGGCAACCACAACCCTCACCTGGGCAGCGGTCGACGTCGCGGTATGCACCTCGGCGTGATCGGGCTGGGCCGGATGGGCCGCATCGTCGTCGACAGGGTACGGGACGCCGGCCACGAGGTCGTCGCGTACGACGTCGACGAGGCGGCCCGCGAACGGGCGGCCGACGCGGGCGCAACCCCGGCCGACTCCGTCGCGGACCTCGTCGCCGGTCTCCCGGCCGACGCGCGCGTCTGGCTGATGGTGCCGGCCGGCGACGCCGTCGACCACACGCTCGCGGAGCTGGATCCCCACCTCGACGGCGACGACGTCGTCGTCGACGCCGGCAACTCCCACTTCGAGCGGTCCGTCGAGCGCGCCGACGCCGCCGACGCTGCCTACCTCGACTGTGGCACCTCCGGCGGCCCGGCCGGCGCCGACCTCGGGTTCTCGCTCATGGTCGGCGGCCCCGAGTGGGCCTACCGGGAACTGGCCCCCGTCTTCGACGCCGTCGCGGCCGGCCCCGACGGCCACGCGCACCTGGGCCCGTCCGGCGCCGGCCACTACGTCAAAATGGTGCACAACGGCGTCGAGTACGCGCTGATGCAGGCATACGGCGAGGGATTCGAGCTGCTCTCCGAGGGGCGGTACGACCTCGACATGGCGACCGTCGCCCGGACGTGGAACAACGGCGCAGTCGTCCGGTCGTGGCTGCTCGAGCTCTGCGAGGAGGCGTTCCGCGAGGAGGGCGACGACCTCGGCACGGTCGCCGACCACGTCGCCGGCGGCTCGACGGGCACCTGGACCGTCGAGGAGGCACTCGAACAGGAGGTGTCGATACCGCTCATCCACGCGGCGCTGGCCGAGCGGTTCGACTCGCGGGTCGACGAGCCCGGGAAGTTCTCCCGACGGCTCGCAAACCGGCTCCGGTATGGGTTCGGCCGCCACAACGTCCGGCGAACCGAGTGACTACTGCTCGGACGCACCGACTCGGAGGTACGTATCGGCGACGGTCTCGTCCAGCAGCCCGTCGGGCTCCAGCACGATGTAGACGACGAGGAACGGCTCCGCCGGGTCGATGACGTAGACGGAGAACGGCGGGTCCACGCCCTCGGGGTGGGCGGCGCGGTCGACGAGCGGCTCCAGCGGTGTGCCGCCGTCCCTGAACTCCGCGAGCAGGTCGCGACTGCCCGGCTGGTCGGCGAACGTGTAGACGACCCCGTTCGGTTCGTTGTCGGTGCCGTAGGTCACCCGCGAGTTCATCGGCTCGCCGCCCGCACGCGCGCGCTCGAAGCACTCCTCGGCGGCCTCGAAGATGGGTTCGGTGGTCTCGACGAACGCGACGGTGGTCGCGGCCTCGACGGCCAGGTCCTCGACGACCGGCTCCCCGTCGTCCCAGGACAGCGTCGCCCGGACGCGGTTGCCGGCGTCGACGTCGGGCACCGCCTCCCGCGGGACGTAGGTCGGGTCCGCCGAATCGACGTCGAGGAACAGCCACTCGGCGTCGTCCCGGCCCGGCAGGACGCGGAACTCACGTTCCGTGGACATCGCCGGCCCGGTCGTCGCCTCGTCGGTCACGGGCCGGATATCCCACCGACGCGGGTCGGTCTCTCTATCGCGTCTCGACCGGCCATCCCGGTCACCCCCACGACAGCAGCGCCCGGAGCTGTGCCTTCGAGAACACCGACGTCGGCCGGTCCATGTGGACGCCGATCTCGCCGCTGAACGCCCGCAGCCCCGCCTTCTGGACGGGCCGCGGCATCGAGTAGCCGGCGCGGATGAGGTGGCCGAGCCGCTGGTCCCGGCGGAGCTCGGCGCGCCAGGCCTGCTCGTAGTCGTCGAGTGTCGCGGGCTGGCGCGGGTCGACCTCGCGGGCGGCGACGTCGGCCGCGCGCATGCCGTAGAGGATGCCGCCGCCGGTGAACGGCTTCGTCTGGGCGGCGGCGTCGGACAGCAGCGCGTCGAACCGAGACGGGGCGTCGTCGCCCGGCGCGACCGCCAGCCCGTACTCGACGCCGGCGTCGCCGCGCGGGATGCGCCAGGCGAAAAACCGCGGGACGGTGAGGTGGACATCGACGTGGTCCCGGTGGTCGGGGGCGTCGTCGAAGCCGAGCACGCCATGGAGGAGTTCGTCCGGCTCCGGGAGCCCGACCGCCTCGCGGACCTTCGACCGGGGGCCGTCGGCCCCGACGACTATCCGGCCCCCGAACGTCTCGGTGCCGTCCGGGCCGCGGGCGGTCACCGTGACGCCGCCCGACCCCTCCTCTACGCGCGTAACGGTGTGGCCGTCGCGGACCTCGGCGCCGGCGTCGGCGGCACACTCGGCCAGCGTCTCGTCCAGACCGACACGGTCGATGGCGTTCGAGACCGGCTGGTTCTTGTAGAAGGCGTAACCGTCTTGGCTCGCGTGTCGTCGCTCCCTTCGTTCGCTCCTCCCGCTCGCTCGTTCAGAGGCCTCCCTGCGGTCGGCCTCGCGGCTCGCGTGTCGTCGCTCCGCTCCTCCCGCTCGCCCCTCCGGGGCCTCCCGCTGGTCGGCCCCGCCGCCGAGGTGGAACCGCGCCCCGTAGATGTCGTTCTGGAACAGTTCCGGGCGGGCGTCGTCGGGGACGAACTCCCAGACGTCCAGGCTGACGTGGCCCGAACAGGCCAGTGGCCGTCCGACCTCGCCGGACTCGAGGACGAGCACGTCCCGGCCGCCTTGGCTCGCCGATCGGGCGAACCGGGAGCCGGCCGGGCCGGCGCCCACGACGACGAAGTCGTACATGCGAGAAGGGAGGGGCGGCAGCGTGGAAATATCCTCCGCTGGCGGTTCCCGCACACGATAGAACACTTCGCATGCCCTGTCGTCCGCCATCCCGAATCGGTCGAGGTAGGGAGTGTATGGAACAGTTCGTGGTAGTGGCTGTTGACTCGACGTATGAACCTCGAAAGCCCTCGGCCGGCTCCAGTCGCGCGGCTCGCTGCGCGCTTCGCTCACTGCGTTCGCTGCAGTGCTTGTCCCGCTGGACTCGCGTCGCTCGTCCAGCGACGTTCGCCTCGCTTCGCT
>PXQY01000052.1:0-7869 GCA_003021745.1 Halobacteriales archaeon QH_7_69_31
GCGAGCGGAGCGAGCGCCTCGGATAGGCGAGCGGCGAGCGGAGCGAGCCGCGAGCAGCGGGAGCGACGACACGCGAGCCGGGCGGCGCGACCGCAGGGAGCGCCGCCGAACGGGCGAGCGGCGAAGCCGCGAGCCGGTCCGCCGACCCGATGCCGACTCCCGGAGGCGGGCCGTGCCTATAAGTCCCGCCGCGCCCAACGGCCGGGTATGCCCGACAAGCCGCAGTCCGGCACGCTGTTCGGCGTCCCGTACAACTTCCAGAAGCCGTCGCTCGGCCGGATGGTCTCGTCCTACTGGCAGCCCGAGGAGGGGATGCTCGTGAAGAAACCGTTCGGGGTCGGCTACACGCTGAACCTCGCCAACTGGCGATCGTGGGTCGTCCTCGGCGTCGCCGCCGCGCTCTTCTACCAGCAACGGCAGTCCCGCGACGACTACGGGGCGGCCGAGTCCGAGGAGGACCCCGTCGAGGTCGTGGTGGACGACTGATACTGCCGGACGTACGTTCGTGAAGTCCCGTTCAACTGGATAGTCTGACCTGTGCGATCCAGGCCGGACGAGCAAGGTTACGGTCGAATCAGGTACGTCCGGCAGTATGGGGCCGACGACCAGGCAGGCGTCCCGACGGGCGATCGGTGGAGACACCGAGGCGAGCGGCGGCGCCTCCCCCAACAGCGAACGCCGACCCCAGGGAGCCCCGTTTCCACGGTACCGACACGACTTTGCGGGGCCGAAGCGAACGGCCGACAGATGCTATCGAGGCAGTTCGTCCGTGAGCACCCCGAGGAGGTCCGTCGGGCCCTCGAGACGAAGGGCGTCGAGGTCGACGTAGACCGGATTCTCGAGGTGGACGAGGCGTGGCGGGAGCTTAAGGCGGAGGGCGACGACCTCCGGTACCGGCGCAACGAGGTCTCCAGCCGGATCGGCGAGCTGAAGCGGGAGGGCGACGAGGAGGCCGCCGAGGACGCCATCGAGCGGTCCCAAAAGCTAAAGGAAGAACTCGAGGCCGTCGAGGGCCGGGCCGACGAACTCGAGGGGGAGCTGGTGGAGCGACTCCTGGAACTGCCGAACGTGCCCCACCCGGAGGCGCCGGTCGGCGACGACGAGTCGGACAACGTCGAGGTCGACCGCTGGGGGTTCGACGACCGCCGCGGCCTCCCCGAGGAGGTCGTCCCGCACTACGACCTCGGGGAGGACCTCGAGATCCTGGACTTCGACCGCGGCGCGAAGGTCGCCGGCGGCGGGTTCTACGTCGCCAAGGGCGAGGGCGCCCGGCTGGAGCACGCGCTGGTCCAGTTCATGCTGGATACCCACCGGGAGGCCCACGGGTACACCGACGTGTTCCCGCCGATCCCGGTCGACTCGGCGTCGATGCGGGGGACCGGCCAGCTCCCGAAGTTCGTCGAGGACGCCTACCGGCTCGGGGGCGCGAACGACGAGCCGTACGACGACGAGGACCTCTGGCTGCTGCCGACCGCCGAGGTCCCGGTGACGAACCTGTACCGGGACGAGATCCTGCTGGACGAGGACCTCCCGATCAAGCACCAGGCGTACACCCCGAACTTCCGGCGTGAGGCCGGCGAGCACGGGACCGAGACCCGCGGCATCGTGCGGGTCCACCAGTTCAACAAGGTCGAGCTGGTGAACTTCGTCCGGCCCGAGGACAGCTCCGACCGCCTGGAGGGGCTCCTCGGCGAGGCGACGGCGGTCCTCGAGCGACTCGGGCTCCCCTACCGGGTCCTGGAGATGTGCACGGGGGACATGGGCTTTTCGCAGGCGAGGAAGTACGACATCGAGGTGTGGGCGCCGGCCGACGACGCGCCCGACGGGCCCGCTACCGGCGGCCGGTGGCTCGAGGTCTCCTCGGTTTCGAACTTCGAGGCCTTCCAGGCCCGGCGGGCGGCCATTCAGTACCGGCCGGAACAGCACGAGTCGGCGGCGTATCTCCACACGTTGAACGGGTCTGGCGTCGCCATCCCCCGGGTCGTCGTTGCCATCATGGAGTACTACCAGCACGACGACGGCACGGTGGAGGTCCCCGGGCCGCTCCGGCCCTACATGGGCGGCCTCGACCGGATCGAGGGCGGAGAGCCCGTCGGCGAGTCGGCCGTCGGCGACGGGTAGTCCCCGAGCGAGCAGGCGGGCGGCCGGGACCGCAAAGTAACCCGCCCGGGCCCCGGGGGAACCGCGTTCGTCGAGTCACTTTTGGCCGCCGGCGGGCAAGCGACGGCGTGGAGCTGCACGTCCGGTACGAGGGCGACGACGACCCCGAGAAGTGCTCGGCCCGGAAGCTCGCCCGGTTCGACCTGGCCGCGCTCCACCGGTCGGCCCGTGCGACGCCGCCTGGCCTGATGCTCGATCCCCACGCCGAGCGGGCGCTGTCGCCCGCGGACGACGCGCCCGGCGACCGACTCCTCGCACTGGACTGCTCGTGGGAGACCGCCGACGCGGAGGCGTTCGAGCTCGAGGGTCCCCATCGGGCCCTGCCGTTCCTCGTCGCCGGCAACCCGGTGAGCTACGGCACGCCGTTCCGGCTGTCGACCGTCGAAGCCTTCGCCGGCGCCCTCCGCATCCTCGGCAACCGAGAGCACGCAGAGCGCGTCCTCGGGAAGTTCACCTGGGGCCACACGTTCCTCGAGTTGAACGCGGAGCCGCTCGACCGGTACGCGGCGTGTGCGGACGCCGACGAGGTGCTCGCGGTCCAGGCGGAGTACCTCGACGCGGAGTGAGGATCCGTCGAGGACTGGCGCTCCGTTGACGACGGACGATACGTCGGGCTATGATACACCCCCGGCCGCCTAACGTCGTCCTCGTCACCAATGATAGCCAGAGGGAGCCGACGGCGGGCCGAGCGGGCTCGTCGGAAGGTCCTCGGGAAGATCCGCCGCGTTGTAGCCGCCGGGCGCGACGTCGTTCGGGGCGTTCGGGTAGAACAGCGACGCCAGCGCCTGGATCTGGCCGCGGCCCACCCCGAGTTCGAACTGGCCGCCGCCGTACATCGTCACGCCCTCGTGCTCGCAGTAGGCGATCGTCTCCAGGAGCGACTCGACGGTGCCGAACCGGGAGGGTTTGATGTTGAGCCAGTCGGGCTCGAACGGGAGGTCATGGACGCTGTCAAGGCCGGTGATGGGGGCGTCCCACGCGATGCGGTCCCGTTCCGACTCGAGGACCGGTCGGGTCGCGTCCGTCCAGGCCGGGTCCTCGATTACCGCGGCCGGGAATGCCTCGACGACGCGTCGGTAGAGGGCCGGGTCGACGGAGCCGTCCACCGAGGTGCCCTCGTAGTGGCCCTTCAGGTCCAGGACGCGGACGCCCCCGCGGTCGGCGACCGCGTCGACGAGGGCGTCGTCCCAGTCGTCGGTCGGGTCCAGTTTGAACTCCGCGTCCGGATGGACCGCCCGGAGGTCGTCGAGCCGGGTCGGCGACTCCAGCCGGGTGCTGACGACGAACCGGACCGGGTCGTAGGACCGATCGAGCGCACTCGCCAGGTCGGTGTCGGCCTGCCGGAGCGCGAGGTCGAGGGCGGCGCTCTCGAGGGCCCAGCGGCGGTAGTGGCGGTCGTGCTCGCGGGTCGCCGGCGCCGGGAAGAGATCCAGGTCGTCGAGCCGGCTCGAGAACGACGCCACCGTGTATTCGCCGGCGAGGTCCAGGCCGCCGTCGCCGTAGGCGTCCTGGAACCGTCGCTGGTCGTCGGCGTCGTACCCCACGTCCTCCCCCCGGCCCGTCTCGCCTTCGCCGGACAACTCCACCGTCGTCGAGACGCGCGTGAACTCACTGGAGGTCTCGAGCGTCGCTGCCGTCAGCGCGTACTCCTCCACGACGAGCGGGAGGTCCGCCACCCGGTCGTACATACCGGGCGGTGGTCGGGCCGTCTCATAAGCGGAACGGTAAGGGTTATCCGGCGGCACCGCCTCGGCCCGGTATGGCCAGGTTCGACGAGGCGGAGGCCCGCACCCTCGAGAAGATGATCTGCATGCGCTGCAACGCCCGGAACCCGGAGCGGGCCGACCGCTGTCGGAAGTGCGGCTACGGGAAGCTTCGGCCGAAGGCAAAGGACCGCCGCGCGGCCTGAAACCGGCCGCTGGCGAAGGACCGCCACGGGCCTGAAACCGGCCGCCTTCTACTGATAACCGGTCAATGCGACCCGCCAGCCGGGTCACTATCCAGTTCGATCCCGTCAGTACCTTCATGTCGTTAGCCGGCGTCGTCGGGGTGATGCACGGCCGCGAGGTGCATGCGGGCCCCCTGGAGACGGCCATCGGCGAGCTGGTGGAGAACGCCCTCGTCCACGGCGGCGACCGTCCAGAGGTCGGCATCGAGACCGACGCGTCGGCCACCCGGGTCGAACTGCTCGTCTCCGACGACGGCCGGGGCCTGACTCACTCCTCGGGGTACTTCGGCTCCCGCCGTTCGGCGCGCTCCAGAGCCGTCTCCACGACGTCGCGGACGTCGCCGTGGAAGGCGTCGCCGTGGCCGGCGTACATGTGCTCGACGCCGTCGGGCATCCGGTCCAGAAGCGTCTCGATGCTCTCGATGAGGACCTCCCGGGACTGGCCGGCCATGTCGGTCCGGCCGAAGCTGCCGTCGTCGAAGGCGCCGTCGTCGTGGACGACGACGTCGCCGCTGAAGAGCGTCGTCTCCGAGACCATTGAGATGTGGTCGTCGGCGTGGCCGGGCGTGTGGACGACGTCGAAGGCCTCGTCGCCGGCGAACACCTGGTCGCCGTCCTCGAGTTCGTGGGTCCGACGGGGGTGGTCGCCGTGGGCGTACAGCGGCGCGTCGAAGGCGGAAAGCACCGCGTCGAGGCTGCCGACGTGGTCGCCGTGCTGGTGGGTGAGCACGACGGCGTCGAGGGCGGCGGTCCGGGACTCGATGGCGCCGACGACGGTGTCCGTCGCGCCCGCGTCGAGGAGCACGGTCCGATCGCCCTCCAGGAGGAACGCGTTGCAGGTGAACGACTCGGCCCCGGCGGTGACGGTGGTGACGTCCATGGCGGCGGCTGGGCGGCCGGCACCTTCACGCTGGCGGGACCGCTATCGCGCCGGCCTCGGCGGGTCACGGTTCGGGCCGTGCCGCCACCGCACCGCGGACGGTCCGTTCCGGTACCGACGTGGGTGGCCATGCGGAGGGCAGTGTTCAGTTTACGCGTGGAGTATTCCTCCGGTGGACGCAAGCCCCCGGCTTCTCGGGTCGGGCGGCTCGCTGCGCGCCTCGCTCACGTTGTTCGCTGCAGTGCTTGCGTCGCCGTCCTTCCCCGAGAAGCCGGCCCCTTGCGGAGTCCCGCCCGATGTGATTCTCCGAGGGGCCGACTGAAGCTCTAAGCCCGGTGAGTCGAGCTGTCTGATGAACGGCATCCTAATCTGACCAGTGTCGTGCGGAGCGGCGTGGCGCTTAAACCCATGCGGAACCCAGTCTCGTGTGGCCATGGGATTCGGGAGCTACGACGAGTCCGAACAGGACAACATGGAACTCGATACCGACTTCGAGGCGGGTGAGCGCTCGCGGCCCGCCGCCCACGACGGAGACCTCGAGTTCGAGTACGCCGAGGCCTCGAGCGAGGACCTCCTCGAGACGCTGGAGGAGATCCAGGGGCAGTGAAGCCGGGGCGCCGGGCCCTCGGCGTGGCGGAGTCCTACCGCGGCACCGACGACGAGAAGACACAAAGCACGCTCGCCGGCGCGGTCGTCCGGGCCGACCGGACGGTCGACGACCTCGTGTTCGCAGAGTGTACGGTGGGCGGCACGGACGCGACCGACGCCATCGTCGACGCCTGGCACCGCCTCGGCCGCGCGGACGTCAGCTACCTGCTCCTGTCGGGCGTCGCGCCGGCGTGGTACAACGTCGTCGACCTCGGTCGGCTCGCGGCGGCGGTCGACCGACCCGTCCTCGCCGTCGCCTACGAGGACAGCGACGGTCTCGCCGACGCCATCGCCGAGGCCTTCGACCCGCCGGCCCGCGGCGAGCGGCTCGCGACCTACGAGGCGCTCCCGGAGCGCCGCCGTCTCGAGGAAGTCGGCGACGGCCCGCTTTTCGTCCGCTGCACCGGCATCGAGCCGGACGCGGCCGACCGGGCGCTGGCGGCGTTCACCCACGAGCGCCGGCCGGAACCGGTCCGGGTGGCCAAGCGGGCGGCCAGGGCCGCCGACGACTTCCGGCGGGATTAACTCGCCGGGGGTCGAGCCGCCGGTATGGAGGAGGGCCTGGAGGTCCGGGCGTGCACGCGGTGTCCGGCGCTGTGTGACGCCCGGAGCCGCATCGTCAACGGTGTCGGGCCCGCCGACGCCGACCTCTGTTTCGTCGGCGAGGCACCGGGCGCCGAGGAGGACGCCGAGGGCGAGCCGTTCGTCGGCCGCTCCGGGCAGGTCCTCGACGCAGCACTGCGGGACCGCGGGCTCGCCCGTCGGGACGTCCGGATCACCAACTGCGTCCGGTGTCGCCCGCCGGACAACCGGGACCCGACGGTCGAGGAACTCGGGAACTGCCGGGGGTACCTCGCCGACGAGCTGGCCGCGGTCGACCCCGAGGTCGTCGTCGCGCTCGGGAAGGTGCCCGCCGAGCACCTCCTCGAGCGGTCCGTCGCCGTCACGGCGGAGGCCGGGACGCTGTACGACGCGCGGCTCGGCGACCGGACGCACCGCGTGCTGGTCTGTGTCCACCCGGCGGCGACGCTGTACGACCCCGGCCAGCGGGAGACGCTCGGGGCGGCACTCGACGAGGCGGTCGCGCTGGTCGACGCGGCGGACGGTGGACAGTCGCGGCTTGGGGAGTTCTGACCGCGCGGCTACGAGTCGTCCGATGTGTCCTCGCGCTCGGGGTTGACGCCGAGCCACCGACGGTAGTCGCCCAGGCCACGAAGCACGTCGACTAACCCGCGGCCCCCGTGGTCGCCGGGCCGCAGGCGGGCGCGGAGCCGCGAGGAGATCAGTTCCACCGAGACGACGATGAAAAACACCATTACGATCCCGGCGGCCATCCGCTGGTACGCGCGGACGCCCTGCATGCTGTCGATGTAGAAGCCGATGCCGCCGGCACCGACGATCCCGAGCCCGATCGCGATCCGGACGTTGATCTCGAGGATGTACAGCGTCCAGGCGATGAACGATCGGGACACCTGGCTCAACATCCCGAAGGAGATGACCTGCGACCGCGCGGCGCCGGTCGACCCGATCGCTTCGATCGGGCCCTCCTCGATCTCCTCGAGTTCGTCGGTGAACAGCCGGCCCAGGTTGCCGATCGTGTCCGTCCCGACCGCGAGGACGGCCCCGCTGGGGTTGATGCCCACGAGCGGCGCGTAGATGAACACCCAGACGAGCGCCGGGATCGACCGGATGGCGCTCATCGTCCCCCGGAACAGGAAGTTCAGGGGAAACGGGGTGACCCGTTCGCTGCCCAAGATCCCGAAGCCCAGCGCCAGCGGGAACCCGATGACGGTCCCCAGGAAGCCGAGCAACAGCGTGACGAAGGAGGTTCGCACGAGGCTGGTCCGCTGGGAGGCAAACGAGTCGACGAAGGCGTCGGGGAAGTTCGCGAAGCTGGCGATGACCGCGTCGAACCCGGTGATCTCGTTGTCCTTCGAGTAGAGGGTGAAGTCCACGAAGTCGACTGGGAAAAAGCCGTTCAGGAACGTCGCCCCGCCGCTCAGGTTGATCAGAAGCGACCGCCATTCGAACCGGATGAATTGGAGGCCGTAGTAGGTGGCCACCCCGACGAGGACCACGAACAGCACGGTCGCTATCCGTCGGATCGTCCGGGAGCGTTCGATCGTCGCGAGTTGGTCGTCGATGCTGGATGGACTCACGTCGGCTCACCGCCCTCGGTGGTGGCGTCCGGCGGCCCCCGTTCGCCGGTCGTGTCGGGGTCGGGCCGGGCCGG
>PXQY01000052.1:8086-12148 GCA_003021745.1 Halobacteriales archaeon QH_7_69_31
TGGACCAGCGCCCGCGCGATGCCGACCCGCTGCTTCTGGCCGCCGCTCATCGATCCGGCGCGCTGGGTCGCCGCCTCCAGCAGCCCGACGGTGTGGAGGGCCTCGAGGGCGTCCCGTTTGGTCTCGGTGTCGTAGGCCGTACAGATGCTCCGGAGCGTGCCGGTCCGCCCGAGTGCCCCGGTCAGGGCGTTCCGGTAGGCCGACATGCTCTCGATGAGGTAGTGCATCTGGAACACCATCCCGACGGTCTCGCCGGAGCGCTCGCGGGGGTCCGCCCCGCCGACCGTCACCGTGCCCTCCGTGGGTGGCGTGAGGCCGTTCAGGACGCGGAGCAACGTCGACTTTCCGGCACCCGACGGGCCCAACAGGACGACGAACTCGCCGGGCTCTATCGCGAGCGAGACGTCCCGAAGGGCGACGGTGTCGTCCCCGTACTCCTTCCGCACGTCGGCCAGTTCGACGGCAGTCATCTCGTGAGACCCGTGGTGGAGCCGTTGCGCCCGGGCTCTCAATACCGTGGCGGTTCGTGCCCGCAGCCGGTCAGTTCGACTCGAAGACGCCCGTCCCGACGCCGAGTTCCGTCGCGACGTCGACGACGCTCTGGTACTCCTCGACGTCGGACTCGCGAACGTCGTCGAACCAGAGGTCGTCGTCCGTGCCTTCCTCGCCGTCGGCGCCCCAGTAGATCTCCTGTGGCGCGTCGACGAACGCCTGCTGGAGGGTCGCCGTGCGGTCGTCGCTCAGCTCGGGACTGACGACGATGGGTGCACGCGGGAGGCCGGTGGACTCCGCGAGCGTCCGTGCGTCCGCTTCGAACTCCTCGGGGCTCGGGCCGGCGCCGGTGTCGCGGACGAACCCGCCCATCCCGGCGGCCTCGACCTGGCCCTGGACGAGCTGCTCGTAGGAACTCACGTGGCCCCCGGCGAAGACGGCGTCGAAGGCGGCCTCCGATCCGTTGCCCTCGGGGAGGTTCCCGATGTCGACGCCCGCCTGGCTGATGTTGTACAGGGGGTACAGTGCGCCGCTCGTCGACAGCGGGTCCGAGAAGGCGACCGATCTGCCCTCGATGTCGGCGACCTCCTCGATATCGCTATCGGGCCGGACGGCGATGATGCTCTTGTACGTCCAGGTGCCGAATCCCTTTCGCTGGAGGATGATCTCGGCGCTGTCGTCGTTCACGCCGAGGGCGGCCGCGAGGGGCCCGGTCTCGGCGACGTCGGTCGTCCCCGAGCCGAGGGCCTCGATGACCGCGCTGTAGTTGTCCGCGAGGTTCATCTTCGTGGTCCGGTCGAACTCCTCGGAGAGGAACTCCCGGACAGGCGAGTACTGTACCTCGAGGTCCTCCTGTGGGACGCTCGGCGACACGTTGAAGTCGATCTCGCCGTCGTTGAACGGTTCGCCCCCGAGGCCGAGACAGCCGGCCACCGCCACCGTAGACCCCACGACTCCCGCCGTCTCCAGGAAGGTACGACGCCGTGTCATGCGTTACGTGGGAGGGTCTCGGAAGACCCATCTAAAACTTTCCACTCGGGGCTATATAGCACTCTGTTTCCCAGGGGTCCGGTCGGGTGACGCCCCGGAGACCAGCCACACCGGGCCGGAGGCAGTTCGCCGGGCAACCCGGCCCGGGAAAGTGCCGTCACCGGCAGGAACGGAAAGCGATTTCCCGCCCCGCCGCGAACCGTCGGTGTGCCGAGCGAGCCACCGATCGCCGTCGTCGACTACGGCCTCGGGAACCTCCGCAGTGTCACCCGCGGTCTCGAACGGGCCGGTGCCGACGTCACGCTGACCGACGAACCGGGGGCACTCGACGACGCCGACGGCATCGTCCTGCCCGGCGTCGGCGCCTTCAGCGAGGGCATGGAGAACGCCGGGCCGTTCCGCGGGGCCCTGACCGACGCCGCCGCCGAGGGCCGGCCGGTGTTCGGCATCTGCCTCGGGATGCAGATGCTGCTGACCGGAAGCGAGGAGGCCGACCACGTCGGCGAGGGCGACGTCGAGGGGCTGGACCTCGTCCCCGGGCGGAACGTCCGGTTCGACGAGGCACTGACGGTCCCGCACATGGGGTGGAACGAACTCGACGTCGAGCGCGACCACCCCATCGTCGCGGGCGTCGACGGCGGGCCCTCGGAGACCTCCCGAGCGAACGGAGCCGGCGGCTCCGTGGACGGCGAGTACGCCTACTTCGTCCACTCCTATTACGCCCGGCCCGACGACGAGACAGCCGTCGTCACGACCACCGACTACGGCGGCGACTTCCCCTCCATCGTCGCCGACGAGGCGGGCAACGTCTTCGGCACGCAGTTCCACCCGGAGAAATCGGGCGAGACCGGCCTGCAGATCCTGCGAAACTTCGTCGACTACTGTCGGCAGTGACCGGCCGGCCAGCACGACCGGAGCGGTGTGACCATGAAGACTTCCCGAATTCTATCCGCCGACCGGACGAGGGAGCGTGCCGACACGGCGGAGGGTGCTGCGAGCGATCGGAGCCGGTGGCCCGGAAAGGAGATAGCTGCCGCTGGTCGGCCGGCGTCGGGAGCCGTCCGCGGCCGACGCGCGTCGGTCAGTCGGTCCGGTCCACGTCGCTGCCGTCCTCGTCGTCGCCGCCGGGCGGGTCGGCGAAGTCGTGGTGGACGAGTTCCTCGGTGAGGTGGGTGGTCATAGTGTGTCGTGGGGTACCATACACCATCGTTCGTGATAAACATTGCTGAAGGGGCAAACGGTTCGCAAGAAAACTGCCGTGGCGCCCCCGATCAGCGCGTCGGCCGGCGACCCCGGGTCGGCCGGCGCCGGTTTCAGACGTCGAGGTCGAACTGCTCGTGCTCGACGACAGGGTTCAGGACCACCGAGGTGTTCGATTCGTTGATGTCGGGGTCGGTGAGCAGTTCCTTGATCTGGTCGTTCATGTGGTCCGTGTCGGCGAACTTCCCGATGGCGACGATGTCGTGGTCGCCGGTGACCTCGTACACCGACGTCATGTGGGTCTGGTCGCCGAGACGGTCGGTGATCTCCGGGAGGGCGCTGCCCTCGACCTTCAGCTGGATGATCGCGGTCACGTCGTAGCCGAGCCGGCCGTAGTTCACCTCGGGGACGTACCCCCGGATAATGCCCTGCTCCTCGAGGTCGGTGATGTGGTTCGAGACGGTTGTCACCGAGACGTCGAGGTCCTCCCCGAGCGAGCGGAGCGAGGCGCGGCCGTCCGAAAGGAGCGCGTTCACCAGCCGGCGGTCGAGGTTTTCGTACGTCATACCGCCCCGGTACCGGCCCCAGGGTTTAGAACTTTACGAACATACAGTTCTCTCCGGAGCGGAGGGAGATTTGCGCAAATCAGTAACGCTTTAGTAGCAGGACTCATCGTTTCCGGCGTCGAGAAAGATGACGAACGACAACGTCGCCACCGACGGTGGCCTCTCCCCGGAAGCACAGCGCGTCCTAGAGGAGATCGACGAGCGGTACGTCGACTTCCTGCGGCTCCAGTTCACGGACATCCTGGGCACGGTGAAGAACGTCTCGGTGCCGGCCGACCAGGCCGAGAAGGCCTTCACGGAGGGCATCTACTTCGACGGCTCCTCCATCGAGGGGTTCGTCCGCATCCAGGAGTCCGACATGCGGCTCATGCCCGACCCGACCACGTTCGCCGTGCTCCCGTGGCGCGAAAGCGAGGATGCCGCCTCCGCCCGGCTGATCTGTGACGTCTACGACACCAGCACGGGCGAACCGTTCGAGGGCGACCCGCGACAGGTGCTCAAGCGGGCGCTCGACCGCGCCCACGAGATGGGCTACACCGTCAACGCCGCACCGGAGCCCGAGTTCTTCCTGTTCGAGGAGGACGACGACGGCCGCGCCACCACCACGCCGAGCGACCACGGCGGCTACTTCGACCTCGCCCCGAAGGACCTCGCCAGCGACGTCCGCCGGGACATCATCTACGGGCTCGAGGAGATGGGCTTCGAGATCGAGGCCAGCCACCACGAGGTCGCCGAGGGCCAACACGAGATCGACTTCAAGTACGACGACGGCCTCACGACGGCCGACAACATCGCGACGTTCCGTTCGGCGGTC
>PXQY01000053.1 GCA_003021745.1 Halobacteriales archaeon QH_7_69_31
ACGGGGATTGCAGTCGACGGCGACCGGGTGTACGCCGTCGCGGGCGGCACCCTGTCCGCACTCGGCGCCGAAACCGGAGAGACGCTGTGGACGGCCGGGTCCGAGGAGACCGACCGTGAACTCGGCCGCCCGGTCGTCGGCCGGTCGAGGGTCTACGTCGGCCGAGCGGACCCCGTCGACGGAGACGGACCTCGAGGCGCGATTACCGCCGTCGACCGGGAATCCGGCGACCGGGAGTGGCGGTTCACCACCCGCGGCATCGAGTATGACAGTGATAGTCCCGCTGTCGGGACCGAGGAGCAGATCGCAGTCGGCGACGGCACGCTGTACTTCACCACCGGGGCCGGGGACCTGTACGCGGTGACCGACGGTTGACGTCGACCTGCCGGTCCACCGGCCGCTGCTGTCGATGGACACGCCCGAGATCACGGAGCGGGCACGCCGGTTGGGGACCTACGAGGCCGCCGAGATCGAGGGACCGGCGGACTGTGGTCGCTCCGCCGGGAGAATCACAACCTTCATCTGAAGGCCGGATGGCAATCGTGTCATGGAACGGCGCGAGTTTCTCGCGACGACGGGTGCGGCGGCCGCGGTCGGGCTCGCCGGCTGCAGCCAGCCGGAGCCAACGGTCGAGGACGTCACCGCCGAGGGACAGCTGGTCGGGCCGACGGAGATAACCGTCGAGGTGCAGAACAGTGGTGCCGCCGGCGAGGCGGAGATCGTCATCAAGACCTACGACGAACAGGACACGGTGCTCGACGAGTTCTCCCGGCAGATAGCGCTACAGGAGGGCGAGCGCCGCGAGGAAACCTTCACCGTCGAAATCAACGACGAGGCCGAGCGGGTCGAGGCGGAGGCCTCGTCGAGCTTCTTTTGATACTGTCGGTCGGCCCGTGGAAGCGGCGGTGACTAGTGTGAGTCGTTCCGTCCGGCGCGCCCCGTCCCACCGCCACGCCATGCGCCGTGGGCGGTGTTCAGATCATACTCCGGGTTATTTGGTTTGTCCTCCGAAGCCCCCTCCTGAGGTCGGTTGTGCCGGCCACCGTCGCTTGTCTGAGTACTGCCTCGGTGCCCGCCACATAGTTTTTGCCCGCGAGTCACGAAGCGTCCGGGGAATGGCCGGCCGCGATCACGTCCTGCGAGCGGACCTCTCCGCGGGGACCGTCAGCCGCGAACGCGTCCCCGAGCGGTGGCGTCGCCGCTTTCTCGGTGGCAAGGGCCTCGGCGCGCGCTACCTCTACGAGGAACTCGACGCCGGGGTCGACCCGCTTGGTCCGGAGAACCTGTTGGGCTTCTGTATCGGCCCGCTCTCCGGCTACCTGCCGGGGGAACCCCGCTATGCCGCGGTGACGAAATCGCCGCTGACGGGCGGGTTCCTGGACTCCTACGCCGGCGGCGAGTTCGCCGGGCGCCTCGCCGGGTCGCTGTCGGACTGCCTGGCGTTGCTCGTGACCGGTGAAGCCGACGAACCGGTCCGGATCGTCGTCCATGGTGGCGACGCGCGGATCGAGCCCGCCGACACGTGGGGCCAGGACACCGTCGCGGTCGCCGACGCCCACCCCGATGCCGGCGTGGCCTGCATCGGGCCCGCCGGCGAACGCGGCGTCGCCTACGCCACCGTCGCCTCGGATGCCGGCGACCACCACGCCGGCCGCGGCGGCGCAGGCGCGGTGATGGGTTCGAAACGGCTCAAGGCCGTCGTCGTCCGGGACGTGGCCCCCGAGATACCGCCCGAACTCGCCGACCTCCGGGCGCGCTACGAGCGGGAGTACGCCGAGGCCGACACCGGCCGGTGGCAGGCCGCCGGCGGGACCATAGAGAGCATCGACTTCGCCAACGAGGTGGGCGCCCTCGCCACCGAGGGCTGGCAGCGCGACCAGTTCGAGGCCGTCGACGACATCGGTGTCGAGGCCGCCGCCGAGGCCGCCATCGGCCGGGAACACCCCGATTGGGAGGTGCCCGGCGGCTTCGAGATCGAGACCGACGACGGGACGTCGGTCCCGCGCGGCGCGACGCCGATGACACTCGGCGCCGGCCTCGGCGTCGGGGAGTTCGACGCCGTCGCGGAGCTGGGCGGGCTCTGTGACCGCCTCGGCATCGACGTCATCTCCGCCGGCAACGCCGTCGCGTGGGCGATGCGGGCCGCCGAGGCCGGCCGCCTCGATTGCGAGTTGGCCTTCGGCGACGCCGACGGGGCCCGGACGCTCATCGAAGCGATCGCGACCGGCGCCGACGGCCCCTGCGAGGCGGGCGTCGCCGAGACCCTCGCCGACGGCGTCGACGCGGCGACCGACGCCTACGGGACCGACGACCTCATCCCCACGGTCAAATCGATGGCGGTGCCCGCCTACGACCCCCGGGCGGCGGCCGGGATGGCACTGGCCTACGCGACGAGCGACCGCGGTGGCTGCCACCGGCGGGCCCGTCCCGTCGAGTGGGAGGCCTTCACCGAGACCGCCGACACGCGGGAGCGAGTCGCCGCCGTCGTCACCGCCCAGAACACCCGATCGGTGCTGTGGAGTCTCGTCGCCGACGACTTCGCCGGCCAAGTGCTGTGGGACGATCTCGGCGCCGAGTGGTTCGACGCGCTCGGCAACCACTACGACCCCGCCGACCTCGAGTTGGTCGGCGAACGGGTCTGGACGCTCGTGCGTCTGTTCAACGCCCGCGAGGGCTTCGACCGCGCCGGCGACGAGTTGCCCGAGGCGTTCACCGAACCGATCGCCGACGGGCCCGCCGAGGGCGACCGCATCGACCCCGCGGCGTTCGACGCCCTCCTGGACGCCTACTACACGGCCCGTGGCTGGACCCAGGAGGGACTGCCGACTCGCGAGTCGCTCGCCCGTCTCGACCTCGAAACGGCGGTCGACACGGACACCCTCGACGGGAACGTGCCGGAGACCGCCCCGCGAACCCGAACGGACGACGACTGAGGGGATCGATCTCGAGGAAATCGACCTCGAGGACGACGACGAACCGGCGGCGGCTAGCGGGCCCGCTGAACGGTGAGACTCGGCGGCATCGAAACCACCCGCTGACGGCCGCCCGGGGCGGCAGCTGACCCGCCGCGGTCAGAAGAACGTGGCCGCGTAGGCGACCATGGAGGTCATCATCAGCAGGGCGAAGAACAGCGCGAACAGCTTCTGCCGGTCCATACCCGTCGTTGCCGGCTCGCTCCTATAAATCGCTCGCACCGTTCGCGACCCGCTCGCCGCCCTTGTAAACCGCCGCGACCTCGCGGACGGCCTCGATGCCGTCCCGCGGATCGGCGTCGAGGGCAACGAAGTCGGCGTGGGCGCCCGGCCGGAGGTCGCCGACGTCGTCCGGGACGGTGCGGGCCGCGATGCCGGTGGCGGCCTCGATGGCCTCGAGGGGCGACAGCCCGATCTCCTCGACCAGGAGTTCCAGCTCGAGGGCGTTCTCCCCGTGCGGGACCAGCGGCGCGCCGAGGAAGTCGGTCCCGGTCGCGACGGGGACGCCGGCCGCGTGAGCGCGCCGCGTCGACTCGACGTGGGCCACGAACGCCTCGCGTGACTTCCGGAGCCCGTACTCGGGGACGCCGTGGTCCGCCCCCTCCTCGACGATCCGGAACATGATCGACAACGTCGGCACCAGCGTGGCGTCAGTTTCTACGAGCAGGTCGATGGCTTCGTCGTCGAGGTGGAAGCCGTGCTCGATGGTGTCGACGCCGTTCTCCAGCGCCGCCGTGACGCCGGCGGCACCCTGGGCGTGGCTGGCGACCTGGCGGTCGGCGCGGTGGGCCTCCTCGACCAGCGCCCGGATCTCGGCGTCGGTGAACTGGCGGTGGTCCGGCTCGTCCTACTCGGAGAGCACCCCGCCGGTCGTCATGATCTTCAGACAGTCGACGCCGTTCCGGAGGCGCCGTCGGGCGGTCTTCCGGCACTCGGCCTCCCCGTCGGCCAGCGTCGCGATGCCCAGCCCGCTCTCGCCGGCCCACTCGTGCGGGAGAAAGTGGGCGTCGCCGTGGCCGCCGGTCTGGGAGATGGCGCGGCCGCTGGTGTAGATCCGGGGGCCCGCGACGTCGCCGTCGGCGATGGCGTCCCGGAGGCCCAACGCGACGGTGCTGCCGAGGTCCCGCACGCTGGTGAAGCCGGCCGCGAGCAGGCGACGGCAGTCCACGGTGGCACGGGCGGCACACTCGGCGTCGTCGGCGAGCACCCAGTCGGTCGGGTCCATCGTGCGGAGGCCCTGCAGGTGGACGTGGGCGTCGACGAACCCGGGGACGACGACCTCGCCGGAGTGGTCGACGCGCTCGCCGTCGGCCGCGACGTCCTCGAGTCGTCCCACGGCCGTTATCTCGCCGTCATCGATCCGAAACCGGGCGTCCTCGATCACGTCTCCCGTGCCGTCCACGAGCGCCCCGCAGTCGACGTACATGACGGTCTCTCTTAGCGGCAGCTACAAAGAGCTACGCGGGGTTGTGTCACGGGGCATTCAGCAACCAGCTGGACCGTCCGAGGTGTCCGGTCGCGTCAGGTCAAGAGATAGATGGAGTCGATGATGAGAAACACCGCCAACAGCACGAAGATAGTGGTCCCGATACGGTGTCGGAGAAGTCCGAACCTGTTCAGTTCGAGTTGCTCCCGGCAGCGAATTCCGAGAAAGCCGATCTTCTTGCCGAGTTCGAAGTCCTTCCGTGGGTACCACAACGACCACAGCGCCCAGGGGAGCAAGACGAGCCCGACGATCAACTCGATGAGACGGACCATAGTTCCGGTACCCTCCAGGCGAGTAAAAATTGTGGGCCCGGCCGCGCGGAAGGTCCACCTGTATCACTCGATGGCGGAGGTCGGTGATCCTCAGCTGTCACGACGTGCGTGTCCTGTCAGTGAATTCGAGCGTCGACGACGCCGTGGACGACGCCGGCGCTGTGGTCCTTCACGACCCGCGTGTCGAGCAGGTCGACCGACCGATCGGTCGCCTCGGCCGCCGCCCGGAGCCGGTCGACGGGGCGGTCGGGGAACAGCTGGTCGGGCGTGGCCTCGTGGAGGTGGAGGGTGCCGCCGGAGACGAGCGCGGCGAGCGCCGCGTCGAGATACTCGTGGGCCTCGTAGTAGCCCATCACGACCCGGTCGGCGGTCGTCTCGACGTCGCGGCAGTCCCCGAGCACCGGCCGGAGCCGGTCCGTCACGTCGTTGAGGCGGGTGTTCTCGACGAGATACCGGTAGGCCGCCGGCTCGATCTCGGCGGCCGTGACGTCGGCGCCCGCTCGGGCCATCGGGAGCGCGAAGTAGCCGATGCCGGCGAACATGTCGAACACCCGCTCGTCCGCGGCGACGACCTCGCCCATCCGGGCGCGTTCGGCCTTGTTCCCGGGCGAGAACATCACCGTCCCGAGGTCCAGGGCGTACCGCGTTCCGTGCTCGACGTGGACGGTCTCGGTCTCGCCGGTCCCGGCGACGACCTCGATGTCGGGCTGCCGTCGCTTGCCCGAGACGCCGCCGCGGGCCAGGACGGTGTCGGCGGTGGCGTGCAGCTCGAGGAGCGCGTCGCCGACGGCCTCCCGTCGGGCCTCGGGCAGCGCGTCGCCGCCGGAGACGTCTCCGAAGTCGCCGAGGACGACGCTGCCGACGACGGCCCACGACGACGGTGCGGCGTCGATCTCCCGGTCGGTGAACCCGCGCTCGGCGAGCAGGTCCTCGAGTCCCCGCTCCCGCCGTGGCAGCGCCACGGCCTCGACCGCGGCGACGGCGGTCTCGGTCGGCGGCGCGGCGATCGGGACGGCGACGCGGTCGGCGTCGTGGGCGTCGACGCTCCGGGTGGGGTCGTAGACGCCCTCCGCCCGCAACGCCTCGATGGCGGCCTCGGCCCGCGGCTTCGCGACGATCGCGGCCAGTTCGGGGTTGCGGTCCGGGCCGGCGGCGTCGTCCGGCATCCGACTCACTCCTCCGGGAGCACGTGCAGGCCGCGCCGGTGTTTGACGACCGGGACCGCCTCGGCGTCCGGGTCGAGGTAGTCCGGCCGCGGGACGGTCGTCGACTCGTAGGTGTCGGGGTCCAGCACCTGGACGGCGTGGTCGTCCTCGACGGCCACGAGCGTGGTGTGCTCGGCGTCCGCGCGGTCGGCGATCTTGCGGGCGTCGGGGGCGATGCCGTCCTCGACGTCGGCCTCGTAACGGTCGCCGGTCGCGAGCCGGCGTCCCTTGAGGTTGCCGCGAGCGCTCGTGACGAGCACCGGGCCGTCGCCGTCGTCGAGGTTGACGACGTCGCCGGGCGTGAAGGGCGGCAGCCGGACGGTGAAGGTAACCCGGTAGACCTCCTCGCCCTCGGCGTCCTCCGTGACCAGCGTCGGCGCCTCCGAGACCTCGCCGCCTAGCTCGCGGACGACGCGTTGTGCGACGCCCTCGCCGAGCGTGTTGTTCGAGAGCTTCAGGTCGACGCCGTCGTCAGTCCAGGCGGTTTCGGTGATGAACGCCTCGCGGTCGCCGGTCGCCTCCCGCTCGGCGACGTATGCCTCCGCGATCTCGACGGCGCGGTCGGCCTCCTCGCTCGTCGGCGTCCGGTCGGCCGCCCGGACCTGGACGATCGAGGCGTAGTAGTCGCCGGCGATGCGGCCACACCGGTCGCAGGTCTCCCGGGCGACGTACACCGGGACGGTGACCTCCTCGGAGACCGGGGTCCCGCGGACGACGCCGGTGAACAGGCAGTGCATCCGGATGGCGTTCTCGTCGACCTGCTCCGGTTCGACGCCCCACTCGACCTCGTCGGCGTCGACGTGAACCGCGAGCCGGTCGGCCGTCTCCTCGACGGCGACGTCGGTGTAGTCGCGGGCGTCCACGTCGACCCACCGGTTCCCACGGTGGACCGCGCCACACCGGCTGCAGACCCGGACCTCGATGCGCTCGGGCGCGTCCACGAGGTCGAACGCGTCGAGGTAGCACTCGTCGCACAGCACGGCGTCCGCGTCGACCCGACCGCCGGCGCCGTCGACGCCGGCAGGGAGGTCGACCTCGGGCGGCCGCTCGATGGGGTCGCCACAGCGCGGACAGAACGCGCCGGAACCGGACCCGCTACTCATTGGAGGTGGTATCGTGTCGAGGCGGTTAAACGGCGCGTCCGAGCGCCAGCGGACGGGAGTACCAGTATTCGACGACACCGACACGCCGGCGAACCTGTGCCGGGGGCCCGCGCGGTCCGACGCTCCGGGACGAACGTCTCTGGTGGGAACATCGTCCGCCGCTGTGATGTTCGGCCACTACCGAGAACTGACTAACGGTCCCCAGCCGGAGTAGTGGGTAAATTTTCGGTAAAACCTGGGATTTTACACCCGCCCTGTGTGAAGAGGAATGGGTACTGTGTACTGGTAACGTCCGACACGGGCCCATGACAAATAACACACACGCTGGCTGTGACTGTACGGATAGTGACTCGAGTCGCCGCGGATTCGTGAGAGGGTGTGGGGCCGCCTTCGCGCTGTCCATCGCCGGAACCGGGGCCGTCGGCTCGGCGGCCGGCGCACGGCAAGACAGCGAGGGACCGCGACCCATCGTCGACCTGCTCGCGGACATGCCGGACAACTGGGGGCGGTGGGGCATCGACGACGAACTCGGAGCCATCAATTACATCGGGTCGGCGGAGATGGTCGCCGGGATGGAGGCAGTGACGAATTACGGGGACAAAGTCCATCGATACACGCTACAGGACCCCGTCACCGGCGAGGCCATCGACGCGTTGGTCAGCGACGCGACGAACCCGACGACTGACACGGGCGACCCGATGTTCCCGGGTCGGTTCCCGGCGCGACGCACCAACTCGGCGGACGCAAGCGACGAGACGGGATCGCTGACGACGGCACCGGACGAACGGGGGATGGAGTTCGCCGACGACGTCTTTGCCACCCCGCTGTACCTCCAGGGCGCGACCCACGTCGACGCGCTCGGCCACGCGTGGTATGACGGCCAGATGTACAACGGGTTCGATCCGGCGACTACCCATACGGCCCGCGAGTTCGACGAGGACGTCACCGGAACCCGGAACATCAACGCGCTCCCGGGAGACCCCGAGCTGGGAACTGTTAACACGACACACGGACTCGGTCGCGCCGACGTCTCCAACGCCGCCGACGCCGGTGTCGTCGGTCGCGGCGTCCTGCTCGACGTCGGTCGACACATGGGAACCGAAGGACCGAACGACAGCTGGCTCCCGCTGGACCCGACCGGGAGTAACGAGGACGCCGCCGTTACCTTGGCGGATCTTCAGGCGACGGCGGAGACGCAGGGGACGGAGATCCGCGAGCACGACATCGTGCTCGTCCGGACGGGCGCCATCGAGCGCACGAAGGACCCCGATGCCGAGTGGCACCCACTCGGCGAGCCGGGCCTGACCTACACCGACGACCTGATCGAGTGGGTATACGGTATGGAGATCCCGTACATGGGTGCGGACAACCTCGCGGTCGAACAGGTCACACATACCGTCAGCGAGGAGGACCTGAGCAACGGCCGTGAGGGCCTGGCTGGGACCTACGTGCTTCCGATTCACGGTGCGTTCCTGCGCGACCTCGGGCTGACGATCAACGAAGTCATGGACCTCTCGGAACTGGCCGAACAGTGCGCGGCGGACGGCATCTACGAGTTCCTGTTCGCGGCCGCTCCGCTACACGTCGAGATGGGGACCGGTGCCCCGATCAATCCGGTCGTGATCAAGGCAACCGAGGAGGGGTCGATGGACGACGGGGGGACCGAGACGCAGACCGAGACCGAGGGGTCGATGGAGACGGACACGGAGGCAACGGCGGCGACCGGTGACGGCCTCGGCGCGGCGGCGACCGCGCTGGGACTCGCCGGCTTGGCAGGTGGTGTCGGCCGACGGGCGACGGGCAACGATTCCACGGGTGGGCCGTCCGAGTGACCGAGGCCACGAGTGGGGGGCCGGATTCGGGTTCGCGGGTATCGACGAGCGGGCACAGAACTCGCTGTCCGTATTCGGCACGGGTTCGGGAAACTGACGACACCGCCAGCGGTCAACGCGCGCCGCGACAGGCATTTCCGGGGCCTCCACCGTTCCGAACGGAGCAGTGCCGTTACTCACGACTGGGGCGCGTCCCGGCGGCACTCCAGCAGGTCGCCGTCCTCGCGGGGCTCGCCGTCCTCCTCGTCGGCCCGCCAGATGGTGTGCTCGTCGACGTAGTACCGGGCACTCCACCAGAAGTCGCCGTGGAACCGGTCCGCCTGGAGGGTGACCTCGACGGTCGACCCGTCGACGTCGACGTAGGCGGTGGCCGAGTCGCCCGGTGAGTCGAGCGGCTCGACGTCGTCCGACAGTGCCGCGACCCGTACGATCAGTTCGTCGATGCGGTCGCGCTGCTGTTGGACGACGGTCTCGGCCTCGCCCTCCGCGGCGGCGGTCTCGAAGAGGTCCCGGAGGGTGGCGTCCGACACCTCGTCGACCGGCACGACGTCTGTGCCGGCCGGCGGGTCGGCGGGTTCGGCCCGGAGGTGGAGTCCGGGTTCGTAGACACCACCGCCGCCCGAGAGCGCGACCTCGTAGCCCCCGTCGACGGCCGTCGGACCGTCGCCTACGGACGCCTTTAGCCCGTATTCATCGATCCTCGTGGTCGATTCGTAGTCGACGACGACCTCGCGGTAGTAGGCGTTCTCGTAGGTCTCGACGAACGTCTCGACGGACGACTCGGTGAGCGCTGCGGGCCACTCGACATCCAGGTTCTGCGTCGTCGGGCACGAGTCGGGCAGTGGTCGGTCGGTTTCGTCAGGGGTCTGGTCGTCGGGGCCTCCGGCCAAACCGTCGGGACAGCCGGCCGTCCCGGCAGCGCCGGCCGCGGCGGCCGCCAGCAGGGCTCGTCGTGACAGTTCCATACAGACGGGGTGCCCCCGTACGGAATCGGCCTTGTGGAAACTGAAACAACCGTTTCACCCATCGACCGGACCGGCGTTGAGCCGGTAGAGCCGCGCGGCGAGCCGCCAGACCGCGACGGCCGCAACGAACTCCGTCGGTCGCACGGCCGTCCCGCCCACGGCGACGGCCGGCACCGCGACCACCGCCTCGACGAGGGCGACGACGGCGATGGTGGCAACCGGCACTGCCGCCGCGACCAGCACGGCGCCGAGGCGGACGTACAGTGCTTCACGAAGCGTCATCGCAACTCGATCGACCCCCACGGTACGCGCTCGCCGGTCTTGGTGTCCACGAGTTCCCAATACTCCGGATCGACGCCGTGCAGCGACGCGCAGGTGGCACACCAGACGTGGTTGTTCGTCGGCTCCCAGTCGCAGTGGCGGTTCGGGCAGCGCCACCGCCACCGGGCCGTCGGGTCGTCGGCGTCGATGACGACCCGTCTGGCGTCGGCGGGGCTGCTGCCGTCCGTTGTTAGTCGAACGCTCATACGCTAGACGAGCGGACGGAGCGTAATGAATCGCGTTCGAGGCCGGGGTGAAACTGGCCGCCCGGAGGAACTGCCGGACGGCGACGGGGTCGAGGACGGCCGCCGAGTCGTCCTCGACGGTTGCCTGTGGCGGTTCGGGCCGGCGTAACGCCCGAATTTCCGCTCGAACGCCGGCCAAGCCACACGCTGGCGGAAGTGAAACCGGCCGTCGGCGGTCGGAAACCGGATGATTCCGGAAGTGCCGGCGTCGCCACCCATTGGTCGGTGGCGTGTGGCCCCGGGCGCGGTCGCCGGCTCTATGTCGCTGCCGGTCCCACGACCTGTCATGTCGAACACGGTCGACGCGTTCCGATCCAGGCGGTCGACGGTCCACGCGCCCCGCGGTGCGGTCGCGACGAGCCAGCCGCTGGCCGCCGAGGCCGGGCTGGCCACGCTCCGGGACGGCGGGAACGCCTTCGACGCCGCCGTCGCGACCGCCGCCGCGCTGAACGTCGTCGAGCCCACGTCGACGGGTCTCGGCGGCGACGTCTTCATGCTGTACCGGGACGCCGACGGCGAGGTCGGCGCGATGCGGGCCTGCGGCGGCGCCCCCGAGGCCGCCACCCGAGAGCGGGTCCGGGAGGCCATCGCCGACGAGCGGGGCGTCTCGCCCGCCGAGGCGACCATGCCGGAGGTCGGGCCCCACACCATCACCGTCCCGGGCACCGCCCGCGGCTGGGAGGCGACCGTCCGGGAGTTCGGCCGCCGCTCGCTGGCCGACGTCCTCGAACCCGCAATCGAGTACGCGACGGAGGGGTACCCGGTGAGCGAGGTCGTCGCCGACGCCTGGCAGCACGGCGAAGACCTGTTCCGGGACGCCCACGCCCGCGAGGCCTACCTGGTCGACGGCGAGCGGGCCCCCGTCGCCGGCGAGACCGTCCGGCTGGAGGCCCTCGGCCGGTCGCTGTCGGCGATCGCCGAGGAGGGCGCCGACGTCGTCTACGAGGGCCACATCGCCGAGGCCATCGCCGGCGCGGTCCAGGACGCCGGCGGCTTTCTCGCCGTCGAGGACCTCGCCGACTTCGCGGTCGAGTACCCCGAGCCCGTCTCGACGACGTACGCCGGGAGCGAGGTGTACGAACTCCCGCCGAACAACCAGGGTCTCGTCGCCCTGGAGGCGCTGAACGTCGCCAGCGAGGTCGGCGCCGCCGACCATCCAGCGGGGTCGGCCGCCCGCGTCCACTACCTGGCGGAGTCGATGAAGCGTGCGTTTCACGACGGCCACCGGTACATCACCGACCCGGAGTACGAGGAGGTCCCGCCGCTTGCCAGCCGCGAGTGGGCGGGCCGCCGCGCCGAGGGTATCGGCCCGGAGGCGGCCGACGTCTCCTTCGGGGTGCCGGACGCGACCGCCGAGGACAGTGCGGGACGCGATGGCGGTGCCCATCGGGACCGGAACGTTCCCGAGGACGCCGACACCGTCCTCCTCTGTGTCGCGGACGGCGAGGGCAACGTCGTCTCCTACATCAACTCCCGGTTCGCCGGGTTCGGCAGCGGGCTGGTCGCCGGCGACACCGGCATCGCGCTGCAGAACCGCGGGGCGTCCTTCTCGCTCGACCCCGACCACCCGAACCGGCTCGAACCCGGCAAGCGGCCGTTCCACACGCTGATCCCCGGGCTGCTGTGTCGCGGCGAGGCCGACTGGTCGGCGTTCGGCGTCATGGGCGGCTACATGCAGCCACAGGGCCACCTCCAGACGCTCGTCGGGCTGCTCGACGACGGCCTGGGACTGCAGGCGGCGCTGGACCGGCCGCGGTGGCGGTACCGCGAGGACGGCCGCCTGGCCGTCGAGGCCCGCACGCCGGCGGAGGTCCAGCACGGGCTCCGCCGGCGCGGCCACGACCTCGAGGTGCTCCGGCCGGCGATGTTCGGCGGCGCCCAGGTGGTCCGGGACCGCGACGGGACGCTGTCCGGCGCGACCGAACCGCGGAAGGATGGTACCGTGGCCGCGTACTGACCGTGTGGCGAGAGACGTCGACGCTGCCACGGGCCGGCCACCACGTCACTGTGCCGGGATGGCGGGGTCCTCGATGAGCAGCTCCAGCACCCCGACCAGGACCGCGACGACGAGCGAGCCGGCGGTGACGCCGATGGCGGTGAGGACGCCACCGGTGAAGCCGACGAACTGGCGGCTCACCGGGAACTTCGCCTCCCGGCTGGCTAGTTGCGGCCGGACGACGAGGTCCGGCACGAGCCCGATGCGTATCGGGCCGAGGATGGTGGCGGCGACCGGCCGATGGGTGAGGCCGCAGAGGAGGTCGGTCACGACCAGGCCGAGCGCCAGCACACCCTGGCCGAGGAGGAGGAACTGGAAGATGGCGCCGACGACCGCCAGGACGACGGCGTCGCCATAGCCCAGAGCGTGGAAGACGACGAGCGCGACGGGAAACGGCAGCACGGCGGTCGCCGCCTGGATGAGGTATATCACTTACAGCGTGCCGCTGACGTGGGCGTTGACCCCCTCGACAACGTGAACCCGACGACGGCGAACTGGAGACTTGCGAACAGCGAGACGATCAGCCCCACCCTTGTGGAGACGGACAATGATCACCCCGGGTGGCACCGTCGTCCACAGCCACCTACACCTCCACCTGCTATTGCTTGAAGCATACACCTAAGACCGTTTCCGCCGGATGGATACCGGGGTGTGCCGATTTCATCCCAAAATCGTCTACTCATCGCCGTACCTCGCCACGTCTCGAATGCAAGCAAGGGAACAGCAAACTGCGAGGGAAGCTCAATACTCTACGCGCTCGATTCGAATCTTCCCATCCCAGATGCTCACGTGCGTCCCATCACTGTCCGTCGACGGTTCGTGCGTGTCCTCCCACGTGAACGATTTCTCGAGTCCGGCCTCAGTAGTTACTGTTATGGTGTAGGATCCAGGTTCAGTAATAGGGTCTTCATAGGAGACTGAACCATCGGCCTCAAGTTCGAATCGATCTCGAATGACGGTTTCACCACCCTGGACAACTTCGAACTCTCCCTGGTGTGCATCGGTATCGTCGTTCCGAAGGTACAAATCAGGGGTACTCTCATCCGGGGATTCACCACCGTCAGATCCCACATTTCCGACCGTTGAACATCCCGCTAACATCGCAATGGATGCTGAACCGAGAAGCTGTAAAACGGTTCTACGTTGCATGCCCCTATTTACGGGTAACACGACTTAATACTTACCTCGACCGGGATGGTTACTATCCCGCTGTCGTTGACCGCTGTCTCGCGGTCGGTGTTGTCGATTGCCATCCGCGGGAATTGTCCGTGATCGTGTATACATGTTGCGTCACATGTTGCCCGGGCCCCTCGAATCCCCTCCAGAAGCCGAAGCTATCCGGCACCGACATCTCGGCTTCTCCAGATGAAACGGAGGGGTAGGGTATCCGGTTCAAGGGGTGCGGATGTCGACTGTCTCAGGTGGAGCGGTCGACCGACGGCTGGCTGACGGCCCGGGCGGGCAGCGGCGCTCGTCCGGCGTGGCCGCGACCACCGGCTCACGACCACGGCCGTCGACGTAGTGTTCCCCGCGAGACCACCCGACTCCACTTTGAGTGGCAGCGCCGCCGTGTGGTTCCCGGCCCTGGCTTCCCCCGACGGAGGTGCAGCGATGGCCGTTGGGGTCGCCGACAACGATACCTGGAAGGTGCCCCGACGGCCGCCCGTCGCCTACTCCGACGTACTCCAGAACTGCTCGAGGGCGTACTCGAACATGTCCGGGCTCACGGGGTCGAACTCCTCGCGTTCGGCCGCGCCGAGCAGCTCCCGCATGCTGTCCCAGGAGTTGCGGGCGTACCGCTCGTCGCAGAGCACGCGGACCCCGCGCTCGTCGGGCCCGCGGATGACGCGGCCGACGGCCTGCCGGGCCTTCCGGACGGCCGGAACCGCAAGTGCGTCCCGGAACCCGTCCCCGAAGGCGCGGTCGTAGGCCGTTCGCACTGCCCGCGTGCGTGGGCTTGCGGTATTGATGATGGGGACGCCACAGACGATGGCGGCCGTCAGCCGGTCGCCGCGGTAGTCGACGCCCTCGGTGAGCGTGCCGCGGAGGCTGGTGACGAGCACCTTCGGGTCGCCCGCGAAGAACTCCCGTTTGAGTTGCTCGGTCGCCACGTCGTCGGTCGAGGCGTCGACCAGCACCTCCTTGTCGCAGTCCGCCAGAACGTCGGCCGCCCACTCGGCCTCCCGGTAGGAGGACATTCCGACGAGGACGTTCCCGGGCGAGGCCGCGACCTGTCGGATGGCGCGGGCGTGGGCGCGCCGGGGCTCGGTGTCCTCGTCCGGGTCGCCGCGGTCGGCGTAGGTGAACTTCGGCGTCGCGAGCGCCAGCGAGGCGCGGTGCTCGTCGGGGAACTCCAGGCCGTAGGTCCGCTCTCTGATCGGGCGGTCGGCCGTCCGCTCGAGGTGTCGGAGGCCGGTGACCTCGGCGAAGACGTCCAGTGGCGCGAGCGTCGCGCTCATCAGGACGCCGCCGCCGAACTCGGCGAGCCGTTCCCCGATGGCGCCCGCCGGGAGGCAGTTGTGGAGCGCATACCGGGCGGTGTAGGCGCGGCGCCAGGACTCCGGGGGCCTGGTCTCGTCCCAGGTCCGCTCGAGGACGATCTCCCGGAAGTAGTCTGTATGGTCGGCGCGGGACCACGTCGACAGCGTCCGGCCGACGGCGGGTGCCGCCCGCCGGGTGTCGTCCTCGTCGAGCGTGTTCAGGACGCGGGCGGCGACCGCCCCGACCGACTCCGCTCGCGTCCAGACCGCGGCGTCGAACCCGTTGCGCTCGGCCCACGCGGTGACCTCGTCGACGCCCGGTTCCTCGGGATCCCGGAGCGGGATCTCGGCGGCCTCGAGGTCGGGCAGGTCCCCGCGCCAGCCCGGCGACTCGCCGTCGAGGTGCTCGATCACGCGCGCGCCGAGTTCCTCCTCGAGGGCGTCGAGGAACCGGCGCGTGTCACGGAGGTCGGCGAGCGTCACGTCGGTGTCGGAAAGCACCTCCCGGATGG
>PXQY01000054.1 GCA_003021745.1 Halobacteriales archaeon QH_7_69_31
CGCGGGTCGGGGATTTCAACGCCACGGTCCGGTCGGGATGGGCTGTGGATCCAAACCCGGTACAGCGACGCTCAGCGTCGAGATCGTGGCCGCGTACTCGCGGTTCCGCCGAGCGTCCACCGGCGGCCGAGGTGCCAGCCGAGGAGTGTAGCGTACCCTACAAGTTAACCGTCAGTGACTCTTTCGACCATACAATGGGTAACGTCTCCGTTTGGTACGACGAGGAAGGGGACTATCTCGAACTCGCCAGGGAGGACGACGAAGGGTTCTTCGTCGACCTGGGGGACGGCGTGTTCGAGCGGGTGTCCGAGGACGGAGAGACGCTCGGGTTCGCAGTGTTGAACGTCTCCGCCCGGAAACAGCGGGAACTACCGTTCGAAGTGACGATCGAAAGAACGCCCGGCGACGCGTAAGGGTGAGGATTTTCGACGACTACTCGGAGCGGGAGCTACGACCGTCTCCAGCACGCCGAGCGGCTATCCGGGCGCCGAAACCCCTTCGGGCGTCCCGGTCGTCCACGCCGCCATGGGCACGATAAACGAGTCCGAGCTGGCCTGGTCGACGCTCGACGGCGACGGCACCGACCTCCGCCGGAAGAAGCTCGCCGCGGCGACAGACGGCGAGAAGCTCGGCTGCAGCCTCTATGAACTCCCCCCGGGCGACCGCTCGTGGCCGTACCACTACCACACCGCCAACGAGGAGGCGCTGTACGTCCTCGCCGGTAACGGGATGCTGCGGCTCGCCGGCGAGGAGGTGCCGCTGGAGCCGGGTGAGTACGTGGCGCTGCCGGCAGACGAGCGCGGCGCCCACCGCGTCGTCAACGACGGCGACGCCCCACTCCGGTACCTCGTCGTGTCGACGATGACAGAACCCGACGTCACCGTCTACCCCGACTCCGAGAAGGTCGGCGTCTTCGTCGGCGCGCCGCCGGGCGGCGAGGGCGACCGGCCGCTCCACGGCTATTTCCGGCGGGAGGACGGCGTCGGCTACTGGGAGGGGGAGTGACCGTCGATAGCTCCGGCTGCCGCCGGCGTGACGCCCGGGCCGCCCGGAGCGCCGAGCCCGCCCCACGGTGCCGCCGCCGGGGACCTGCCGGTCGAGGTACGGGCCGACCGGTGGCCCGGCAGGGACCTGGCGGCCGCCCGCCGACGGTTCCGAGGGGTCCCGACGGACGTCGGCAAACCGCCCCACGGTCGGCGACGAGCACGTCCACGCGGTCTCGCTGGCGGGCACGGTCCGAACGGAGTCCACCTCGCCGGCACGAGGCCCCGGATTTTTGCGTGTCCGGCGGGAGTTCCACTCGATGTCGAACGGCCTCGGCGCCGGGGTCTTTGCGCTCACGCTGTTGGCAGTCCTGGCCGTGCTGGCGGGCCTCAGCAGCGTCGCCGCCCTCGCCGTCACCGGGTGGCATCGCCGACGCGGGGTCGTTCCGAACGCCGTCAGGTATTTGCTTGCGGCTCTCGGCGTCGGCATCGTCGGAGTCGGCGGCTTCGGCGTCCTCGTCCTCGTCGACGAGGCGTTCCGGGCGGCCTGGCTGTTCGTGGCGCTGGACCTGGCTCCGTTTCTGGTCGCCGGTGGCTATCTCCGCCAGCGGCAGGACACCTCGATGACGGCCTGTATCGCCGCGACGACGGTGGCCTGGGGCGGCCCGTTCCTCGTGGGCGTGGCTGTCGCCGTCGGGGTCCTGGCCGGCGCCCAGTCGGCGTTCGCGCTGGCGCCGGTCGAATCCCGCGAGCTACGGGTCGCGGAGTTCGCGTTCACCGTCGGCGGCGTCGCGGTCGCGGCTGGCACGGTCGCGCTCGGGGACCGACTCCTCCCCGCGATCGGAACGACGCCGACGGCAGCGGACCGCCGGGACCGGTGATGTCGCCGTTTCGGGAGCTACCCGCCTCCGGAAGTTCGCGCTCACCCAACGGTGGTGTATCAGAACCTTAGCAAAATATAACCGTGTCGAAATCCATGAACGTACGAATGGCGCCGGCCCAGCGTGGTGGACGAATGCCCAGCCACTGGACGGAGGGGTAAGGTCGAACGATGTCCGACGCCAGCGATACGCCTCGATCGACGTGGGAGGGAACGAGGAACGGGTCGATCCGCGTCCTCCACGTCGACGACGACCCGGACTTCGCGACGCTGGCGGCCACATTCGTCGAGCAGCAGGACGACCGGTTCGACGTCGAGAGCGTCCCGGGGGCGAGCGAGGCACTGGACCGTCTCGCTGCGGCCGACTTCGACTGCGTGGTGTCGGACTACGACATGCCCGGGCGGAACGGGATCGAGTTCCTCGAGGCCCTCCGCGATACCCACCCGGAGGTCCCGTTCATCCTGTTCACCGGGAAGGGGAGCGAGGAGGTCGCAAGCGTTGCGATCACCGCCGGCGTCACCGACTACCTCCAGAAGGAGACGGGCACCGAGCAGTACGCGGTCCTGGCGAACCGGATCCGGAACGCCGTCGAGCGATCCCGGGTCGAGCGGGAGCGCCGACGCCAGCTCGACGCCATCGAGACCGCCCAGGAGGGGATCAGTATCCTCGACGAGGACGGCGAGTACATCTACGTCAACCGGGCGTACGCCGACCTCTACGGCTACGATCCGCCCGACCTCGTCGGCGAACACTGGGAACTCGTCTATCCGGACGACGAGACCGCGCGAACCCACGAGGAGATCCTCCCGGCGGTCGAGCGCGACGGGCAGTGGCACGGGACCACGACGGGGCTCCGTGCCGACGGGACCACGTTCGTCGAGGACCACCGGCTGTCGAGGACCGAGCGCGGCGAGCTGATCTGTACCGTGCAGGACCGGAGCGAACGGGAGCGGTACGAGCGGGAACTCGAGGCGGAGCGGTTGTTCATCGACCAGGCGCTGAACCTGCTGGAAGACGTCTTCTACGTCCTCGACGACGACGGCGGCCTCCGCCGGTGGAACGAGCGACTGCCGGCTGTCACCGGCTACACGGACGAGGAGATCGCCGGAATGAGCGCGACCGAGTTCTTTCCCGAGGACGAGCGGGCGAAGGTCGACGCCGCGATCCGGGAGACGGTCACGACCGGCGACACACGCCTCGAGGCCGAGTTCCTCACGGCCGAGGGAGCGCAGATTCCCTACGAGTTCACCGGCCGGCGGCTGACCGACGCCGACGGGGACCCGACCGGCCTCGTCGGCATCGGCCGGGACGTGACCGTCCGCAAGCGACGGGCGGACCGCCTCGAGACGCTCGTCGACAACCTCCCGGGGATGGTCTACCGGTGTGCGAACGATCCCGGCTGGCCGATGGAGACGGTCGGCGGCGAAGTCGAGCGGTTGACCGGCTATCCCCAGTCCGCCTTCGAGACCAGGGAGGGGTTCTACGGCGACACCGTCATCCATCCAGAGGATCGAGACGAGGTGTGGGCGGCGGTCCAGCGCGCGCTCGAGGCGGGCGAGTCCTTCGAGTTCACCTACCGCATCCGGACCGCGGACGGCACGGAAAAGCGGGTCTGGGAGCGGGGGTGCGGAATCCAGTCGGCGGACAGCGACCTGGCGGCCCTTGAGGGCTTCGTCACCGACCTCCCGACGGAGACGGATACCTCCCCGACGGCCGCGGGACGTGACCGGTAGGCCGCCGGTAGCAGTCACGAGGCGGTCCCCGATCGTGGCGGCGCGGCCCTCAGCACGACTCCGACGGGAGCGCAGAGTCGGGCGGGTATCGAGCGTCGGTTGTGGGTTCAGCCGGGCCCGTTCGGTCGCAGCGGGTGTCGACCGTCGACTGCATGTCCTCCCGGCCCCCTCCGGTCACGCTGTGTGCGGGCCACTGGAGGCCGACCCCTTGGCATTAATTCCCTTTGAACGACCCTGCAGTGACGGGTGCAACCACTATGTGTGTCCACACCAAGGTACTGATATGCACATAGATTCTGGGCGGGCGCTACAGCTCGACCGGGAGAGCCGCGGCACGCGCTACTACCGCAACGCCATAGAGCGCCACTGGGACCCCCACGAGATCGAGCTGGAGACCGACCGCGAGCGGCTGGTCGCGTACCTGCGTGACGTCGACGAGCCCGAGACGTACTTAAGCGCGATGCGGATGGGAATCGCGCGGTTCGGCGCCGGCGAGCAGGCCGTCACCGAGGACCTCGCGCCGCT
>PXQY01000055.1 GCA_003021745.1 Halobacteriales archaeon QH_7_69_31
CTCTCTCTGCGCGCACTCACCATCCTGCTCGTCGCGATCACGCTCCTGTCGGCGGGTTGTATTGGCTCCAGCAGCGACCCGACTGCCACCGAGTCGCCGACACCGACCGGTGGGACGAGTATGGAAATGACCACTACCAGCATACCCTCGAACGCTTGTGGCGAAAATTCAATTCGGACAAAGGGTACGTCACTGACCTCTTCGATGGTGACGACTATTCCTTCGTCTTCCAACTCTGGTCTCCTGTCGTGCCCGGGAACCGTGACGAGAAGTACCTACTGACGGGCCTCTATGACATGGCCGACGAGTTCGAGGATGAAACCGGTGCGGAACTCGAACTGGTAATCAACGAAAAGTACACCGAGCGTATAGAAGCACTACGCGAGAAGGCAGAGCAGACCGAGAAAGACCACGGAGAACTCGGATTCCGGATTCTGCAAATCCTCGAACACCTACGGTGATCGCAAGCGGTTGACCTCGGGATAATCAGCCCAGGCGGGTTCGAACCGGAGGCAGACGGTCGCCTCCCTCCGGTCGGCGCTGCGTCTGCCAGGGTTCGAACCGCGAGCCCATTTCCTGCCGCCCTCTCTCTGCGCGCACTCACCATCCTGCTCGTCGCGATCACGCTCCTGTCGGCGGGTTGTATTGGCTCCAGCAGCGACCCGACTGCCACCGAGTCGCCGCCACCGACGCCCGCCACCGCATCCCCAACGCCGGCGGCGGTCCACCCCTCCTACGCCCACACGACCGTCACCGTCGTCGACGACGAGAGCGGCGAAGAACTCGGCCGCGTCGAGGCCGCCATCGCCGACGACCGCTCGCTCCGCTACACGGGGTTGAGCGAGACCGACCGGCTCCCGGCGGACCGCGGGATGCTGTTCGTCTACGACGAACCCCAGGCCGAGTTGACCTACGTGATGCGGAACATGTCGTTCCCGCTCGACATCGTGTTCGTCCACGGCAACGGCACCATCCAGTCGATCCACCACGTCCGCGCCCCCGAGGCGGGCGAGGACGGCGAAACGATCACCGCCTCCGGCGACGGTCAGTACGTCCTCGAGGTCAACCGCGGCTGGACGACCGACCGGGGCGTCGAGGCGGGCGACCGGCTGGAATTCGAACTGCCCGACGAGTAGCTCGAGGCGTGCCGGCTGTTGTCGGCAAACCTTTTCGCTGGCCCCCTCCTCGATCCGCCCGATGGAGAGGTCGTGGCTCGCCTACGGCGTCACTGCTCTCGTGGGACTCGTCGTGCTGGGCTATCTCGGCCTCGCGACCGGCGTCCTCACACCGTATCTCGCGGGCTACGACCCCGCGGACCCCGGCGACTACCGCCACACCACCGTCACCGTCGTCGACGGCGACAGCGGCGAAGAACGCGGTCGCCTGGAGGCCGCCGTCGCCGATACCGCCGCCAAGCGCTACGTCGGGCTGAGCGAGACGGACCGTCTCCCCGCCGACCGCGGCATGCTGTTCGTCCACGGCGACGTCGACGAGCGCACCTACGTGATGCGGAACATGTCCTTCGGCCTCGACGTCGTGTTCGCTGACGCCGACGGGACCGTCACCGCCATCCACGAGGCCCCGGCGCCCGGCCCGGGCGCCGAGGGCGCCGACCAGCGCTACACCGGCCGGGCGAAGTACGTCCTCGAGGTCAACCGGGGCTGGACCACCGAGCACGGCGTCGCCGCCGGCGACCGCCTGGAGTTCACGGTGCCCGACTGACGCCGGCCCGGACCCGGCGCGACACCGGTTGGCGAGTGGACCGCTTGCTGGCGGAACCGGCGGCCCCCGCCGAGGCGACAAGCGTTTTACTGACCGACCGGTCAGTACCCCCGATGGCGGAGTACGGGCTGGACGGCGACGAGGACCCCTTCGAGGCGCAGCGCGCCAACGCCGAGGACCCGATGTGGCGGCTGTTCGGCGAGTACGGCCGCCCGAACTGGCCCCAGTTCGCCGTCGGCATCCTCGCGAGCGTCACCGCGCGCCTGCTCGACCTTGTTCCCCCCATCATGCTCGGGGTGGCCATCGACGCCATCTTCCGTGACGAGACGGCCTTCTCGCTGTGGCTCGTCCCCGACGCCTGGCTGCCCGCCGACACCGCCGGGCAGTTTTGGCTCACCATCGGCGTCATCGCCGGCGCCTTCGCCCTCGGGGCCGGCTTCCACTGGCTCCGCAACTGGGGGTTCAACGCCTTCGCCCAGCACATCCAGCACGCGGTCCGGACCGACACCTACGACACGATGCAGCGGCTGAACATGGACTTCTTCGCCGACAAGCAGACCGGCGAGCTAATGTCCGTCCTCTCGAACGACGTCAACCGCCTCGAGCGGTTCCTCAACGACGGCCTCAACTCCGTGTTCCGGCTGTCGGTGATGGTGCTGGCCATCGCCGGCGTCCTCGTGTACTACAACTGGCAGCTGGCGCTCATCGCGCTGCTCCCCGTGCCGCTCATCGCCGCCTTCACCTCCCTGTTCGTCCGCGCCATCCAGCCGAAGTACGCCCGCGTCCGCTCGGCCGTCGGGACCGTCAACTCCCGGCTGGAGAACAACCTCGGCGGCATCCAGGTCATCAAGGCAGCCAATACCGAGCCCTACGAGTCCGACCGCGTCGACGACGTCTCGACCGAGTACTTCGACGCCAACTGGGACGCCATCGACACCCGCATCAAGTTCTTCCCCGGCCTCCGGCTCCTCGCCGGCATCGGGTTCGTGGTCACCTTCGTCATCGGCGGCCTCTGGGTCGCCACCGGCACCGCGCCGGGCCCGCTGTCCGGCGAGTTGACCGTCGGCACCTTCGTCGTCTTCATCCTGTTCACCCAGCGGTTCATCTGGCCGATGGCCCAGTTCGGCCAGATCATCAACATGTACCAGCGCGCCTACGCCAGCGCCGAGCGCATCTTCGGGCTCGTGGACGAACCCGACCGGCTCCCCGTCGCCGACGACGCCGAACCGCTCCGGGTCGAGGCGGGCCGCGTCGAATACGACGACGTCACCTTCGGCTACGACGACGAGCCCATCGTCCGGGACGTCGCCTTTACCGTCGCCGGCGGCGACACCCTCGCGCTGGTCGGCCCCACCGGCGCCGGCAAGTCCACCGTCCTCAAGCTCCTGTTGCGGCTGTACGACGTCGACGACGGCGCCGTCCGCATCGACGGCCAGGACGTCCGCGACGTCACCCTCGCCAGTCTCCGGCAGCGGGTCGGCTACGTCGGCCAGGACACCTTCCTGTTCTACGGGACCGTCCGGGAGAACATCGCCTACGGTAGCTTCGACGCCGACGACGACGCGGTCGTCGCCGCGGCGGAGGCCGCCGAGGCCGACGAGTTCGTCCGGAATCTTCCGGACGGCTACGACACGATGGTCGGCGAGCGCGGCGTCAAACTCTCCGGCGGCCAGCGGCAGCGCATCGCCATCGCCCGGGCCGTCCTCACGGACCCAGACATCCTCGTGCTGGACGAAGCCACGAGCGACGTCGACACCGAGACCGAGATGCTCATCCAGCGGTCGCTCGACCGGCTGACCGCCGACCGCACCACCTTCGCCATCGCCCACCGCCTGTCGACGATCAAGGACGCCGACACCATCCTCGTCTTCGAGGACGGCGAGGTCGTCGAACGCGGCACCCACGAGGACCTGCTCGCCGCCGACGGGCTGTACGCCCACCTCTGGGGCGTCCAGGCCGGCGAGATCGACCAGCTACCCGAGGAGTTCGTCGAACGCGCGGCCGAACGGCAGGCCCGGACCGAAGCTGAACTCGACGACGACTAAGGCGCCAGACGGCGGGCCGGGCCACGGCTGCCGAGCGGGCGAAACCGCGAGGTCCGTCCCCGGCCCCGGATTCATTACACCGCGCGCCCTCCTGGGAGGCATGCTCAGGCTCGCGGTCGCCACGGACGCCGAGACCCTCGCCCGCATCCGCGAGCCGCTCGCGGACCGCGGCATCGAGGCCGTCCACGTTCCAACCCGCGAGCGCGCCCAGCCGCTCGGGGAGCCGATCGCCGAGGAGCCGTTCGACGTCGGGTTCGTCTACCCGCCCCGTCTCATGGAGGGCGGCGTCGCCGACGCGCTGCTGGACGTGCCGTGGGTGAACGACCGGGCGGCCGTCCTCCGGTCGCGGAACAAGGCTGGGGCGATCGCCCGGCTCGGTGCTGCGGGCGTTCCGACCCCGCGGACGGTCCACGTCTCGAACCCCGTCGGCGCGGCCGAACTCCGCGCGGTCTTCGAGCGGTTCGACCCGCCGGTCGTGGTGAAGCCGAACTCGACGACGCGAGGGGTCGGCGTCGCAAAGGCCCACGACCTGGACTCCTTTCTGGGGATCTGTGACTACCTCGAACTCGTCCACGCCTACCGGGCCACGGGCGACCGGTCGTTCCTCGTCCAGGAGTACCTCCCCGACGCCACGGACTACCGGGCCATGGTCGTCGACGGCGAGTACGTCGGGTGCGTCGAACGCCGCCTCCCCGTCGATGCGCGGGCGGCAGGCCGCTGGAAGCACAACGTCCACCGCGGCGCCGTCGCCGACGGCGTCGCGCTGCCGGCGGCGCGACGGGACCTCGCCGAAGAAGCGGCCGCGGCGCTCGACATTGAGTGGCTCGGCGTCGACCTGCTCGCGACCGGCGACCGGGCGGTCGTGACGGAGACGAACGCCCGCCCGACCGTCGACGACGCCGCGAAGTACGAGCGACGGCAGCCGGACACCGCGGTCGGCGGTCCCCTTGGGCTCAGGAGAGGTCGATGTCGGCCGAGCGGTTCGCCCGGTCGAACTCGATCTCGAGGACGCCGTTGTTGAACGTCGCCGACGCGGAGTGCTCGTCGACGTGGGCCGGGAGGTCGATGCGTTCCTCGTAGCTGCTGACGTCGGTCCGCGCCGAGACGGTGACCGAGCGGCCGTCGCACTTGATGTCGATGTCGCCCTTGTCGACGCCCGGCAGGTCGGCGACGACCCGGACCGTGCCCTGGCTCTCGTAGGTGGAGACGTGGGCGTCCCCGCCGAACCCGGCGTCGCCGGCCCCCGCGCCTCCCGTCATCTCCTCCATCATGCGTTCGATCTCGCGGAAGATGTCGTCGAAGGGGTCCTCGCGGTCGTCGCGACGCATACCAGACGGTAGGGAACTCCGTGGCAAAAGCCTTCGGCCGGACCCACGCCTCGATACGGCGAGCGTCAGACACCTGGCCGACAGGGGTTTTTGGGGTTCGACGGTGAACGCACGGCAGAGACCATGTCGCCCGGGCGCCCGTCCCACGCGGAGGACTTCGTGCCGATCGAGGTGAGCGTCGACGCGGCCGACGCCGAACCCGACGTCGAGACCGACACCCGGATCGACATCCTCGTCGAGGCGGAGGCGTACCCGACCGCGCGGCTCGACGACGGCCGCTACGTCGCCTGGTGGTTCGACGCCGAGGCCCCCGCGCCCGCCGCACCCGCGACCACCGAGTGGGTCGCCGCCCCGACCCGCTTTCTCGCCGCCGGCACGCTCCACGAACTCTGGGAAAACCCGACCGCCTTCGACCGGCTGACCGCCCAGAGCTGAGGTCCATCCCTTGGGACTTTGGCCACATCGGCAGCCGCCTCGAGTCCGCCAGGCCCGACGCCCGGGAGACGGTGACCTCGTAGCTCAACTCACGCCGGGCTTTCGCGTCGTCGAACGTCATGGCCTGGCCGACGGTCGTGACCGTCATCCGGGTCAGCGGCGGCCGGCCGGACAGCGGTGGCGTCCGCCAGGCGGCCTCGCCGGCGGTCGCGGCCCACCAGGCGAGCCACCGCGGGAGGCTGCGGTCGGGGGATCGACGCCCGGCGTGGCGAGCAGGTCGGTGACGGACGCCTGTAATTCAAATCATTCCAAGGTGTCTAGCAGTTCGGCTTCGCGTACACCGAGGCGTCGATATCGCGATCGTACTCGGCGGCGATCATCTCCAACGCCGGTTCATAGTTCACCCGGTATTCCATCATATGCTCGATCGCATCGTCCAACGGAACGACCGGATTGCCGTCGACCCACTCGCGAGTGACGTCCCCACTCGTCGGGAACAACGCGTACGAGACCGTCGCGTCGGAGTCGGCCGCATCCGGCCGCTCTTCGATCCGGCTCGGAATCCCGAACTCATCGAAGAATGCCGTCCACTGTTCGACCTCCTGGTCGGCGACCCGGATAAAGATCGGATAGTCATCGTGGCCGCGGGCGATCTGATAGCCGCCGTGGGTCCAGATGTAGACGGCGTCGATTTTCGTGTACGCGAACGGCATCCCCGCGAAGTGCGGAACGACGTAGCCCTCGTCGATCGAAGGGGGAAACGCGCGGGAAATGCTCGCGACGAGATCGTAGAAGCGATCTCTGACAGCGTAATTCTCGATGTAGATGCCGTCGTCGCGGCGGATGAAGCCTGCCTCGTCCAACCGCTCGATCCAGTCGTACACCCACGAGTAGGAGCCGTCGATCTTCCGGGCGATCCGCCGGATAGAGTCGCCCGGACGGACCGCGACCATGATCTTCGTCGCGGTCTCGTCGATGTGCTCCATCGTCATTAGTTATCGGTATCACACATAACTATTTTAGTCTTGTCCCCCGTATCTTCGATACAGCTCAGATAGGGACGATGGAGACGACGCAGACAACAAGATCATCTCGTAATTCCCACCGCAATCGTCGGTACTCCGACCTCTTCCGATCCCTACTGGCAGGAGTTTTCGGATGGTCATCGGTTATCTGAACACAGCTGTACCCTCTTTAGTATTATCTCTATACAGATATACGTTGCTAACCTATGGTGACGAAGTCCGCCTCGCCGCCGGCGCCGTGTTCGGCCGCCAGGAGGAACCCCTAGACGGCGTTATCGACGTTGCACGTCGAGGTTCGGTAGCGGCCGCCAGGTTCGACGATCGGGCAGTCCCGATGCCGGGCGGCGACCGGAAGTCAGCGACCCGGCGGGCTGCGGCGGCCGGTGAGCGTCGCGCCACCGAAGCCGACGAGTACCACGGCGGCGACGAGGAGGTTCACCGCGGCGAAGGCGGCCGCGGCCGGGGTATCGGTCGGCGGCGGGGCGCCGGACAGCCCAACTAGCCGCGCCCACATGTTCGTCCCGAAGTGCAGGAGCGCCACCGCAAGCACGCTGCCGCCCGTGTTGTTGAACAGCCACGTGTACATCACCGCCCCGCCGACGGTGCTGACGAGCCGCAGCGGGAGCGCCAGGCCCTCGAACCCGAGGAACAGCGGGACGTGCCAGACGGCCCAGATGCCGCCGAGGAGGAGACTCGCCGAGACGGCACTCATCCGCGCCTGGAGTAGCGGCAGCAGATGGCCGCGCCAGCCGATCTCCTCGCCGACCGCGGTGACGGCGGTCAGAAGCGCCAGCAGGACGACCATCCCGACCGTCTCGACCCCGATGCCGGGCGGTTCGAGGGCGACGTCGTGGCCGAGGCCGACGTAGGCCGCGAGGTAGCCGGCGATGAACACCGGCGGCAGCGCGACGACGACGCCCCACCAGACCCGACCGAACCGCCACGCCGTCAGCCACCCGAAGACGCGACGGACGCCGGCGACCCCGTCGTCGTGGAGGTGAATGACGACGGTGGCGATCCCGGGGCTCAGGAGGCCGACGAGTACCAGTCCCGAGGGCACGCTGACGCCGATCCAGCCCCGATCCGAGGCGATGGCCGGGAGATAGACGCCGGCCGCGATGAGGAAGGTCACGGCGACGAACACCGCGGCCGCCCGGAGCGGACGGTCCGCGTCGGCCGTGACGAGGTGTGGGTCCCGGGCCATTACGCCCCCTTCCGGGCCGGCCCATGTAGTTCATCGCCCCGTCTCGGAGCGTGAGTCCACCGTCGTTGCCAGCGGCGAGACGCCCCTCAGAACCCGACGCCCATCGCCTCGTTCGTCCGCCGGATGGACTCGCCGGCGTCGGCCGTCCCGATGACGGCGCGGATGGCGTCGACGTTCTCGGGGACGACGTCGGACTCCTGGTGGATCGCCTGGAACAGGTACAGGTCGCGGTCCTCGACGGTGATCGACTCCGTCCAGATGCAGTTCTCCCAGACGTCGCCCCTGGGGCGGCCGCGGTCCATCGCGTACTCCTTGAGCGCGCCGGCGCCGTCGATGTCGTGTGCCGGCGGGATGCAGAAGGTGCGGTCCTGGCGGTCGAGGACCTCGGCGACGTCGGCCGCGTTGGGCGACGATTCGAGGGTGACGTTGACGGAGTGGGTGTGCATCAGCGTCGCCGGGACCTTCAGCCCGACTGGGCGGGGTCGCCACCACGGCGGACTAGCGTCACGCGGGCCTTCTCGACGCCGTAGATCTCCTCGAGCGGCGCCAGCAGGCGGGCGAGTCCGGTGGTGTTGCAGGAGACGACGCGGACGTGGTCGGCGCCGGTCGCGGCGGCGTAGTTGCCGCGGGCGTTGAACGAGACGTCCACGATGTCGGCGTCCTCGCCGCCCTGGTACAGCGCCGGCGTGTCGTGGGCCTCGTACAGCGACCGGTTCTCGGCGCCGATGCCGGAGGGACAGGCGTCTACCACGATGTCGGCGGCCGCGACCAACTCGTCGACCTCGCCGGCCAGGTCGATGCCTGCCGCCTCGAACAGCTCGATGCGCTCGGGGACGGCGGCGTACAGCGGGTAGCCGTTCTCGACGGCGAGGGCGGCCTCGTGGTTCGGGCTGGTCTTGGCGACGCCGAGAAGCGCCATGTCCGGCTGGGCGGTCACCGCGTCGGCGACGCGCTTGCCGATGGTCCCGTAGCCGTTGACCGCGACCTGGATGGTCATGTCGGGGCGTGGCGGCGCGACGGGAATAGCCGTTTCGTTCCCGGGGTCCACCGCGTTCGGTCCACTCCGGGCCCGTGGCGGCGGGCGGCGCCCGGCGTCAACGGAAGGCGACCCGTTCGGCGCGGAACGCCTCGCCCGTCCACCGCCAGCTCCCCACCTCGGGCTCGGCGTCGGCCAGGGAGACGATGAGGTAGCTATAGCCGCGCCAGGCAGCCCGGCGGGCGTCGATGGCGCTCGGCGCGAGGGGGCCATGCGGATGGCTGTGGTAGAACCCGACGACGTCCTGGCCGGCCTCGTCGACCCGCTCCAGGAGCTCGAGCTCCTCACCGGGCGCGATCTCGTACCGCGTCCCCGGTGTGTCGGCGGCGTTATCGGCCCTGAGCGTGCGGGCGACCACGGAACGGTCGGCGCCGCGGTCGCCCGCCAGCACGCCGACGACCTCCTCGGGGGCGCCCTCGCGCGCATGGGCCACGATGGCGTCCCGGGCCGCCTCGGGGAGCACAAGCGTCATGGGAACGGCCGTGCCTGCCAGCGTTCGGGTGCGTCGAACAGGCCCGGGTGGAAAAGCGCCGCAAGCACCTCCAGGGTCTCGACCAGCCGGGGGCCGGGCCGGTTCAGCAGGTGGTGGCCGTCGACGGCGTGCGTGCGGTCGTTGCGAACCGCCCGGAGGTCCTGCCAGCCGTGGCGGCCGGTGAGGTCGGCGGCATTAGCGGCCGTCTGGTTGACCTCGAACCCGCACGGGCCCGCGAGCAGGACGTCGGGGTCGTGCTCGCAGATTTCGGACCACGGCCGGGACGTCGAGGCGTCGCCGGGGTCGGCCAGCCCGTAACGGCCGCCGGCCAGCTCGACGAGTTCCGGGACCCAGTGGCCGGCGACCATCACGGGGTCGAGCCAGTCCAGCACCGCGACGTCGGGCGTCTCGACGGTCGTCTCGGCGCGCTCGCGTCTCGACGGTCGTCTCGGCGCGCTCGGCGACGGCGTCGATGCGGGCCTGGAGGCTGTCGATCAGGTCCGTGGCCCGCTCCGGGCGGCCCAGCGCCGCCCCGATGCGGCGGACGGCGTCGATGACATCGGCGAGGCGGTGGGGGTCCGTCGTCAGGACGTCGCAGTCGAGCCCGAGGTCGGCGACGGCGTCCTCGACGAGGACGGTGTCGACCGCACAGACCTCACAGATCCCCTGGGCGATGACGAGGTCGGGGTCGACGTCGCCCAGCGTCTCCCGGTCGATCGCGTAGACCCCGCCGTCGGCCTCGGCGGCCCGCACCTGGGCGTCGATCTCGCCGCTCGTGGCGTCGGCATCGACCCGCGAGTGGACGACGGTGGGCCGGTCGGCGGCGTCCGGCGGGTGGTCGCACTCGTGGGAGGTGGCGACGGGGGTGACGCCGAGGGCGTAGGAGATCTCCGTCGCCGACGGCAACAGCGACGCGACGCGGAGCGGTTCGTTGGACATCGGCCCTCGTGGCCGGTGTTAGGCGGGCGGGCCGAATCAATCTGCCGGGC
>PXQY01000056.1:0-15968 GCA_003021745.1 Halobacteriales archaeon QH_7_69_31
CTCGTTTAGGCCAACCTAAAACATTATAACTCCACCGGTTTTTCGGCGGGCCTAAAACGTCCCCGTCGGGAGTCAGCCGTCTGCCCCGTCGCGCGTTCGACCCCGAGGCGTTCCCAGCTGTCCCCGAGGAGAACCAGTTGTTCGACCGTCAGCGCGTCACGGACGTCATTACGGGTGAGTTCTGAGTATGCGTGACGACTTAACGATTCGAGATGAGCCACCGACGCGGCGAGACACCATCAAGTACGGCGGGGCGGTCGTCGGCGGTGGACTGCTCGCGGGGTGTGCCGGGCAGTCGAACTCCCGGTCGACACCGACCCGGACGAACGCGGGCGGGGAGAGCTACTCGGTGACGATGAAGCCTCATGGTGCGACAACGTTTTCGGAGGTTCCCGAGACGTACGCATCGCGCAGTCCGACGTGGATCGAAATCGGGTTCTTACTCACAGGGGAGGAACCTGTTGCGATGGAACAACCGGGACGGTATCCGTCATATTTCTACGATCCACTTCCTGGCGTCGAGTTTGACACCGATCGACCACTGAATATCGCGAGTGAGTCCGGTGGATGGGGAAAGGAGGTGTTCTACGAGGCAGATCCGGATGTGGCTCTCATTGATCCCAACGTCGCAAAACACTATGGGAAGTGGGAAGACGACGATATCGAAGAAATCGAAACGAACGTTTCCCCGTTTGCTGGTTCGTTCGCCCGTCGACCGTTCCCGGAGTACGACGAGGGATATCCGTTCTACTCGTTATACGAATGTCTGGAAAAAGGCGCAGAAGTATTTAACGTGAAACAAGAACTCTTCGAGCCCCTCGACACGATATACGACGATCTGATTGCACTGATTCAGTCTAACATTCCCGACGAACCACCGACGATCGGATACCTGAACGGTATTCCGAGTGACGACATTTACTATATCTGGAAACCTGGGCTGCCAGGTGTTCAGGGTGGAGTCCAGCGGACGTTTGGATTCGACGATGCGTTTTCCGGCACCTACCCAAATGCGAAGAACTCCTACCAAACTGATATCGAGACATTGCTCGAAACCGATCCTGATACAATTCTGATCAAATCGGGCGTCACAGTCGCCGGTATTCTCGGGTACGACAGCTTCCCGGACTACGTAAATGCGCTTTTCGACGGCGAGGTCGGAAGGGAACTTACTGCTGTTGAAGAAGGCCGTGTCCATGCAGGCGGGCCTCTGGTTTACGGGCCAGTTCAAAGTCTGTTCAGTCACGAAATAGTTGCGAAGCAGTTCTACCCCGAGCGGTTCGGTGAGTTCTCTTACGAGACACCAGCGTCGTTGAATGACATTCCCGAGGACGAACACCTGTTCGACCGCCAGCGCGTCGCCGACATCATCAACGGTGACATCTAACCATGAGTGAGAAAAATCTGCAGACGATAGATTCACTGAAACGTAGAGGGGACGGGAGGTACGGCGGCACGGTCGTCGGCGGAAGCCTGCTCGCGGGCTGTGCAGGCGATTCAGACCCGGCGACATCGTCGGCCGAAACGGCCACTCCCATAGCGACAACCGAACGATCATGACCACGGATACCAGCGGAACGGGTCACGAGACGTACCATGTAATCGTCGTCGGCGGCGGCGTCGCCGGACTCTCGGCCGCCGTGTTCACCGCCCGCCACGGCCTCGACACGCTCGTCGTCGATGCCGGCGAGTCGATCCTCCGGCGGAACGCCCACCTCGAGAACTTCCCCGGCTTTCCGGCCGGCGTCAACGCCCGCCGGCTGCTCGACCTGCTGGGCGAACAGGCCGAGGCCGCCGGCTGTGAACGGGTCGAGGGCACCGTCGTCCGCGTCGAGGGGACCGACAACGGATCGGGCTTCACCGTCGAGACCGAGGCCGGCGACCGCTACCGCACCGAGTATGTCGTCGCGGCGACGAAGAACGAGGTCGGCTACATGGAGGACATCGACGGCGTCGGGATCATCGACCGCGGGAAGGCGTTCGTCGACGTCGACGAGCGCGGCCGCACTGGCGTCGAGGGGCTGTACGCCGCCGGGCGGCTCGCCGAGAAACCTCACCAGGCGATCGTCTGTGCCGGCCACGGCGCCGAAGTCGGCCTCGCGATCCTGGAGGACGACGACCGCCCGTTCTACCACGACTGGGTCGCCCCGCAGGGCTACTTCACCGACCGCGGCCGGGACCTCCCGCCCGGCTGTGAGGAGATCGACGACGCGGAGCGAGACCGGCGTGAGTCGAACGCGATGTCCGTCATGCAGGATCGCTTCGCCACGCGCCACCCCGACGAGCAGGAGACACATCCCACCCTCGACGAGTAACGGCGACCGCCGAACGACCGGTCACGTCGAGCCCCTCCTCGGCAACTCGATCGCGGTCGGATCGACTACGAGACGATCCTCGAGGTCGACCCGGACTCCATCCTGATCCGCGGCCGCGAGCACGAGACACCCGAGGCCCTTCGGGACACCGTCATTGGCTCCATCGAGGACACCCAGACCGCCTCCGGCCTCACCGCCGACCAGAAAGGGAACCGTGTTCCCCGGTGGCCCCATCCACGTGTGCCCGCTCGAGCACCTGTTCCTCGTCGAACGGTATGCCAGGCTGTACTTCCCGGACACCTCCGACGGCGAACGGTTCGACCGTGACGAACTGGCCGCTAGCGTCACGGGCTGACCGGTCACGAACACCCGGTCACCGTGGCGGCGCGTGGGGACCCGTCGCTGGAGACATCCGGATATCGCCCGGGACACTAACGTCCGACGTCACTCCAGGCGGCGTGCCGTGGTCGGTCGGCCAACCCTCGTGCCGGGCGGTCGGTCCGTCAGGACCGACGTTTGCACGAACGGCGCAAGCCGTGAGTGCGGGCGGGCCGTCAGGCCCGCCGGATGCCGAGACGGCGCGAGCCGTCGAGGCGGGTGTCGAACGGACCGGGGCACGCACCGGGGTTCTCCGCGCGGTCATCGCTGCCCTGCCGGGCGACTCGGGCGGGGACTGACGGTGCGTACCCCACCTACGGTCGCCACAGCTAATCCTCTTTCGGCTCGACGGCCGGCGGCGTCAGGCATCCATAAGACCGCTCACGGGTCGCTACCGGCCGTCTACCCGGTAGTCGTCGCTCCGGATCTGGGCGTAGCGCCCGTTCCGGTAGCCGAACTTCCGCCGGAGGTACGCGGCGAACAGTTTCGCCCCCGTCAGCCCGCTGTAGAGCGTCCGATACGGTTCGAAGCCGTCACGGTCTTTCACCCGATCGACGAGGCCGAAGACGGTGTCCCAGTCGTCCGGCCCGTAGCCGCGGACCATGTCGGCGAACACGCAGTTCCGCCGGATCTCGTCGCCGACGGCGGCCTGCCACTCGGCGTTGTACGCCGAGAGGTCGTCGCGCGCCGCCAGGCGTCCGGCGATCCGGCCGGTTCTGATGGCGACGTGGTCGCCGCCCTCGTGGAACGCCGAGGTCCCGCCCATCGCGCCGCCGACGACGGCGACGTCCGCGTCGGTCGGCGACTCGATGGGTCGCGTCGAGGAGATGGGGTAGGTCTCGGTCCCGGCGGACTTCCCGCGGTCCTCGACGAGCGGGAAGTCCCCGGCGTCGTAGCCGTCGTAGACCTCCTCCAGCAGCCGCCGGATGTAGGTCGCGCCCTGCGGGACGCGGTCGTCGCCCGGGCGGAGCAGCCTGTAGGCCTCCCGGTCGTCGACGGCCTCGAGGTCGAGATCGATGGGCATCGTCAGCCCGATGCGGGCGACGGGGTCGTCGTTCGGGAACACCCACGGGTAGGCGGTGTGGCCGGGCATGTAGCCCCACCAGAACTTGATGCGGTCGCCCTCGAACAGCTCCGCGGGCAGCCGGCGGTACTCCTGGTAGGCGATGTGGTTCGCGTTGCGGGACGAGAGCCGCTCCATCGTCTCCTCGGGGAGCCAGCGCCCGAGCACGCGGGCCGTGACGGTCCGCTGGGGACCGTCGGCCAGCACCAGGTGGTCGGCCTCGATTTCGCTCCCGTCCCGCAGCGAGAGCGTGTGGGACGGCGAGTCGTCGAACCGGGCCCGGTGGACGGTGAACCCGAAGTTCGGATACGACGACGGCATGGTCGTGTTCCGCAGCACCAGGGTCTCCGTTGGACTGTTGAACTCCGCGGCGGCCAGCTCCTGGTGTTTGACGCGCTCCGGGATGGGCTCCTCGAGGTCCATCAGGTCGACCCAGTAGTCCAGGATGCCGGCGGCGTCCGTCGAGTCCGGCCCGAGGTCCTCCCGATCCGCCCGGGGAACGCCCTTCTCGACGACGACGGCGTCGGCACCCTCGCTGGCGGCCGCGTGGCCGGCGGCGGCGCCGGCGGGGCCACCACCGACGATGGCGACGTCGACCTGGCGCATACCCCCGACCGGGACCCGGCGGGGCTTAAAACGATTGACCGGCGACGGTCCCGCTCAGTACTCCGGAGCCTCCTCCCGGACGCCCTCACGGTCGTTCACCACGCGGGCCCAGACGAACAGCGCGTCCGACAGCCGATTGAGGTAGGCGACGGCGGCCTCGTATTCCGGTTCGTCACCGGCCAGCGCGACCGCCCGCCGCTCGGCCCGTCGGCAGACCGACCGGGCGTGGTGGAGGTCGGCGCCGCCCTCGCTGCCGCCGGGGAGGATGAAGCTCTCCAGGGGGTCGAGTTCCTCGTCGTAGGCGTCCATCCACGCCTCCAGGTCCTCGACGTGGGTGTCCCGGACGTGCGGGGCCTCGTCGTCCCGGTCGGGGTTCGCGAACTCGGCCTGAACCACGTGGAGGTGGTTCTGGACGGCGGCCAGCTTCTCGTCGACGTCGTCGTACCCGGTCGGCCGGGTCCGACCGACGAGGCTGTTGAGTTCGTCGACGGTCCCGTACGCCTCGATCCGGGGGTTCGTCTTCGAGACGCGGGACGTGTCCCGGAGGTCCGTCATGCCTTCGTCGCCGCGGCCGGTGTATATCCGCATGCCGGCCGCTTCGCGGCGTGGGTGCTTATAGGGTCGGCTGGGAAGGCCAACGGGCGGCCATATCGGACAGGCGGCGAGTTACTGCTCCGGGGACCGCGCCGTCGACCCGCTCCGCGGCAGGCGACCGCGGAGGTACCGGTAGACGGGGAACAGGTGGTCCTCGATGCGGCCCGAGAAGCCACTCGGCGCCGCGTGGACCAACACCGGGACGCCGGCGTCAGTCGCCCGCTCGACGACCCGGTCCGGCGTGCTCCCGAAGACCCACTGGCTGAGCCGGCGGTCCCGGGACGCGCCGATGACGAGCACGCCGCCCGTCTCGGCCGCGGCGTCGACGAGCCCATCCGCGACCGTCTCGGCCTCACGCTCCGTCACCTCGACGCCCAGGTCCGCGAACGCCCCGACCGCCTCGGCGGCGTCCTCGACGGTGCCACCGCGCTCCGGCGCGACCGAGACCACCCCGACTTCCGCGCCCCCTCGCGCGAGGGCACGGACGAGGTCGAAGGATTCCTCGTGGTGGGGGCCGCCGCCGGCACCGACCGTCACGCGGTCGACGGGCGGCACGGCCGGGTCCTCGAACCCCGTCGAGAAGACGACGTTGCAGGGCGCCCTGTACTCGACGGCCCGGGTGATCTCCGGCCGTTCCTCGGGGTAGCCCATGAGCAGTAGGTCGGCCTCACCGTCGCGAGCCGTCTGGACGATGTCGAAGGCGACGTCGCGCGACGTGTGTGCCGCCACCGTGTAGTCGACATCGAGGTCTGCTCCGTCGAGGTTCTCGGCGATGCGGTCGGTCCGCTGCCGTGCCGTGTCGGTTACCACCTCGTGTGGCGTCTGGTCCGGAATCTCGGTGACGGTGACCACCTCGACGAACGGCTCGCGCGGGGGCGCTCCCCGTCGCCTCGCCCGCCGCCGGGCCGCCGGCTGCCTCGGCACCACCCGCGGCTTCGCCAGCCGTGGGGGCCGGCGTCGGTTTGCCCGGTGTGACGTCGCGGACGAGGTCCTCGACCTCCGGCGCTCCGCCCCAGAGGAGGTAGGCGCCGACCAGGAGGACGACGAGCAATGTCCCCGTCACCGCACCGGAGACAGGGAGATTGGCGATAAGTGCGAGGTTCGCGAGGATTCCGAGGGCCGGCACGGCCGGGACGCCGGGCACCGCGAAGCCGCGCTCCATGTCGGGGAACTTCCGCCGGTGGACGATGAGGGCGGCATTGACGACCGAGAGGGGCAAAAGCAGGTTCAGCGTGGCGAATCCGGTGAGGGCCTCGAGCCCGAGGTCCAGGCCGAACGGGGCGCCCTCGGCCGGGAACAGCGCGATGAAGAAGACGATCATCGCCACGATGGTCGCGGTGACGGTAGTGACACTCCAGACCGGCGTGCCGTACTCGCGGTGGATGCGCGTGAAGGCCCGGGGCGCCTGACCGCGGCGGCCCATCAGCGACCCGATCCCCGTCGCGGCGAGGATCGATGCGTTCGAGGCCGACACCATCGAGAACACGGCGCCGGCGACGATGAGCGACCGGCCGGCCGGGCCGAGAAAGCCCTCGGCGACGAGCCCCATCGCGGTCTCGCCCTCCTCGGCGACGACCTCCGGCGGCACCGTCGAGTTCGTCATCGCGACGATAACCAGGGCGTAGAGGACGGTGACCGTGAGGATGCTCGCGGCGATGGCCCGCGGCACCGTCTTCCGGGGCTCGATGATCTCGCCGGCGCTGGCCGCGATGGCGGAGAAGCCGAAGAAGGTGATGAACGCGAGCGCCGCCACGGTCACGATGCCGACGGCGTCCGCCTGGAACTGCCCGGCGAAATTGGTGGTCGCCGTCGCCGGGCCCCGGTAGGCGAAGGCACCGGCGATAAAGGCAAAGAGGACGGCGACCTTCGCGCCGGTGACGAAAAGCTGGAACGTGCCGGACTCCTCGGTCCCGCGGGCGTTCAGGACGCCCAACAGCGCGGCGGCCACGACGCCCACCGTCCCGTGCGGGAGCGCCTGCAGCGACGCCGGGAGGATGAACCGGAAGAACCACTCGTCCATCGTCGCGAGGTAGAACGCGGTCGTGCCGGTGTACCCGAGGAACAGCGACATGCCGACGCCGTACGTGAGCAGTCGCCGCTCTTCGAACGTCCGGGAGTTGAACAGGTAGCCGCCGCCGTTCTCCGAGTAGATCGACGCGAACTCGGAGTAGCTCGCGGCCGTGATACCCGCCACGACGGCGGCGATGACGAACGCGATCACGGCGCTGGCTCCGATCATTGCGACCGCCGCACCGGACAGCGAGAAGATGCCGGCCGCGATCATGGTGCCGAGGCCGATGGCGAAGGCGATCTTGAAGTCCAGCGTCCGGGTGTGTTCTACCATCAGTCACCGTTGGGACGTCCACTGCATATATTTCTGCCCGTCTCCGGCCGGCGTCGAGCGCCCGATTTCTCCCCGCGGCGACGGGCAAGAGGCCATCGAGTACGGCGCCTTCGACCCCCGGCGACCGCCACAGGCTACGGCCCGGCAGTGTCACCCGTCGCGGGGCTCGTCGTCGGCCGTCGGGACGACGAAGACGTACGCGAAGACGCCGAACGCGACGCCGAGCGGGAACCCCCACCGGACGCCCACCCGTACGTCGCCGAGCAGCAGTCCGCCCACGGTCGAGACGGCGAACGCGAGGACGAAGAACGACGCCGCGCGGGTGACGTCGTCCTGGACGAGGGCGTCCACTGCCACTGGCTTCGGTGCGGCCGGGGATAAGGATGTGTGTGGGTCGCCGGCGAGCACTATCCCCCCAGTCCCGGTGTCAGTCCAACGATCGCGGAGCGGCGTGCCGGGTCTGTAACGCGGGCGTATCGAAGCGGTCCACCCCGGGAGCCTACTCCCACTCGCCGTCGTGGATGTCGGCCTCTGTTTGGTGGGCCATGGTGACCCGGAAGTTCGGGAGGGCCAGCGCCAGGTCCGTCGTCGTGACGATCCCGACCGCGGTGCCGGCCTCGACGACCGGGAGCTTCTTCACGCCGTTGTGGCCCATGCGCTCGGCGGCGGTCCGGAGGGTCTCGGTCGGCCGGACGGTCACGACCGGGTCGGTCATCAGGTCGGCGACGGGCGTCGCCGGGTCGAGTTCCTCGCCGACCGCACTGACGACGTCGGACTCGGTGAGGATGCCGTCCAGGCGGTCCTCGCCGACCACCAGCGAGCCGATCCCCTCCGCGTCGAGGACGCGGGCGGCCTCCGCGAGCGTCGCGTCCGGCGCGACGGTCTCGACGGGGGTGGTCATCAGCGCCTCGACGGTCGTGTCGGGCTCGGTCATACCCTGGCTCTGCCGCCGGGCGGCAATAAGGGTACCTGCTGGGGCGAGTTTCGGCTCACGAGCGCACGCGCATGGCGCCCTCACGCAGGACCTTCCGGTTCGGAATGACGTACTCCTCGCCGTCGTTCTCGACGGTGGTGGCGAAGACGTCGACCTCCTGGACGACGCCGCGGGCGCCGTCGATCTCGACCTCGTCGCCGATGCTGTAGGGCTCCGTCAACAGGAGGTAGATGCCGGCGGCCGCCGACGACAGGAGGTCCTTCAACGCCAGCCCGCCGAGGAAGACCACGCCGAAGGCGTACGCCGCGAGCAGGACCAACAGCGCGCCGGTGGCGACCTGGAGCTGCGACAGCGCGATGAGGGCGGCGACGTAGAGGATCGAGTACTTGACCAGCCGGGGGATGATCGTCGCCTCCGGGAGCTTGATGCTGCGGAGCCAGTCGCCGATCACGATCTCGGCCTTGTCGCCGACGAGGACGCCGACCACGAGCACGAGCAACGCGACGAAGAGCCGCGGGAGCAACCAGCTCGCGGCGACCACGAGCTGCTGCGTGGGCAGGAACTGGAGGATCTCGAGGGCGTACAGCGCCGCGACCACGAAGACGAAGAGGGCGCAGAGCTGCGAGAGCAGGCCGACCGTCGAGGTGCCGATCCCGCGGGCGGTCCGCTCGAAGGCGGTCCCCTCGGCCGCCTCGTCGACGTCGAAGGCGACGAGCACGCCACGGACGAGCCAGGCCGTCACCCCGCCGAGCGCCAGCCCGACGCCGACGAGAAGCACCGCGAGGACGAAGTTCTGCTCGGCCGACGTGAGTCCCTGGAACCACTCGCGGCCCAGCTGCACGGTCAGTACTCCTCCGGGTCGAGTTCGAGGACGATCTCCCCGGCGGAGAAGGCCCGGACGAGGCCGTCGGATTCGGAGAGGACGACCGCGACGGCGTTCGAGTCGCGGGTGATGGCGCCGGCCGCCATGTGGCGGGCGCCGAGGCCCTTCGGGATGTCGACGCCCTCCGCGGAGGGCTCGAGGTACCGGTAGGCGGAGACGATCTTGCCCGAGTCGCTGATGACGAAGGCGCCGTCGAGCCGGGAGAACTCCTTGAGCATCACGTTCACGATGGGATCGCCCACGTGGACGTGGCTCTTCTCGAAGGGGTTGTACGACAGCGGCCGTGACTTGTTCATCACCTTGCCGGCGTCGCCGACCACGAACAGCGCGCCGACGCGCTTGCCCTTCTGGCCCTTCTTGCCGAGCTCGATCGCGACCTCGAGGACGTTCCGGATGACCGCGGGTTCCGCCCGGCTGTTGACGAACAGGTCGTAGACGCCCGACTGGTCGTAGTCGCCGGCCCGGACGCGGGTCACGGCGTCGATGTCGTCGGCGAACAGCTTCGCCGCGCAGGCGATCTGGTCGCCCTCCTCGACGAACTCGTTGTCGAGTCCGCCCTCGACCCCGAACCGGACGCGCTCGGTCAGGTCGTTGAACTCCAGGGGGAGTTCCACGAACCGCTCGGCGTCGACGTCGGCCTCCGGCGCCACCACGACCACCGGCGTGTCGGTCCCGGCGAACGCCTCGAACAGCGACCTGCTCGGGGAGAACAGGAATACGCTGTCGACCTCGGCCACGATGTCCGTCACCAGGTCCCCGAGCGCGCTCATCAGTCGTTCTTCACATCAGACAGGAAAAAGCCTTGTGGAGGGTCGTACGGTCGGCTGACGACTGTCACGACGCGGACACGACAGGGCACCGACGTCGGGTCCGGGGCGCCGCGGAGGCCCTCGCGTTCCGGCCCGCCGGGGGGGCCCTCACGCTCCGGCCCGCCGGGGAGGCCCTCACGCTCCGGCCCGCCGGGGAGGCCGGTCTGGAGACCGCCGGGTCGTCCCGGTTGCACTGTCCGGTCGCTCACGGGCCCCGCTCCGCCCGAAATATAAGTCGGTGGCGCCCGGTGACCTGGTGTGCCACCGGATACCGACCGGACGGTCGCGCGCTACCGGGCCCGTGCCGACACCGTCACGACCGACCGCGGCGACGGCCCGCCGCTCGTGCTCGCCCACGGGACGCTCATGGACCGGACGATGTTCGACCCACAGCTCGAGGCGCTCTCGGACGCCCACCGCGTCGTCGCCTACGACCTCCGGGCGCGGACGGACCGCTGGGCGGGACCGTACGACCTCTACGACCTCGTGGACGACTGCGCGGCGCTTCTTGACGCCCTCGGGATCGACTCCTGCGTCCTCGGCGGGATGTCGATGGGCGGGTTCCTGGCCCTGCGGGTCGCCGAACGATACCCGGACCGCGTCGACGGGCTGGTGCTCCTCGACACGACGGCCGGCACGCACGACGAGGCGGAGATCGAGCGCTACCGGGAGATGATCCAGACGACGCGGGAGGCCGGCCGGGTCCCCGAGCAGTTGGCCCGCGTCGTCACCCACATCCTGTTCGGCGAGACGACCCTCGATTCGGACCCGGATCTCGTCGACGCCTGGGTCGACCGATGGCTGACCTATCCGGGCGAGGCGGTCCACCACGAGGTCGAGTCCTGGCTGGAACGGCCGGACTTCACCGACCGACTCGACGGCATCGACGTCCCGGCGCTCGTGGTCCACGGCGAGGAGGACGTCGCGCTCGAACCCGAGCGGTCCGACGGCCTGGTCGAGGGCCTCGACGCCCGCCGGGAGCTGATCCCGGCCGCCGGCCACTCGGCGAACGTAGAGCGGCCCGAGCCCGTCAACGCGGCCATCCGGGAGTTCCTCGCGTCGGTGTACTGATACTGCCGGACGTAATTCGTGAACATCTGAATCGGTATCAGTCCACGTATCCGGGCGAACCTGACGCTACCTGGACCGCGATTCACATAGTTACGTCCGGCAGTATGAGAGGCTGCCGGCGCCAGAGGGTCTTTCAGCCTCCCCGGTCAACCGACGGTATGCGCGTCGTCGTCCTCGGCGCCGGCTACGCCGGCCTCACGGTCGCCCGGCGGCTGGAACGTCGGCTCCACGACGGTGCGGAGCTCGTGGTCGTCGACGAGGCCGACCACCACCTCGTCCAGCACGAACTCCACCGGCTGATCCGGTACCCCGACCTGGCGGAGACCATCACCGTCCCGCTATCTGCCGTCTTCGACCGGGCGACGGTCCGGCAGGCCCGGGTGACGGCCGTCGACCCCGGGGCCTGTACCGCGACGCTCGCCCCGATGGACGCCGACGCCGACACCGAGACGCTCGAGTACGACGCGGCGGCCGTCTGTCTCGGCGCCGAGACGGCGTTCTACGACCTCCCCGGCGTCGAGGCCAACGCCAGGCCGCTGAAACGCATCCCCCACGCCACCGCGATCCGCGCCGACGCCCTCGACGCAGCGGGCGGCCACGCCGTCGTCGGCGGCGCCGGCCTCTCCGGCGTCCAGGCCGCCGGCGAACTCGCCGAACTCGCCCGCGAACGCGACCTCGGGCTGGACGTCACCCTCCTGGAGATGGCCGACCGGGTCGCGCCCACCTTCGCGGCGACGTTCGCCGACGCCGTCCGGACCGAACTAGACGCCCGCGACGTCTCGGTGGAAACCGGGGCGACCGTCGAGGGTGCCGACGACTCGACGGTCGCGCTCGCCGACGGCCGCAGCCTCCCGCAGGACGTCTTCGTCTGGACGGGCGGCATCCGGGGCCCCGGAGCGCTCGACGGCGAGCGGCCCGCCCTCGAAGCCGACCTCCGGGTCGGCGACGCGACGTTCGTGGTGGGGGACGCGGGTGCAGTCGTCGACGCCAACGGCGAAGCCGTCCCGGCTACCGCCCAGACCGCAGTCCAGCAGGCACGGGTCGCGGCCGCGAACGTCGCGCGCGTCTTGAACGACGAAAGCGTCGCCGACCCGATCGAGGACGGGGCGCCCCCGTCGTTCCGCGAGTACCGCTACGAGGAGGCCGGCTGGGCCGTCAGCGTCGGGGACGGCGCCGTGGCGATGGTCGGTCCCGCCGTCGTCACCGGCGACCTCGCGAGGGCGGTCAAGGCCGCCATCGGCGCCGGCCACCTGGGCTCGGTCGGCGCCGTCGAGCGGGCCGCCACCCTCGTCCACGAGGAACTCGGCTGGCCTGGGACCGGCCCCATCGACGGAACGACGCTGGCTGCGGCCCTCGACCGATACGGGGCGACACAAGCCACGGACCCGTCGAACCCGGCGGCGCTGGAACGGCGGCTCGTCGGCCCGCTCCTGGCGCTGTCGGACTCGCTCGGCCTCGACGGGGCCGTCGACCTCACCGACGTCACCCGCGTTGTCGACCGCGACCACCCCGGCAGTCCCGCGAACTTCCTGCGCCGGGTGGCGTCCGCACCGACCGACCTCGCCGGTGGCGTCCGCGTGCCGGTGCTGGGCGCCACCGAGGGCGAGGACCCCGACGGCGGGGCACCGGCGGACGAGTGAGAACGGCGGACGGATGAGAACCGGCCGATCGCGGCCCTGGCACCCGACCTACCCCGGACTACTTAAAAGCCGGCGTTTAGCGGCCGAACGGCCCCCTTACCCGGCCGAAACCACGCCAATAGTTATGTGTCTGACGTCCGTCTGACGACGTCCATGGCAGCCGACGCACCCCAGCGCGATCCCGAGCCGAGACTCGGTGCCTGCCCCGACTGCGAGGCGACTATCCCGCGGGACGGCCTGCTCGCCGAGTACACCCACCCAGACGAGTGGCCGAAGATGCTCGCCGAGTGTCCCGGCTGCGGAGAAGTCGTCTCGCCGCGGTGAGCGGCCGTTCGCCCGGTCGAGTCACGTCCTCCGTCCCCAGCAGGCCGCCCCTCGAATACCGGTACCCGGTTGAGCGGGCCGTCGTCCGTGTTCTTCCCCCAACTCCCGACGACCGCAGGCAAGTCCCGCGATCATCTGGTTACGTTTCAATTCAGGTTCAACCGTTCGACGCTTCGGAAGGCCTTTACGCCAACATCTGGTCGTTTTTCGTGTGTACTTTCCCACGCGGAACGCCGTCGCAACCCTCCTCGTCGGTCTCCTCCTCCTGACCGCCGGGTGTAGCGGGATCCAGGGCGGGGATGCCCCCGGAAACGAACTCCTGGTCGTCAATCAGGACGACGTCGATCACGCCGTTGTCGTCGAAATCGCCCAGCTATCGGGCAGTCCCGACCCGGCGTATGCAACCGGTCGAACACTGGCCGCCGAGTCACAGGCCTCGCTCGAACCGTTCGAAGAGACCGGTGAGTACCACGTGACGGTGACCGTCGACGGCGAATCGACAGAACTGACCCACATCTTCGAGTCCGGGGACGACGTGGTCAACGTCGACATCGACAACGAAGGCAGCGTATCGATCGAATAACGGTCGGCTCACTGGCGAAACAGTTCCAGGGGTCGATCCTGGCCCGGATTCGAACCGGACCCAGACGTTCCTGCTCGGGCCAGCGGCCCTGCGCGAGCTGCGTCTGGTAGGGTTCGAATCCGGCGACGATTGCTGTCGCTCGCGGTACTGCTCCCGACAGCAATGCGCGGGACCGGATTCGAACCGGATGAAGACTCGCTTCGCTCGTCTTCCAGGGTTCAAATCGCCCGGCGCACTTCTGGCTCTCACGTTCGTTCGAGCCAAGAAGTGCGCGGGGTCGGATTCGAACCGACGGACCCCTACGGGACAGCGTCCTAAGCGCTGCGCCTTTGGCCTGGCTCGGCAACCCGCGCCCGGCGGTCGTACCGCTGTCGCCGGGAAATAGCTGTCGCTACCGCCCGCCGCCAGGTCCGCCCGCCACCAACGGAGGTGGATCCGTCCGCCCCCGTCCGACCGTTTAAGGCCGTCGCCGACGGACCCCCGGCCGTGTACCGCGCCCGCGACCAGGTCGAGAACGAGGAGTGGCTCGCCGCCATCGACGAGACGGCCGAGCGGCTCGACCTCGGGGGCGAGGCGAAGTCGAGGGCGGTGGACCTGTTCCTCTCGACGCTGCCCGACGCCGACCGCTCGAAGCGGGCGACCGCCGCAGCGAGTCTCTACGCCGGAGCGCTCATCGCCGGCCAGCGACGCTCCCAGTCCGAGGTCGCCGAGGCCGCCGGCGTCTCGCGGCTGACGGTCCAGAAGCGCTGGAAGGCGCTCGTCGACCAGGCGGGGCTCGAGCCGCCGTCCTGGTGACGCCGGGGGTCGAGTTCTATCGCCGCCAACGACGCCCGGACCGGCGAGCGGTGGCGACGGGCCGGGTGTGGGGGTGGGGCTATCGTCGGGCCGGCGATCCGGTCAGTCCCGGGGGACCGTTCGACCCTCCCGCTCGGGCGTCAGGTTGCCGTGTTCGTCGATCTCGCCGGCGACGATCCGCGTCGAGGAGATGACCTCGCCGTCCTCGGCGCGGCGGTGGGCGACGACCTCGATCTCGAGGGGGTCGAGGCCCTTCGCCGCCCGTTTCTCGTTGACGCGGCGGGCGCCCTCGACGGTCTCCGGGGAGGTGATGAGCACGTCGAAACCCGGTTCGTCGGCGACGCCGGTGGGTTCGTCCAGCCGTCGGATCCGGAACGCCCGGTCGTACTCGTCGGCGAGGGCGGCGAGTTCGTCGGCGAGGTCGGTCTTCCGCTCGTCGAACGGCCGCACGTACCGGTCGACGTTCCGGGTCCTCGGGGCGAGGTCGTCGCTGGTGAGGCCGACGGTCAGGTCCCCCAGTTCGAAGCCCCGGCGGAACAGCGCGCGGTGGCCGTCGTGGACCGGGTCGAACGTCCCCCCGAGGACCACGTCCATGCGGCCCGCAAGGTCCGGCCGTGGCTTAGATGCTGTGGTGAGACCGCCGGCATGCAGTCGGTCAGTCGTCGCGCTCGCCGGCCGCGTTCCTGCCGACAGCGTCCTCGCCGGCGTCGTCGCCGTCGCCCACGGTGATGTCGACGGGTTCCCGCCGCTCGCCGGCGCGGACGTCGAGGTGGGCGTCGAGATTGAACACCGTGTCGAGTTCGTCCTGGACGTCCTCGACGATGGCGCCGATCAGGTCGCTCGGCGCGATGGCGGTGTACTCGTAGGGGTTGTTGCCGGCGCCACTGGCCGACCGCTTCCGGCGCTGGACGTTCTCCTCGGCGTGTAGCTCCGCCAGCGCCTGTCGGGCGGTGCTCGGGTACAGCCCGGTACCCGCGGCCATCTCCTCGCTGGTGCTCCAGGGGGTCTGCCGGAGGTAGACGTGGATCCGGGCCCGCGTCTCGGAGTCCAGAACCCACGCCAGCAAGTCGACGATGCCTTCATCGAACTGCTCGGCCGCCCGCCCGGCCTCCTATTCCAGTGTGCCCCGGCCGCCCTCGTCGTCGGACTCGACGGGCTCGCCCGACCCGTCGTTCGGTCTCTCGTCGGTCGACGTTGGTGGATATCGGCCGGACACAGGGAATACCGGAACAAAAACCTCAAGGCAACGCCGGCGCGACGAGCAGCGCCTCGCGGAGCGCGTCCACACCGGCCTCCGCCCGGAGGCGGCGCTGCCGGTCGGCGCCGCTTTCGGCGTCGTACACCGACCGGATGCCGGAGACGCCGAGCCGGCTGGCCTCCCGGTCGACCACCTCGCCCAGGTCGACCGTCTCCCCCGAGGAGCGCGCCAGCAGGTCGGCGTCGTGGCCGTACCGCATCGCCCGCCACTTGTGCTCGTCCAGAAGCTCCCGCCGGCGGCCTCCGGCCGCCTCGCCGTCCTCGTAGCGGGCCGCCAGATCTTCCACCAGTGCGGCCGTGTACTCCGCGAACGCGTACACCCGGTCGGGGTCGGCCTGTGCGTCCGGCGTCCGGACCTCGACGGTCCCGTGT
>PXQY01000056.1:16168-33770 GCA_003021745.1 Halobacteriales archaeon QH_7_69_31
TCCCGCCACCGGGCCGACGGATGCAGGCCCGCGGCGGCGACGTCGAAGCCGTGGGCGCGGGCGTGCTCGACCAGCGCCGACCGGACCTCCACCAGCGACTCGGACGCCTCGGCCAGCGACCCGACCGTGGGCGTCTGGGTCTCGATCACGCATTTGAACAGCTCGTGGTCCAGCCGGCCGTCGAGGACCGCCGGCGGCTCCGATTCGTACACGAGTTCGTCCGTTCCCGAAGTCGGCCGGCCGGCCTCGTCGACGACGAAGAACTCCTCCTCGATGCCCAGGGTGCCCAGCCGGTCGAAGGCCTCGCGGGAGCCCGACTCCATCGTCGGTGCGTTCGCCGGGGACGGATATATAGGATGTGACCTGGTGCGGTCCGCCCGCACACGGGGATCGGTCGTCGAGCATGCCGTCTCGAGCTGGATAGGCGTCGCGACCAGGATTGCCGACCCTGGCTGGAGAGCCGATCCCGAGCTAGATAGTCGACCCGAACCGGGAGGACGACGTGACCCGGATGGCCGATCCTGGGTGGCTCGTGGCGTCAGTCCGGCCGGGCAACCACGGCGAGGTGGTCGTCGTGCAGCGGCGACAGTCGCGCCGTCGAGAGCACCTCGTAGCCGTCAGTCAGCGCGGCGAGCACCTCGTCGAACACGGCGGCCGGGTCGGCGGTGACGTCCTCGCTTCGGGCCTTCACGGACAGGAGGAGTCGGCCGTCATCGCGGAGGAACTGCCGGTTCCGGAGCGCGACCTGTGCCTGCCCGCGGGTGGCGACGTCCTGGACGACGACGTCGACCGGTTCGACCACGTGGGCGTACGAATCCGGCCGCCGGGCGTCCTTCAGAAGCGGGAACAGGTTCGGGCGCGGGGCCGCCGCCTCGAGGAGGTCCCTGGCGGGTCGAGCGGCGAACTCGACGGCGTAGGTCGGTCCGGCGAAGTCGGCGACGTGGCTCACCGTCGTCCCCGCCGCGGCGCCGAGGTACAGGACCGTTTCGTCGCCCTCGAGCCCGGTGTCGACGCCGCGGTCGAGCACCGCGGCGAGCTTCGATCGCCGGGGGTTCCACCGCCGCCACGCGCCGTCGGTCGGCTCGCCGTAGACCGGTTCGCCGCGCGTCGCGAGTGCCTCGTCGCCGTCGAAGGACCGCCGCTGAACGCCGTCCGGGAGCCTCACGCCGTCTCACGCTCCCGGATCCGCTCGATGCGCGCGGCCAGCTGGGCGTCCAGCTCCGGCTTCCGCTCGCCGGAGTAGTGGTCGACCCGCGCGGCGATGGCGAGCTTGCCGGCCAGCGCCCGGGCGGCCGACCCGCGCTCGCCGGGCCGGGTCCCCCGGACGGCCTCGTGAACGTAGATGACGCCGTGCTTGGGCGACGGCGCCTGCCCCCGGAGGTGGGCGAACAGCGCGTCCTCCGCGCCCAGCACCTGCACCGTCCCGGCGGGCTTGCGCGTCGGGGGCCGTCCGCTCGACCCGGTCCCGGAGCGCCGCCGCTTCGTCGTCGAGGTCCCGGACTCGCCGGGCGAGGGTGACGACGGCATCGTCCTCGTCGGCCCCGGCCGCGAGGTCGCGGGCGTACGCGATGCCGGTTCCGGCGTCCTCCCGGGTGGTCCCCGCCCACTCGGCGACCCGCTCTGCGAGTTCGTTCGCGACGCGCTGGCAGTCGTCCATGGCCCGGACCGCGTGGATCAGCTGCTGGTCGTCGGCCCGCTCCCGTTCGCGGACCGCGGTCCGCGTCGCGGCCGTTTCTGACGACCGAGACGCGTTCGGGCGCCCCGCCGCGCTCGACCGCGAACGCCTTGCCGGCCTCCGAGTTCGAGACGACGTGGTCGGCCATGGCGATGGAGAGACGGTCCAGCGCGGCCCGGACGGCGCGTTGCTCGTTCGGAACCGATCTGATCCCGGTGATGACAGTCGCTGGACTCACGAGGCCAGCCAGCCCCGCGATGACGTTGTCGAACGTGAGAAACGACTGGACGATGGCCGGTCGCTCCGTGGCGGCGGCATAACAGAACTTCAGCGGCACGGTAACGTAGGCCAGTCTGTTGGTCGCCGCGACGAACTCGTCGCCGGCCTGGCGTCGCTCGCAGGCTGGGACGCCGAGCGAGCCCTGGCCATCGGCGTCCTCGCGGGCGCGTTCGGCCTCGCGCCCGACGTCGACATCCTCTACGCTCCCGTCGGGCTCGTCGGCGCGAGCGGTCCCCTCGAGGCGGAGGCCGCGTTCTGGGCCGCGGGAAACGTGGTCCACCGATCGGTGACCCACTCGGTGGTAGTCGGCGCGGTGGCGGCCGGCGCGGCGGGCCTGGTGGCCGCCCGGACCACCGCGTCGCGACTCCTCGCGGCCGGACTCGGGCTCGGGCTCCTCGCCGTCGCCGCCACGGACGGCGCGCTCGCCGTCATGGTCATGGCAGCGTTCGTGGCCGCCGTGGTCGGTCTGGCGTCCGCCGGCGTCCGGTGCGGACTGGCGGCCCGGTCCATCGCGGGTGCGGCACTCGTCGGGCTCGTCTCCCACCCGTTCGGCGACCTGTTCACCGGCGCGCCGCCCGATCTGCTGTACCCCCTCGACGTCGCGCTCGTCGCCGACCGCCTCGTCCTCCACCCCGACCCCACGATGCACCTCCTGGCCGCCTTCGGGCTGGAACTCCTCACCGTCTGGGCCGCCGCCATCGTGTACCTCCACGCGACGGACCGCCGCGTCGCCGACCACGTCAGCCCCCACGCCGCGTGGGGGCTGGCGTTCGCCGCGGCCGTCCTCTTCGTTCCGGCGCCGTCACTGGACGCCCCCTACCGGTTCGTCGCCGCCGCCCTCGCGGTCGGGATGGTCTCCGGCGCAGGAGTCGGCTTCGGGGTCGATCCGCACCGCGTTCGGGCCGCTCGCATTGGCGTGGACCGGCGCGCGGACCGTCCGCGGCTGCCCGTCCTCGACGTCGGCATGACGGGGCTCCTCGCGGTCTCGACCGCGCTGGTCGCCTACGGGACCGTCTACCTCCTGGTCTGACGCGGCTGTGGACTTTTGGCGTCCCCGACCGAAGGCGGTCCATGGAAGAGACGGCACTGGCGCGCGTCCTGCACGACGACCGGGCGAACGCCGTCGTCGCGTGGCTCCTCGTGGCGGTCGTTGCGCTCCTCGCGGCCGTCGCCGTCGTCGGGGGCGAACTGCTGACCGCTGGCCTCGCGGCGTCGGTCGTCGCGCTGGCCGTCGTGCCACCGGTTGGATTCCGGACCGTCCGGGCGATGTTGCCCTGGGAGGTGCTCCTGCTCGCGTCGCTGCCCCTCGTGGGCCGGACGCTCGCGGCCGTCACCGGCGTCGGACCCGGCCGCGGGGCCACCTACGTCGCCGTGGCCGCCGTCGCGCTCATCGTCGCCGTGGAACTGCACGTGTTCACGGCGGTCCGGATGAACCGCCGGTTCGCGGTCGCGTTCGTGGCGCTCACCACCATGGCGGCGGCGGGCGTGTGGGCGGTCGCCCGCTGGCTCGCCGACGTCCTTCTCGGCACCACCTTCCTCCTCGAGCCTGGCGTCGAGGAGGCGGTCGTCGAGCGCCGACTGATGTGGGATTTCGTGGCCTCGACGGTTGTCGGCGTCCTCGCCGGCGGCCTGTTCCAGTGGTACTTCCGCGGGCGCGCCCCGCTGGCCGACCGCATCACCGAGGGCGGCGCCGACTTCGAGGAGTTCCCATGACGCTCGGCGACCGACTGGCCATCGGCGACCGGCTGGCCATCGACGAGCGCTGGCAGTTGCTGCTCACCCGCGGCATGCAGGCCGGCCTGGTCGCGCTGTTCGCGGTGGGGTTGGCCCAGGGCAACACCGGCATCCTGATCAACACGGCGGTCGCCTTCGGGGTGTCGCTGTTGCCCGCCGTCCTCGAGCGGGACTACGACATCCCGCTGGACGCCGGGCTCACGCTCTGGATCACGACGGCCGTCTTCCTGCACGCGCTCGGTACGGTCGGCCTCCCGGGCGTGGGCGCGACGGTCTACAGCGCCGTCCCGTGGTGGGACAGCGTCACCCACGCGCTATCCTCGACGATCGTCGCGGCCGCCGGCTACACCACCGCCCGCGCGTTCGACGAACACTCCGACGCCGTCCGGCTCCCGCCCACCTTCATGTTCGCCTTCATCCTGGTGGTCGTGCTCGCGTTCGGCGTGTTCTGGGAGGTCATCGAGTTCGCGCTAGGCCTGGCGGCCGCGGCCTCCGGGAGTTCCGAAGTGCTGACCCAGTACGGACTGGCCGACACGATGCTGGACCTCGTCTTCGACCTCGTCGGCGCCGTCGTCGTCGCGGTCTGGGGCACCGCCCACCTCACCGACGTCGTCGGCGCGCTCACCGAACGACTCGAGGACGCCGGCCCCGGTGCCGGACAGTGACCCCTCAGCAGACCGGCTTCGGGTTCACGCCCATCGATTCTAGCCGCTCGGTGTACTCGTCGTAGGCGGCTTGGACGGCGCCGCCGGCCGCGTCCGCGGCGCGCTCCCAGCAGTCCTCGTCGTCGCCGCACTCGGCCGCGAGCCGGTCGGTCGCCCGCTCGAGCTGGGCGTCGAGGTCCTCGCCCATCCCCCGGAAGAGCCGCGCGGTCTCGGGGTCGGCGTTGCCGACGAAGAAGCCGGTCACCTGCTCTTTGGACTTCTCGGCGGCGTGGTGTTCGGCCGTCGCGGCCGCCGCGAGGACCGCCTCGGCCTCCATCTCGCCGTCGGTGTCCGCGTACAGCGACTTCGAGGACCCGAGCCGCGACAGCGCGGTGGCGTTCTCGTCGCGAACGGCCTCGGTGAACTCCTCTGGTGTCATGGTCGTTCGTAGCGGTGGGCGTCGCTTGTACCCACCGGTCGGGGCAGCGATACGGTCGAAAAATCGGGTTGAAGTAACGGGGTTACCTGGTTTGCAGGCGGGTCAGTCGGCGTCCCCGGTTTCGATTGGGGCGCCGACCACGTTGCCCCACTCCGTCCAGGAGCCGTCGTAGTTCTGGGCGTCGTCGTACCCGAGCAGTTCGTGGAGCGCGAACCAGGCGACCGACGACCGCTCGGCGATCCGGCAGTAGGCGATGGTCGTCTCCTCGCCCTCGATGCCCTCCTCGGCGTACAGCGCCTCGAGTTCGTCGCGGGACTTGAACGTGCCGTCGTCGTTCGTCACGTCGGCCCACGAGATGTTCTTCGCGCCGGGGACGTGGCCGCCGCGCTGGGCGGTCTCCTGCAGTCCCGGCGGGGCGAGGATTTCGCCGCGGAACTCCTCCGGCGAGCGGACGTCCACGAGCGGCAGGTCGCTGTCGATGCCCTTCTCGACGTCCGACCGGTAGGCGCGGATCGACTCGCGGGGGCCGCCGGCGTCGTACGTCGTCGAGGGGAACTCCGGCACCTCGTCGGTGAGCGGGTAGTCGTTCGCGATCCAGTAGTCCCGGCCGCCGTCCAACAGGCGGACGTCGTCGTGGCCGTAGTACTTGTACTCCCAGTAGGTGTAGGCGGCGAACCAGTTGGCGTTGTCGCCGTAGAGGACGACCGTGGTGTCCTCGGTGATGCCCAGCCGCTCGTTCAGCGCCTCGAAGTCCTCTTTGTCCAGGATGTCGCGCTCGACGGTGTCCCGCAGGTCCGTCTCCCAGTCCAGCCCGATGGCACCGGGTGCGTGGCCCTCGTCGTCGTACACCTCCGTGTCGACGTCGACCTCCAGGAGCCGGTAGTCCGGCGCGTCGCTCCGGAAGTCGTCGAGGTGCTCTTCGACCCAGTCCGCCGAGACGAGTACGTCCTCCTTCGCGTAGTCGCTCATGGTACGCCCGGACGTTCGTTCCACCACCACATAATACCACGACCCCCGGCACGTACGGCCAGCCCTCGCGAGACCAGGACAATGTTACCGGGAAACGGTCGCCGTCAGCCGGCGGCAGTCCGGCTGCCTGCCGGTTATTCGGGGACGTAACCTGCCAGCTCCCGGTTCAGGTACGACAGCTACCGGCAAGCCGCGCCGCGAACTCCGGGCGGGCGCGATTGCAACCTTCAAGCCGCCCGACGCCGACGACCACGTATGAGCGAGGCCGTGGTTTCCGCCGGATGGCTGGCCGACCGGCTCGGGGACGTTCACGTCGTGGACGTCCGCGACGTCTGGGAGTACGACGGCATCGGACACGTGCCGGGGGCGGTCAATGTACCGTTCGACAGCTTCCGGTCCGAGTCGGCCGGCGAGGCCGGGATGCTGCCGGGCACCGACCACTTTGCGGGCCTCATGGCCGAGGCCGGCGTCGGGAGCGACGACGACGTCGTCGCCTACGACGACACCCACGGCGTCTTCGCCGCACGCCTCCTGGTCACCGCGGAACTGTACGGCCACGACCCCGACCGGCTCCACCTCCTCGACGGGGACTTCTCGTCCTGGAAGCTCCAGCACCCGACTGGCGACGAGACCCAGGACCCCCCGCGGGCGGAGTACGAGGCCGCCTTCCAGCGCGACGGCCCGCTCGTGGAACTCGAGGCGGTCGAGGCCGCCATGGACGACCCCGACACCGTCCTCGTCGACACTCGCGAGGCGTGGGAGTTCGAGGAGGGCCACATCCCGGGGTCGGTCCGGCTGGACTGGCGGGACCTCGTCGACGACGAGACGCGGGGGCTCCTCCCGGACCCCGACCTTCGGGGGCTCCTGGAGGACGCCGGCATCGTTCCCGACAAGCGGGTGCTGTTGTACTGCAACACCGCCCGCCGCATCAGCCACACCTACACCGTCCTCCGGCACCTGGAGTATCCGGACCTGGCGTTCTACGAGGGCAGCCTCACCGAGTGGGAGGCCGAGGGCGGCGACCTGGAGACCGGCGGCTGACTGCCGGTCCGCCGCCCGAACGGACGATCGGACCTGGCGGTCGGATAGACGTTCGGACGGCTACAGGTCCAGGAACGCCTCGGCGTTCTCCCACAGTAGCTTCCGCTGGACCTCGGGCGGGTAGTCGGTGTGTTCGGCGAAGTCCGCCAGCCACTCGTCGGGCTCGATCATCGGGTAGTCCGTCCCGAACATCACCTCGTCCTGGAGGATGGTGCCGGCGTACTGCAGCACCTGGTCGTCGATGTACCGCGGCAGCCACCCCGACAGGTCCATGTGGACGTTGCCCTTCTGCTGGCAGATGGCGAGCTGCTCGGCCTCCCACGGGAACGCCGGGTGGGCGAGCAGGATGTCCAGGTCGGAGTGGGCGGCGGCGACGTCGTCGACCAGCATCGGGTCGCCGTACTTGATCCGGAGCCCGCGGCCGCCGGGCGAGCCCGCGCCGAGCGTGGAGTTGCCGCCGTGGAACACCACCGGGACGCCCAGGTCCTCGATGATGTCGAACAGCTCCCGGTGGTCGGGGTGGTTCGGCGCGAACCCCTGGGCGATCTGCTGGAACTTGAAGCCCGACAGATCCAGGTCCTCGACGCAGCGACGCGCCGCCGGGACGCAGTCGTCCTTCAGGGGGTCGACGGAGCCGAACCCGACGAAGAAGTCGGGGTACTCGTCGCGGACCTCCGCCACGTGCTCGTTCGGCACCGGCGGATTCCCGGTGTTGGTCTCGGCGTCCCAGCCCAGCAGCACGGCGCGGCCGACACCGGCCTCGCGGTACTCGGCGACCATCTCCGCGTAGCTCTTCGTCTCCATCTCGGCGCCGAAGGCCTCGGCGGCGTCCCGCATCATCTCCCCGCCGGCGTCCTCGAGGAACACGCTCGTCGGCTGGTGGGTGTGGGTGTCCACCGCGCGGGGTTCGTCGTCGAAGACGTCGAGCATGGGGTCGAATCACGGACCAGCCACATAAGGGTAGCCGGTGGCAGTCTTACCGGTGGTCATCGATCCACCGGCACCACTCGTGAAAGTCCTCGGCCCCACATTCCTCTGCGATCGCCTGGAATGATCCGGTTCGTATCTTATCGTGTAGCGGCACCGATATTATTCGAATCTCACCCGTCTCGGGATGGGTGTACTTCAGAATCACGTGACTTCCCCGCTGTCTGTCCTCCCGGTAGCCGAATCCCTGCAGGACCGAGACTATATCGGCCCCGTAAAAGTCACGGGACGGCGACGTAATTCATCGAACCAGGGTGCCTGGGGTTCCGGCGCCTCGTCGGTCTCGCTCCGCGCTTCGAGCGTCAACTCGACGGCCTCGTCCAGATTTTCGAGTGCCGCGTTGCGGGTCTCGTCCTCGCTCGCAATGCCACTTTCACGGTCGATCGCGCACCAGCCACCGTCGTCCTCGTGGATGAGGCGGATTTCTCGTCCGCTGCTCATACTCGACACGTAGCGCGTGACCGCCGATAAACGTTCGGCAGGTGCCTGATTGTGTTCAGGTGAGGGATCTGCGGACCTGCGAATCCAAAGCAAGCCTTTGGCACTCTCGACTCCCCCGACTCGCCGTTTGCTTCGGCCGCGTAGCGGCCTGCAGTGCGGACATCGTCGGCGGTTGCCGAAATCGCCTCGCCCTTTTCAGTCCACCAGGCGTCGGTCGAATCGCGGGCAGAAACTCCTCGTCGGCTGATGCTTTTCTGAACACCGGCACGAATGCATAACCAAGTTTCTAACCACATCTTCGAATATCAGCCCTCAGTAATCGGGGTTGATCAGCAACTCCTGCCACCGAAATCAAAAGTTTAATGACACTCAGTGACAAATAGTGACAACAATGCCGCGCCACGTCGACGAACTCAGGGATGGTGAACCGTTCCCGATCAAACCGGGCACCAACGAGCATGAAGCCCTCAGTTTCCTCGTCAGCAACCGAGAGTACGGATTCACCCCAACGGAGGTCGCTGACCGAACGACCATCAGCGAGGCGAGCGCGTCCAAGACGATGACCCGCCTCTTCGACAAAGGACTCGTTGACCGCTCTCAGGGAGTGTACTATGCTGATCCGGACCGCGCTGACGATCTTAAACGGCGACTTGACTCTCTCGACGCAGCAGTACGCCTCCACGAGACGGCTCCCGACGACGATGCATATGCAGAGCCCGGCTGGGACGAGAACGTAGCAAGCATTGATCCTGACCAGAATCGAGATCCGTCATCCACTGATGCGGGCAGTGAAACAGACACCAGGGACGAAGCTGCGGAACTCGTCGACCGCCTTGTCGGCGACGAGTCTGGAGAGTAGTGCGCAATGACGTATCAGCACGGTCACGTCGTTTCGATTCCGGATCCACACGGGACACGATCATCCCGGCCCACTGTCATCATTTCTGATGGGGATTATCCGGACCACGGGAGTTTGTACACGGTTGTGGCAGTGACCGGAAGTAAGCGTTACGGGCAGACCCGATACGCCGTTGAAATCGCCAAGGACGAGCCGGAAACCGGAGAGTTGTTGAAACGGTCATATATCGAACCGGGGGCAACCGAACAGGTCGCGCACGACGATGTTCGAGACGTTCACGCACGTCTCGGGCGAGCGACGATGAAACGACTGGCCACATCCTTCGCAGAAATGATTCTTCGATGATAGCTGCTTCCCGGCGCGGTACCTCCGCTCCCGTTTACAGAGTGGGTCGTACCGGTATCGACCGCACGACAGCCGGGGGTCGAGCCGGCAAACAGTCACACTGACCACTATCAGGGATAGCTGTTAGTACCCATTCGACAGCGTGAAAATCGCTACTCGGCGTCCCGCCGCTTGAACAGGAACTTCATGTCCCCCTCGAAGACCGACTCGCCGTCCTGGTTCGTCATGTGGGTGTCGATCTCGATGTAACCGGCGTCGTCCCGACTGTCGAGTTCCCGCTTCGTGGCGCACTCGTACTCCGCGCTGACGGTGTCGCCGATGAACACGGGGTTCGGGACGTCCATGTAGTTCATCCCGAGGAACGCGACCACGGTCCGCTCGACGATGCCGGTCCGCTGGAACAGGCCCGTGGCGATGATGAACGTCATCGGGCCCTGGGCGATCCGGGCGCCGAACGGCCCGTCCTCGGAGTACTCCCGGTTCGTGTGGAGTTCGGTCCAGTCGCCGGTGAACATCGAGTGGAGGTGGAAGTCCGTCTCGGTGATCGTGCGGCCGGCGCTCTCGAAGGTCTTGCCGACTGCTAGGTCCTCGAAGTGGTGGGGTTCGTAACTGTACGGCATGGGCGGTCCTCGCCCGCCCCGGTGTTAATTGTTGCCGGCGTCGGCCGCGAGTGCGAGTGGTGGCGACCGCGTACCGCGGCGGCCGATGCCACCAGCTTCATCGGGTCGGATTAGGACCCGCCCGGCACTCGCCGTCGGTGTCGGCCGGGCGGTGGCCGAACCCTCAAGCCCGCGGGTGCCCTCGGGCCGGTATGGCCGACGACCCGCCGGCGCCCGACGACGTCGCCGAGGGACGGACCTTCACGCACACCCGCACGTTCACCCCCGCCGACGTCGAGCAGTTCGTCGAGGTCTCCGGGGACGAGAACCCCCACCACGTCGAACCCGACGACGAGGGCCGGCTCGTGGTCCACGGACTTCTCACTGGGACCCTCCCGACGAAGATCGGCGGCGACCTCGGCTACGTCGCCCGCGAGCTGAACTACGCCTTCCACCGGCCGGTGCGGACGGGCGAGGCGGTCACCTGCGAGATGACCGTCACCGCCGTCGAGGAGCGGGCGGACGGCCGCCGCGTCCGGACGGAGTACGTCTGCCGGGACGAGGCCGGCGAGACGGTGCTGACCGGTGACTCCGACGGCGTCATCTTCGACGAGGGGTAGACCTCCGCCACGGTCCTGGGCGGCCGTGTGACGGCGCCGGTGCGGAGGCGACGACCGACCGCCGGTCGTCCCGCCACACCGTCATTCGGCCGGCTCATACCCGTAGGCGTCGCTGGCCTCCTCCTCGGAGAGTTTCCCCAGGCGGAGGTCCCGTTCGACGGCCGCGTCGGGACGTTCGGCGGGATCGCCGTACCCACCACCGCCGGGGGTCCGGAGGCTGACGACGTCCCCGGCCGCGAGGTCGTGGGTCGATTTGCCGGCCAGCCGGGTCCGGTCGTCGCCCGACAGGAGGAACGTCGCGCCGGTCGCGCCCTCGTCGCCGCCGGCGAGCCCGTACGGGGCGTGGCGCTGGCGCTCGGCGAGCAGGCTGCAGACCGCGTCGGTGCGGACCTCGATGTCCCGACGGACCCCGAGGCCGCCACGGTGCCGGCCCGCGCCGCCCGTGTCGGGTCGGAGCGCGTACCGGCGAACGCGGAGGGGGTAGGCCGTCTCCAGGACCTCCGCGGGCGTGTTGAGCGTGTTGCTCATGTGGACGTGGACCGCGTCCATCCCGTCGCCGCCGGCGTGGGCGCCATAGCCCCCGGCCTGTGTCTCGTAGAAGGCGAACGGGTCGCCGGCTGCGTCGGTGCCGCCGAAGGTGACGTTGTTCATCGTGCCCTGGCCCGCGGCGGCGGCCCGCCCGGGGACGGCCTCGGCGAGGGCGCCGAGCACGGCGTCGGTGACGCGCTGGGAGGTCTCGAGGTTGCCACCCACGACCGCCGCCGGCGGCGTCGGGTTCACGATGGTGCCCGGCGGCGCGTCGACCTCGAGCGGCCGGTAGCAGCCCGCGTTCGGCGGGATGTCCGGGTCCGTGACGGCCCGGACGGCGTAGTAGGTCGCCGAGACGGTGACCGCAAAGACCGCGTTGACCGGGCCCGCGGTCTGGTCGGCCGAGCCGGCAAAGTCGACCGCCACGGCGTCGCCGTCGACCGTCACCGTCGCGACGATCGGGAGGTCCCGTGCGCCGCGGCCGTCGCCGTCGAGGACGTCCTCGAAGCGGTACTCGCCGTCGGGCAGCGCCTCGAGTTCGGCGGCCATCCGGCGCTCGGAGTAGTCCTGGACGGCGTCGAGGGCGGCGCGGTAGGTGTCGGCGCCGTAGCGGTCGACCAGCTCCCGGACCCGGTCGGCGCCGGTCTCGTTCGCGGCGACCTGCGCCCGGAGGTCGCCCCGCCGCTCCTCGGGGGTCCGGACGTTCCGCTCGATCAGGTCGTAGACCGCGCGGTTCGGCTCGCCGCCGGCCCGGAGCTTGACCGGCGGGATGCGGAGGCCCTCCTGGTAGATCTCCGTCGAGTCGGCGCCGACGCTGCCGGCCGTCGCGCCGCCGACGTCGGCGTGGTGGGCGCGGTTGGCCGACAGCGCGACGAGCTCGCCGTCGACGAAGACCGGCGTGACGAGCGTGAGGTCCGGGAGGTGGGCGCCGCCCTCGTAGGGGTCGTTCAGCAGGACGGCGTCGCCCGGCGACAGCGTCTCGGGCGGGAACGACTCCAGGGCGGCGGCGACGGAGAAGGGCATCGCGCCGAGGTGCACCGGGAGGTTCTCGGCCTGGGCGACCAGCGCGCCGTCGGCGTCGAAGAGGGCACACGAGCAGTCCTTCCGCTCCTTGATGTTCGGCGAGTAGCTCGTCCGGACGAGCGTGGCGTTCATCTCCTCACAGACCGCCGCCGCGGCGTTCCGGACGACCTCCAGCGTCACCGGGTCGACGCCGTCGGCCGCCTCGCCAGCCCGGTCGTCACCGGTCGTCACGTGTCCACCCCCGATTCGGACGGCCCGGCGCGGGTCACGCCTCCACCCCCGATCCGGATGGCCCGGTGCGGATCACGCGTCCACCTCGATCTGGACGGCCTGGCGCGGGTCACGCGTCCACCCCCGATCCGGACGGCCAGGCGCGGGTCATGCGTCCACCTCGATCCGGAGCGTCCCCTCCTCGGCGACGGTCATCGCGTCCGCGGGCCGGACGACGGCGGTGCTGTCGGGGCCCTCGACGATGGCGGGCCCATCGATGCGGGCGCCGGTCGGGAGCCGCGTCCGGTCGTACACCGGGGTCTCGCGGTCCGCCTCGAACCGGACCGTGCGGGTCTCCCGGACCGCGTCGTCGGGGTCGCCCGCCGTCGCGGGGACGCCAAGCGTCGGGGGTTCGACCACCCCGCGGGTCCTGACGCGGACGGCGACCAGTTCGAGCGGCTCGCCGGGCGAGGCGTGTCCGTAGCGGTCCCGGTGGCGGTCGTGGAACCGGTCCGCGACGGCGTCGAGCGCCGGCTCGTCCAGCGGGGTGGGCGCGGGGACCCGGAGGTCGAACGACTGCCCGTCGTACCGGACGTCGAGGAACCGGTCGTGCTCGACCGGGAGGTCCGACGGCATCCGCGCTGCGCCCGCCCGCTCCAGGTCGCTGATCCGGTCCTCGAGGTCGGCCGCGTCCAGGGCGCTCCAGGGGCGGACCATAGAGCGGGCGGCCTCGTGGGTGACGTCGGAGACCAGCAGGCCGACGGCCGACAGGACGCCGGCGGCCCGGGGGACGAGGACCTCGGGGACGCCGACGTCGGCGGCCACCGCGGCGGCGTGCAGCGGCCCGGCGCCGCCGAAGGCGACAAGCGCGAACTCGCGGGGGTCGTAGCCGCGTTCGACGGAGACCACCCGGAGCGCCCGCGCGGTGGTGGCGTTCGCGACGCGGAGGACGCCGGCGGCCGCCTCCCGCGCGCCGAGGTCCAGCCGGTCGCCGAGGGATTCGAGGGCGGCCCGGGTGTCCGCCGTGGCGCCGCCGACGTCGCCGACGAACGCGGTCGGGTCGATGCGGCCGAGGACGGCGTGGGCGTCGGTGACCGTCGGCCGGGTGCCCCCGCGACCGTAGCAGACCGGACCGGGGTCGGCGCCCGCCGAGTCCGGGCCGACGCGGAGCGCGCCGCCGTCGTCGAGCCACGCGATCGACCCGCCGCCCGACCCGACGGTGTGGACGTCGACCATCGGGACGGCGACCGGGTACTCGCCGACCTCGACGTCCGTGGTCACGAGCGGGTCACCGCCGGTGACCAGCGAGACGTCACAGGAGGTACCGCCCATGTCCATCGTCACCAGGTCCTGCCGGTCGAGCCGACCGGCGACGTGGGCGGCGCCGCGGACGCCGGCGGCGGGCCCGGAGAGGAGCGTCTCGACGGGCCGTGCCCGGGCGAGGTCGGCGTCGACGACGCCGCCGTCCGATCCCATCACCCGGAGCGGCGCGTCGACCCCGGTGGCCGCGACGTCGTCGTCGAGCCGGCCGAGGTATTCGTCCATCAGTGGTCGGAGCGCCGCGTTGAGCGCCGTCGCGAGCGTGCGCTCGTATTCGCGGATCTCCGGGAGGACGTCGCTCGACAGCGAGACGCTGTCGACGCCGGCGTCGGCGAGTGCGTCCCCGACCGCTCGCTCGTGGGCGGGGTTCTCGAAGGCGAAGAGTAGGGCGACGGCGACGCTGTCGGCGTCGATCCGGTCTGCCAGCGCCGCGACATCGTCCTCCACGAGCGGGTCGAGGACGTCGCCGCGCTCGTCGAGGCGTTCGTCGACCTCGTACCGTCGGTCCCGCGGGACGACAGGGTCCGGCTTGTGGCCGTGGAGGTCGTAGATGGCCGGCCGGGCCTGGCGACCGATCTCCAGGACGTCCCGGAACCCCGCGGTCGTCACCAGCGCGGTGTCGGCGAACTCCCCCTCGAGGACGGCGTTCGTGGCCACGGTCGTCCCGTGGGCGAAGTAGCCGACGTCGTCCGGCGGCGTGCGGTCCGCGATGGCGTCGAGGCCGTCGGTGACCGCCCGGGCGGGCGCGTCCGGCGTGGAGGCCACCTTCTCGACGTGGACGGAGCCGTCGGCGACGGCCACGAGGTCGGTGAAGGTGCCGCCGACGTCGACGGCGAGACGCGACATACCGTCGGGTCGGGCGTCGGGGCCCTCAATCTGACGCCGGCGGCGACGGTCCGCCGGCGCCGGACACCGGGCCGTCGCGGTCAGTCGTCGACGGCAGCCGGCTCGACCTGCCCGTCCGGTTCGACTGTACCGTACCTGACGACGGCCTGGAACGCCTCCTCGGAGAGGTCGGCGCCCTCCGTGATGCCGCGGGCGTCGGGGGCGGCGAGTTCGCGCCGGACGAACCGGTCGGCGACTATGGCCTCGCGGGCGTCGTCGGCCGTCTCGAGGCGCCACTGGGCGCGCTCCAAGAGGATCACGCCGGCGGTGACGTCGAAGACGTAGTCGGCCAGTTCCTTGGCCTCCCGCTGGGCGCCAGCACGGTCCATCGTGGCGATCGCGTCGAAGGCGTCGGCGAGGCTTTCGAGTTCCGCTGCGACGGTGTCGCGGGTGTCGGCGAGCCGCGGGTGGTCGATGTCGTCGAGGCGGTCCTCGAGGGTGTCCAGCAGCACCTCGTGGGACAGCTCCGATAGCATCGACCGGAGGACGTCCAGCGCCATGACGTTGGAGGGGCCCTCCCAGATGGGGAGCACCTGGGCGTTCCGGAGCAGCCGGGGGTGGACGGAGTCCTCGACGTAGCCGTCGCCGCCACGGATCTCCATAGCGTAGGAGGCGACGTCGACCGCGTCGCGGGCCGTCCGGTACTTGACGACCGGGACGAGCAGCCGCATGAGCCGGTAGGCGTCCTCGTCGCGGTCGCCGTCGGCGAGGGCCCGCTCGCGGGCGCCGAACTGTGCGGCCGCCTCGAAGGTGACCGCCATCGCGGCCTCGTGGGTGACGGTCAACTCGAGGAGGTCCCGCCGCATCAGGGGCTGGTCGGCGAGCAGGTCGCCGAACGCCTCCCGGTCGAAGGCGTGTTCCGTGGCCTCCAGGAGCGAGCGGCCGACGACGGCGGCGCTCGCGATGGCGTTGTACAGCCGCTCGACGTTCAGCATCTCCGACATGTACTTGAAGCCCGACTCCGGTTCGCCGACGAGGAACGCCTCGGCGCCGCGGAACTCGACCTCGCCGGTCGGGACGCTCCGGGTGCCGAGCTTGTCCTTCAGGCGGCGGAACAGGACGGCCTCGCGGTCGCCCTCCTCGACACCGGGATAGAGGAACAGCGACAGCCCGTCGGTGCCCGCGGGGGCGTCCGGCCGCCGGGCCAACACCAGGGCAGCCTCGCTGTCGACGTTCGAGCAGAACCACTTCTCGCCGTACAGCTCGTAGATCCGGTCGCTATCGGTGGGCTCGGCCCGGACCCGGTTGGCGCCGACGTCACTGCCGCCCTGCTTCTCGGTGAGAAACATCGCGCCGGTCGCCAGGTCGTCGTAGTCCCGCGTGGTGAGCGCGTCGTAGTAGTCCTCCAGGGTGCCGTCGTCGAACTTCTCCAGGACGAGGGCGGCGCCGCCGGTCATCGCGGCGGGACAACCCAGTCCGACGCTGGAGGCGTATTCCATCAGGTAGAACTGGGCGAAGTGCTCGACGTCGTCGAACGGCTCGTCGAACCCCGGCGGCGCGGAGAAGCGGTTCGCGATGACGCCGTGCTCGTAGACGTGCCGCTCGTTGTCGACGTGGAACGGGTGGTAGGTGACCTCGTTCAGCGGGCCCCCGCGGTCGTCGTAGGTGGTCAGTTCCGGCGGGTTGTCCTCGACGACGTCGGCGTTCTCGGTGACGGTGGTGCCGACCAGTCCGCCGAACTCCTCGAGGACCTGGTCGCGGTCGGCGTCGGTTCCGCAGCGCCGGCGGACGGTCCGCTGGAGCGCCCGGTCGAGCTGCCAGTAGTTGCGGGTCTCGATGGATCCGTACTCGATGGGGTCGGCCATACGTGCATGTTCGTGAATAGCCACGTAAGCGTTGTCACCGAACCCCCCCCGCGACCATCGGGAGCGACTCGAAGCGAGCGACGTGCGGGAGGTCGAGCGAAGCGAGACCTCCGAACGTGCGACGGGCGTCCACGCGAGTGTAGCGAGCGAGGGCACGGCAGAGCGACGCTCTGCCGGCGACAGCGAGGCGGGACCGTAGGGAGCGCCTCGACCCGCGAAAGGCGACCGGAGGGAGCCGTGAGCCGCAGGGAGCCGTGAGAATGGGAGTGCCGCCTGATGGTGAACGGGGACCGAGGAGCGGCGAACGGAGCGACCCGTGAGCCGCGAGGCCGACCAGAGGGAGGCCGCGGAACGAGCGAGCGGGAGGACCGATCGCAGGGAGGGACGACACGCGAGCCGCGAGGCCGACCGAAGGGAGGCCTCGGAACGAGCGAGCGGCGGGAAGTGAACCGTGAGCCAGGGAGCGACTCGGACGGGTGAGCGGCGAGCGGCGAAGCCGCGAGCAGAGCGGCGCCGGGGCGGTCGTTTCCCGAGGTCTTAAGAATCGAGCGAGACAATGCTGATTAAGAAAAGATTTGAATAATTTGCGATGGAGTGCGTGGGAACTGCTCGGGGGTGAGACATCACCCGACATTCGAGTGAAGCGGATCGGACGCAGAACTTCGGGACGAAGACGACCCGGAGTTGGTTCGGCGGCTCGGTTTCACAAATATCTGTACCGTGGATACCCCGTTTGGGAAGCCGCAGATCGCCGGGGGGAGCGGTTTCGAGAGAGGTTTCGCAGTCCCCGGATCGTCGACGGTTGATCGATCTCGAGCAATTTCCGCAGCTGCTTGCGCTCCCAGCAGTCAGTTTCGGGGGGTCCCGGCCGCCGTAATCCAGAAAACTCGCCCTCGCCGCCGGTCCACCGCTCCGCCCGGCGCGCGGGTTGGTGGGACCGAACCGCGATCCTATCGAAACGAATTGGAAAAGTCTCACGTGGTCGATTTCGCCGCGTTCCGTCGTGTCGACCGAGGCGTTCTGTACTATCGTTCGGGACGTCTTCGAAGAGCGTACCCCGAAGGTGAGTCTCGAAAGCAATCGGATCGAACGGTTCAGAATATTCAAAAATTATCTTAATTCGCCCCTGACACGCTTCCCGCCGGAGCCGTCAGCCGCGCGCGGAGCGAGATGGTGAGCGAAGCGAGCCGCGAGCCGTG
>PXQY01000056.1:33841-34524 GCA_003021745.1 Halobacteriales archaeon QH_7_69_31
CCGCTCGCTCGCAAAAACTTGGGGAAAAACTACCGCCCCGGCCGCTCCCTTCGGTCGCGGCCGGTGAACCGCGCTCGCTTCGCTCGCGCGGATGCTCCCCCTCCCACTTTTTACTCGCTCGGGCTTCCTCGCGCGCCTCCGGCGCGGAACCCGAGCGAGTAAAAAGTGGGTGCGTCAGAAGCCTTTACCCTGGAGTTCCCGTGCGATGATGTTCTTCTGGATCTCGGTGGTGCCCTCGTAGATCTGGGTGATCTTCGCGTCGCGGTAGAGCCGCTCGACGTCGAAGTCGTCGACGTACCCGGAGCCGCCGTGGATCTGGACGGCCTCGTTCGCGGCGTCGACGGCGACGCGGGAGGCGTACTCCTTGGCCATCGACGCGAGCGTCGTCAGCTGGCCGTCGGCGTGGTCGACGGACCAGGCGGACTTGTAGGTCAGCTGCCGGGCGGCCTCCGTCTCCGTGTGCATGTCGGCGAGCTTGTGCTGGATGGCCTGGAACTCCCCGATGGGCTGGCCGAACTGCTCGCGCTCCTGGGAATACTCCAGCGCCCGCTCGGCAGCGCCCTTCGCGATGCCGACGCCCTGGGCGGCGACGCCCGTCCGGGTAGCGTCGAAGAACTGCATCTGCTGGAGGAAGCCCATGCCTTCGGTCCCAACCAGGTTCTCCTCGGGCACGCGGACGTCGT
>PXQY01000037.1 GCA_003021745.1 Halobacteriales archaeon QH_7_69_31
TTTACCCCGATCCTCTACGAACGGTTCCCCGACGGCAGCACCGACGTCATCACCCGCGGGTTCCTCAACGCCCGGAAGCGGCAGGGCCTCGGGACGGACGACCCCGTTCCGACCGACGGGCCCTTCGCGGCGCCGGCCCAGCTGTGGGACACCGACCACGTCCTCCAGGCGGGCAGCCGGCTCGGGCTCGCCGTCGCGTCGGACAACCGCGAGTGGTGCCTCGACGACCCCGACGGCAGCGCCGTCGTCGAGGTCGTCCTCGGCGCCCCTGGCGGCACCGGTGGGTCCACCCTCCAGTTGCCGGTCGCCGAGGCCCCGGACGCCCTCGACGTCCCCGACGTCGACGGGTCCCGCGAGGACGACGGCAGCGTGTTCACCGGCGGCCAGACGAACAGGGTGAACGTCGAGGTCCGGGCGGCCGACGGCGCGACGCTCGAGGTTCGCGACGCCGTGCCGGACGGCTGGTCGGTCTACGGGGCGAGCGACGACGTCGACCGCGTCGTGGAACGCGACGACGGCACGTCGGTGGTGTACTTCGCCCCGACCGGCGAGGAGGTCTCGGTCACGTACTTCGTGGAGGCGCCCTCGGGCGCCGGCGAGACCGGCCCGGACACCTTCGGTCCGGTGGAGGCGCGTGCCGGCGACAGTAACTGGGTGACCGTCGCCGGGACCACCGAGGACAACCTGGTCGTCGGGCCCGAACAGCCCTGAGTCCGAGGCGGACCGACGGGCCAGACACGCACGCCGTAGCGCCGTCGTCCACGCGGGCGGTCCGGCCGGCTCGCGGGTCGCTTCGCTCCCCGCTCGCTCATACCGAGGCCTCACTTCGTTCGGCCTCGCGGCTCGCGTGTCGTCGGTCGCTCCGCTCACTGCTCGCGGCTCACTCCGCTCGCGGCTCCCGATGTCCGCCGCTCACCCTTGGAGGTCTCGCTGCTCACGGGTCGCGTCGCTCCCCGTTTGCTCAGTCCGAGGCCTCCCTTCGTTCGGCCTCGCGGCTCGCGTGTCGTCGGTCGCTCCGCTCCCTCCTCCCGCTCGCACAGTTCGAGGCCTCACTTCGTTCGGCCTCGCGTCGTCGTCCGGGGCCGACGGCTCGTCGGCGACCCGGCGGGTGCGGTCGGCCAGGTCCGGGTCGCCGGCGAGCCGGTCGGCCGGCATGCCGGGCGGCACGCGGAGTTCGTCCGTCGCGTGCGGGACCTCGAGGTGGGCGGGGTCGAGGTGGTACAGCTCCAGGCGGTGGGGGCCGGCGCCGATGTCGGCCAGCGCCGGCGGCCCGCCGCGGTCCGTGCCGACGTGGTAGGACAGCGCCGGCACGCCGGCCTCGAAGGTGATGACCCCGCGGTCCTCGTCGTCCGCCAGCATGGCGTCCCGGGAGGCGAGCACCGCGTAGCCGTCGAGCCGACGGTCCAGGGCGTCCTCGAGCGGCGCGGCCAGGTCGGTGACGACGCGGGCCCGCACGAGGTCGCCGTCCGGGATCATGACGGGTCGGGGATGACGGCGGTCCGGAACCGCTCGGCGACGTCGCCGGAGTCGCCATCGCGGGGGTCCAGGGCGTCGGCTGCCTCGCGGTAGGCAGCCCCGGCGGTCGAGTCCGGCGCGTGGGCGAGCAGCGGTTCGCCGGCCGAGCGGGCCGCCCTGACGGCGTCGCTCTCGGGCACCGTTGCCAACAGCGGCCCCTCGAAGTAGCGGTCGGCCCGCTCCCGGACCGCCTCGATGTCGGTCTGGACCTTGTTGAACAGCGTGCCGGCGACGTCGGAGCCGTACGACAGCGCGTACTCCTGGACCTTCAGGCCGTCCGAGATCGCGGGGATGGTCGGCTGGAGCACGATGACGACCCGGTCTGCGAGTACGACGGGCAGGACCGCGCTCTTCGAGGAGAGTGTCGCCGGCGAGTCCAAAAGCAGGACGTCGGCGTCGGCGGCCAGCGTCGCGACGACGCCCCGGAGGCGCTCCGGGTCGGCGGCCTCGAAGGCCGACAGCGAGGTCCCGCAGGGGACGACCCGCATGCCGAACCGGTCGTAGGTCGCCGCCTCGACGGGGGCACCGCCTTCGACGAGCACGTCGTGCAGCGTCGTCTCGACGTCGGCGAGGCCGGCGTGGAACAGGAGGTTCGCCATGCCGGTGTCGGCGTCGACGACGGTCACGTCGTACTGCTCGGCGAGCGCCATCCCCAGCGCGAGCGTGCTGGTGGTCTTGCCGGTCCCACCCTTGCCGGACGCCACCGCGAACGCCTCGACCATTGCCTCCGATTGTCCCGTTGTCGAATATAAGGGTTTGGACCCGCGACCGGGTGACGGACCGCCACCCGGGCCGAGGTGGCGAAGAACGTGCCGGATCTATGTGCATCAATCATGAGGTTTGAGCCTGTATAAGTTCCGGGTGTCGGTAGATGACCACCGACGGCATCGAGCCGATGGTCCCCGTCATGCCGACCGACACCGTCCGTGCCGACGGCGGCCGGATGAAGCGCTACGGCCGCCAGGACGTGGCAGCCGCCATTGTCCCGGACCTCCGCTGAACCGCAGCCGTTTCTCCCACGGGTTCCAGATCGCCCGTAGCCAGGGGCTCCACCGTCCTACACCACGTCGCCCCGGACGGTGCGGCCCTCCCGGCCCGCCCGGTACTCCTCGAGTGCCGCCGCGGCCTCCGCCGCCTCACGTTCGTCCATGCCGATCATCTCCAGGGCACCTGAAAGCGTCGGGAAGACGAACTCGCCCTCGGCGAGTTTCCGGAAGGCCGCCTCGCTCGTGGTCCCGCCATCGCCGTCGTCGACCCACAGACAGGCCGCCCGCGGGTCCAGGAGTTGCGTGTAGTCTCCGCGTGCGCGGGCGCCCTCGAGCCGGCGGGCGACGTTGTCCTCGAAGCCGGTGTTGCAGACCTCGAGGTGGACCGGCTCGTCCGGCTCCAGGAGGTGGGCGGCCAGACACCGCTCGGGGGCCGCATGGCCCGTAGCGTTCGCCCGCACAGAGTCGGGGTGCTCGTCGGCCCAGGCCGCCGAGACGGCCGTCCCCACCCCGGAGACGCCCAGTCGCTCCTCGAAGGCCGCCTCCCGCGCCGGCTCGTCCTCGAACAGGAGGTCCTTCGTGAGGTAGACGTCGAGGCGCTCGACCGGGTCCAGCCCCAGGACGGCGTCGCCGTACACCCACACCTCGCGGACGGGGACCGGCGTGCGCTCGGTCGCCACGGTGTCGACGACGTCGCGGAGGCGGTCGACGGCTGCGTCCCGACCGAGACTCATTGGCGACGGTATCGGGTCGGTGCCGAAACCGTTGTCGGTGGCGTCACGGGCATGCGGACACCCGAACGGTTTTACGAGCCGGTCGACACGTATTAGCATGCCGACGGTCAGCGAGTCCCGTGCGGAGGCGCTGGAGACGGCCGTCGAGTCGCTCGCGGAGGGACTCGCCGTACTCGACGACGAGGGCCGGTACGTCGAGATGAACGGGGCCCACGCCGACGTTTACGGCTACGAGGAGCCCGACGACCTGGTGGGCGAACACTGGAGCGTCTGTTACGACGACGACGAACTGGAACGGTTGGACTCGGCTGTAATGCCGACCGTCGAGGAGGCCGGCGAGTGGCACGGCGAGGCCGTCGGCCGCCGGAAGGACGGCAGCCACTTCCCGCAGGAGCTGTCGCTAACCGCGCTCGACGACGGCGGGCTGGTGTGTGTCGTCCGCGACGTGTCCGAGCGGGTCGAAACCGAGACCCTCTACCGGACCGTCGCCGAGAACATCCCCGGCGGGGCGGTGTTCCTCTTCGACGATGAGTTGCGGTACACCCTCGTCGCCGGCAGGGCGTTCAGGAGCCTCGACGTGACGACGGACGAGCTGGAGGGCCGCGCCATCCAGGAGGTGATTCCCGAAGATCAGCGCGAGGCGGTGGAGGCGCGGTACGAGTCCGTCCTCGAGGGGGAATCGAGCCAGTTCGAGCTTGAGTTCGAAGGCCGTGTTTTCGACATCTCACTGCACCCCCTCGACATGTTGCACGAGGTCCACGCCGGCATCGGCATCGCCCAGGACATCACCGAGCGGCACCGCCGGGAGGAGGGCCTCCGGGCGCTGCACGAGGCCAGCCGACAGTTGACCTACGTCGACACCGTCGAGGAGACGGCCCGCGTGACAGTCGACATCGCCGATGAGGTGCTCGACTGCCCGCTGTCGACGCTGTGGCGGTACGACGCGGCGACCGACAGCCTCCGGGCGCTTTCGATCACCGACGCCAGCGCCGACGTCCTCGGGGTCGAGGCGGAAGCCGACCTCCGGCCGCTCACCGGCGACGACCTCGGGATGGAAGTGTTCCGCGAGGGGTCGACCCGCTCGGTCGCCGACTACCAGGCCTCCGGCGTCGGTACCTTCGACGCCGCCATCGGCAGCGTCCTCGAGGTGCCGCTCGGCGACTACGGCCTCCTCGCGTTCGGCCGCCACGAGACCGGGGAGTTCACCGACGCCGACCGCCGGCGGGCGGAGACGCTCGGCGCGAACGCACAGGCGGCCTTGGAGAGCGCCGAGAACCGACGGCTCCTCCGGGAGCGCACCGACGAACTGGAGACCCGCACCACCCAGATGGAGTTCATCAACAGCATCCTGCGGCACGACGTCCTCAACGGGATGACGGTGATCCGGTCGCGCGCCGCGTTCCTCGAAGAGGACCTCGAGGGCCGACAGTACGACCACGCGGAGACCATCCTCCGGTGGTGTGACGACATCACGGCCTTCGTCGAGCGGGTCCAGGCGGTCCTGAACGCGGAGGTGGCCAGGCTGTCCCAGACGTATCCCGACGTGACCTTCGAGGTGGACCTGCCGACGACCGTGGTCGTCGGGGCAGACGAACTGCTGGCCGACGTCGTCGGCAACATCGCCACCAACGCCATCGAGCACAACGACGTCGCCGGCCTGACGGTCCGTGTGAGCGCCGAGCGCCACGACGACGTCGTCCAGCTCCGCATCGCCGACAACGGGCAGGGCGTCGCCCCGGAACACCGGGAGTCGGTGTTCCGCCGCGGGGAGTCACACGCGAAGACGGCGGGGTCCGGCTTCGGCCTCTTCTTCGTCGACGCGATGGTCGACGCATATGGCGGCGAGGTCCGCATCGAGGACAACGACCCCGGCGCGGCGTTCGTGCTCGAACTGCCCGCGGCGGCGGAGGGGACCGATGGCTGGACCGGCGAGGCAAGCGGCATCGGGGGGCGGAATGACCGCGACTGAGGAGCCGGTCGTGCTCGTCGTCGAGGACGAACCCGACGTCGGCGAGACCTACGAGCTGTGGCTCGCCGGCGACTACGAGGTGCGGCGGGCGTCGACCGGCACCGAGGCGCTGGAGGCGCTGGACGAGGACGTCGACGTGGTGCTGCTCGACCGGATGTTGCCGGGCATGAGCGGCGAGGCGGTGCTGTCGGAGCTGCGCGACCGCGGCCACGACGTGCAGGTGGCGATGGTCACGGCGGTCGACCCCGACTTCGACATCGTCGAGATGGGGTTCGACGCCTACGTCACGAAGCCGCCGACCCGGGAGACGCTCCTGGAGACGATAACCGACCTCCTGGAGCGGCGCGAGCGCACCGACCGGGTCAGGGAGTACCGGGCGCTGCTGTCGAAGCGGGCCGCCCTGGAAGGAGGCAAGAGCGGGACCGAACTCGTCGAGAGCGACGCCTACGACGAGCTCGAAGAGCGGATCGCGGCCCTGGAGGACGACCTCGAGGCCGACGAGGACCGGTTGCTTGAGGACTCTGAGTTCGTGGGCGCACTCCGGGACTTCGAGGAGTCGGACTGATGAGTTCCGAGGACCGCTCGTCGCGGCGCGTCCAGGTCGACAACTACGACCTGGACGACGTCCTGCCCGTCGAGGGGCTCGCTGCCATCGACCCGGGAACCAACGTGCTGATCTCCGGCGGCCGCATGCTCGGGAAGGACCGACTGGCGCTCGAGCTGCTCGCCGCCGGCACCGACGACCAGGCCATCGCCGTCACGCCGGACACCGCCGGCAGTCGCCTGCGGGAGGACTTCGCGTCGGTCGCCGGGCAGCTCGATCCGCTCCGCGTCGTCGACTGCACCGGCGCGTCGGGCAGCGGGTCGTTCGACGACACCGACGACGTGAAGTACGTCACGTCGCCCGGCGACCTCACCGGCATCGGGATGGGCATCGTCAAGTGCACCCGAGAGATGGGCGAGTCGGTCGACGACGGCCTCCGGTTGGCGGTGCTTTCGCTGTCGACGCTTCTACAGTACTCGGACCCCGACCGGGTGTTCAACTTCCTCCACACCGTGACTGGACGGGTGTCGGCGGCCGACTACCTCGGCATCGCCACGCTGGACCCCGGCGCCCACGACCCAAAGGACGTGAACACGCTCACCTCGCAGTTCGACGTCGTCGTCGAACTCCGCGAGGCCGACGAGGTCGGCCGGGAGGCCCGGGTCCTCGGCCACCACGAATCGCCGCGCACCTGGCAGCCGCTGTAGCCGGGAGCCACCGCCGAGAGCCGAAACCGGTATCCCCGTCGCTCGGCAACGCCCGGCCGATGCAGTGCGATAAGTGCGGCGACGAGGCGGTGATGTCCGCCGCCTATTCCGGACAGCACCTCTGTGCGGACCACTTCACCCGGTCCGTCGAGTCCCGCGTCCGCCGCCGCATCCGGGCGGACGCACTGCTGTCGGACGACGCGACGCCCGCGGCACCGGAGACGTGGCTCGTCGGGCTCTCCGGCGGCAAGGACAGCGCCGTGCTCACCCAGGTTCTCCACGATACGTTCGCGGCCGACCCCCGTGTCGAGCTGGTCGCCGTCACCATCCACGAGGGCATCGACGGCTACCGCGACGCCTCGCTGGAGGCGTCCGTCGAGTTGACCGAGATCCTCGACGTCGAGCACGAGGTCGCGAGCTACGCCGACGAGTACGGCATCGAGATGGACGCCGTCGCCGACGAGGACCCCCTCGACATGGCACCGTGTGCGTACTGCGGGGTCTTCCGCCGGGACGCCCTCTCGCAGTACGCCGAGGCGTTCGGCGCCGACAAGCTGCTGACCGGCCACAACCTGGACGACGAGGCCCAGACCGCGATGATGAACCTCCTGTCCGGCGACGTCCGACAGATTGCGAAACAGTTCGACGCCTCGCTCGGCAGCTTCGAGGACCGCGACCTCGCGGACGCGCCGTTCGTCCCGCGGGCGAAGCCGCTGCGGGACGTCCCGGAGAAGGAGGTCGCGCTGTACGCCCACCTCCGGAACCTCCCGACCCACGTGGCCGAATGTCCCCACGCCAGCGAGGCCTACCGCGGCGAGATCCGGGACCACCTCCACGCGCTGGAGGCCGAGCACCCCGGCACGCGGCACTCGATCATGGCCGGCTACGAGGACCTCGCCCGCCTGGCCGCCGAGGCGTACCGCGACGGCGCCGACGCGCCCCGGGGCACCTGTGACCGGTGTGGCGCGCCGACCGGGGGCGAGGTCTGCCGGAAGTGTGACCTGCTCGGGGAACTGGGCGGCGAGGTGTCGGGGGACGCCTGACGCTGGGACCGGGGCCTCGACTCGAAGACCGTAACCACGGTGGTCCGCCAGGGTTCGGGGCTCACTCCTTCGTCACGGAGGATAGGGGTTTCAGAGCCGTTTCGTTCGACGACATCGATCCACGGGAGCAGGACCGAGGGCCATTGCCCACCGGAGCCACGACTGGAACCGATCCACTGCATACCAGCGGCGACGGCACCACCCCGTGCAGCTCTTGTAGTACAGAATGTGCCCGGATCGTCCCGATGCTCGTAATACGCCCCGTCTCGTAATACGTACGCCTCGCGAATGGAGAGCCCTCTGGGCGCTCGGCGACACGTCCGAAGAATGGGCGACTATCGGGGGTTACCGGACGACGTCGAGGCCGTTGTTCCGCTCGACCTCGGAGCGACCGCCGTCGGTCTCGCCGACGCCGATCCCGCCACCGCCACCGCCGGCGCCCTGGGTCGGCGGCGTGGAGGCGAACTCCTCGTCCCCGACGCTCTCGATGGCCTGCCGCGAGGCGTCGGCCTGCTTTTGGGTCGTCGGGCCGAGGATCTGGGCGGACTGGACGCCGGTCATGATCGCCATGACGCGGACCTTGCCCTTGTACTCGTCCTGGATGCGGGCCCCCCAGATGACGTTCGCCGAGGCCTCCAGCCGCTCGGTGATGCTCTGGGCGATGCCCTCGGCCTCCTTCAGCGTCAGATCGGGGCCGCCCGTGATGTGGACCAGGCCGCCGGAGGCACCGCGGTAGTCGACGTCCAACAGCGGGTGGTTCATCGCGTCGTTGACCACCTCCTTGGTCTTGTTCTTGTCCTGGGTCTCGCCGACGAGCATCACCGCCACGCCGCCCTGGTTCATGATCGAAGTCATGTCCGCGTAGTCCAGGTTGATGAGCGACGGCTGGGTGATGGTCTCGCTTATGCCCTTGACGGTCTCGGCGATGATCTGGTCCATCACCGAGAAGGCCTTGCCGATGGGCAGGTTCGGGACGTAGTCCAAAAGGCGGTTGTTGTCCAGGACGATGATGGAGTCGGCCTCGCCGCGGAGCTTCTCGAGGCCCTCCTCCGCCTTCACCGTCCGTGCGCGCTCGACGTTGAACGGCGTCGAGACCATGCCCACGAC
>PXQY01000038.1:0-29140 GCA_003021745.1 Halobacteriales archaeon QH_7_69_31
GGCGTCCTCGCCGTCGCTTCGGCCGCCACCCTTGTCGGGCTCCGGTGGCTGCCGTTCCGCCGGCTGGCGCCGCGGCCCCGCCGCGCGCGGGTGGGCGCGACGGTCCGACGGCTGCAGGTCGCGACCGTCGTCCTCATGGCCGCAGCGGTGGTCCTCGGCGGTCTGGCGACTCTCGCCCCGAACGCCGACGGGGGCGGGATCGGGGGCCTCGCGGCCGGCGTCGCCCCCGCGCTCGCCTCGCAGCTCGTCGTCGGCGCCGTCGTGAGCGTCGCCGGGACCGTGTTCCTGGCGGGCAGCCTCGCCCGGACCGCCCGCGCCGTCGCCCGCCGGGGCGACCCCGACTCCAGCGACCGGCTGGCGGCCGCCCTCGCCGGATTCCCGCTGGCGGCGCTTGTCGTCGTCGCCGTGCTGGTCGACCCACTGTTCGGACTCGTCGTCCTCGCGGCCGTCCTCGGGGGACAGCTCCTACTGCTGGTCGGGCTGGCGGTCGGGCTCGGCGCCGGGGCGCTCGGCGTCGTCCCGGACCGGACGGGGGCGCCGGCGACGACCGCGGCGGGACTCCTGTTGGCGGCGGTCGCGCTGGCGCCGACGTCTGCGCTCCTCGCGGCCGCCTGCGTGGCGTCCACGGCCTCCTGTCGGTCGCCCTCGGGAGCCTCGCCGTGCTCGCGGTCGTCGGACTGGCGCGGCTCCAGGGGGCCGTCGCCGGGGACGCGTTCCCGGCGGTCGTGGTCGCCACCGGCGCCCTCCTCGTCGTCGCCACGGTCCGGGGGTGACCGTCGCCGCCCGACGCGGGGAGACATTCATGGGGGTCCGCACCCACGGGCGACCATGGACCGGGCCGACCCCGCCGTCGAGGACCCGGATCGGACGCTTGCCGCCGTCCTCGAGCGGGTCGAAAGCGCCGTCGTCGTCGACCGGGCGACCCTCCGGGAGCTGCTCGCCGCCGTCCTCGCGAAGGGGCACGTCCTCATCGAGGACGTCCCCGGCACGGGCAAGACCGTCACCGCACGCGTGCTCGCGGAGGCACTCGGCCTGGCGTTCACGCGGATCCAGTTCACCCCCGATCTCCTGCCATCGGACGTCACGGGGTCGACGATCTACGACGATGGGACGGGACGCTTCGAGTTCGCCGAGGGACCGGTGTTCGCGAACATGGTGTTGGCCGACGAGATCAACCGCGCGCCGCCGAAGACCCAGGCCGCGCTCTTAGAGGCGATGGAGGAGCGCCAGGTCAGCGTGGACGGCACGACCCACCAGCTCCCCGAGCCGTTCGTCGTCGTCGCGACCCAGAACCCCATCGAACAGGCGGGCACCTTCAGGCTGCCGGAGGCCCAGCGGGACCGCTTCACCGTCAAGACGTCGGTCGGCTACCCCGACGTCGACGGCGAGATGGGGCTGCTCGATCGCCGTGCGAACCGCCGCCGCCTCGCCCCGACCGTCGACCCCGTCGTCGACGCCGACGCCGTCCGGTCGCTGCAGGCGCTCGCCGAGGACGTCACCGTCGAGACCGGACTGCGCCGGTACATCGTGGACCTCGCGCGGACCACGAGGGAGGACGACCGGACCGAGGTCGGCGTCTCCCCCCGCGGCGTCCAGCGCGTCTTCGAGGCGGCCCGCGCCAGGGCGGTCCTCGACGGCCGGACGTACGTCACGCCCGACGACGTGAAGACGCTCGCCCCGGCGACGATGGCCCACCGGCTGGTGCTCTCGACGGACGCGACCCTCGAGGGTGTCCGGCGCCGCTCGGTCGTGGAACGGGCGCTCGAGTCGGTCGACGTGCCCGGGGTGTCGCCGGCCGCCGGCGCGTCGTCGGCCCAGAGTGATTCGGCAGTGGGCGGACCCGCGATGGATCGCGGCGGCGGGGAACACGAGGGCGGCACGCCGGACGGGGCGTGAGAGCGTCCTCGTCGAGGCGTACTTCGGAGGTGGTGTTCCCGATACTCGTCCTGACGGTCGGTACTACCTCATCGGTGGGCGGCGGAACGTCCACGCTGTAGGTCACCATGCCCCTGTCGTGAACCGTCGGTGTCTGTGCCACGTGTCTATACTGGACTGGTGTCCCCGAAGCCGACGTCGGCGGCGTCGAGTTGCCGCCCCTCGGGGGCCTCGAGTCGAGTTCGTTCCCATGGGACATTGCCATTGGTACGCTCACTGTGTAACGCAACACGACGAGATTCCCGCCTCGTTCTCGGCGAGGTAGCGGTGGACCACCAGTCCGACACGGCATCGTGAGTGCGGACCGGCTAGCGCACGGCGTCGGTCAGGTCCCGGGCGAGTCCTCTGCGGCGAGCGTCTCTCCGACGACGTTATCCCGTCGCCGCGGTCGGTCGGAGTTCACAGATCTGATGGACGACGTCGCCGAACGCCATGCCTGCCAGCCGGCCAGCGTGCGATTCGGCGCCGCCGACAGATGCCCCGCCGGTGTCGTCGGCATCGTCTGCATTCCCGGTCCGAAAGCCAGACCCTCATCCCATCCATCGGACCGCTCGACTCCTGGGGCCCATTCCGGGACCAGTACTGCGGTGGACCAAGCCCCTCAGGTGGTCGCGACGTCGACCACCTCGTAGCTGAGATTCTGGTCCCGCAACGTGTCGGTGTGTGCCGGGACGCGGTCCGTCGTCGAAACCAGGAGGACGTCGAGTCCCTTCGCCGCCGCTTCACGGACCGCGGCCGTGCTGCCGTACCGGATGTCGGGGTCGACGTCCGCCGCCGCCGCGACGGCAATGGCCTCGACGCCGCCGACCGCGAGCAGGTCGTTGTCCTCGACCATCCCGACGATCCGTTCCGGGTCGACTGCCGAACTGCCGCCGTGCTGCACCCGGGGGATCGAGACGATGGTGACCGAGCCCAGGTCGTAGTCGACGACGCCTTCGATGTTCGTCACCCCGACGTCCCGGCCCGCGACCGCGTCCGTCACCGCGACCGCAGTCGCGCTCCCGGCCCCGCCGGCCACGGCCCGGAGCACCCCGTCCTGCATCGAAAGCAAGACCGTCTCGCCGTCAGTGATCGCCGTGGTCGCGACCGCGGTCTCGACTTCGACCTGTCCGATGACGCGTTCGGAGACGTGCTGGACGAACCGGTGCAGCTCGTCGGTCCGCGATATCAGCCAGTCGACGCCCTCCTTGGTTACCTCGTACCGGCCGCGACCGTGCTTGGTCACGTACCCCTCCTCGACCAGGTCCCGGAGGTAATCGCTCACGGCCTGGGCCGTGATGCCGATCGCGTCGGCGATCTCCTGTTGGTTGACAGCGGGCTGTCGGTCCGCGATCTCGACCAGGATCTGGTACCGGGTGGCGTTCCGCTTGCTGCGGAGGACGCCGGCCTCCTCCGGGTCGGCCGCGTCGCTCGGCATTGGTGGCTCTCCGACCCGGGAACTAAAGTAATTTTGCCCTAGCCCGTCCGAGATTGGCCACAGACGACACGACCTCCGCTGGAAACAATCTCGACGTAACAAAGACTACGAAAATTGTTCTGGGACTCACGGTAGTTGTTTCCGGGATTGGCACTCCCCCACCCGCACCGAGGGCCGGACAGATCGGCGAGGACATCAGGCGCCCTGACCCGTCAATTGCCTGCAGTGCACTTACGACGACCGGCGCCGAGTCGACGGCCGACCCCACGGTACGATGCCCGACATAGGCCTCACGCTGTCGAGCGAGGAGCACAGCCCGACGGACCTCGTCGAGTACGCACGGCGAGCGGAGGAGACCGGCTTCGAGTTCGTCTCCGTCTCGGACCATTACCACCCATGGATCGGCGAGCAGGGCCACGCCCCGTTCGTCTGGTCGACCGTCGGCGGCGTCGCCGCGGCGACCGACGAGATAGACGTCGGCGTCGGCGTCACCGCACCCATCATCCGGATGCACCCGGCCGTCTACGCACAGGCGGCCGCCACGGCCGCCGCGATGCTCGATGGCCGCACGTTCTACGCGGGCGTCGGCACCGGCGAGAACCTCAACGAGCACGTCGTCGGCGAGGGATGGCCCGAGCACGCAGTCCGACTGGAGATGCTCGAGGAGGCCGTCGAGGTGACCCGGCGGCTGTGGACCGGCGAGGAGGTCAGCCACTACGGCGACCACTACACGGTCGAGAACGCGCGGCTGTTCACGCTGCCCGAGGAGCCGCCGCCGATCTGCGTCTCGGCGTACGGCGAGCGGGCGGCGACGGCCGCGGCCGAGTTCGGCGACGGCTTCTGGTGTGTCGGCCCCCAGGACGTCGTCGAGACGTGGGAGGACCACGGCGGCGACGGCCCCCGGCTTTGCCAGCTCGACGCCTGCGTCGCCGACAGCGAGGACGAGGCGGTGCGGACGGTCTACGAGAACTGGCCCAACACCGCCCTGGCGGGCGAACTGAGTGCGGAACTGCCGACGCCCGCCCACTTCGAGCAGGCGGTCGAGATGGTCTCGAGGGAGGACATCGCAGCCGGCAGTACGATGACCGATCCGGACCCGCAGACCCACATCGACAGCATCGAGGCGGCGGTCGAGGCGGGGTACGACCACGTCTACGTCCACCAGATCGGCGACGACCAGGAGGCGCTTTTCGACCTGTACCGGGCGGAGGTCCTCCCGTCGTTCTCGTGACGGGCCGGCGACCCCGTCACGCCTCCCGGCGGCCTCGTCATGCCTGCCGGCGGCCTCGTCATGCCTCCCGGCGACCCCGTCACGCTTGCCGGCGGCCGGATCGCGCCGCCGGCCCGAGACCTCGGAGCCCGACTGCCGGATGTCACGTGGATGCGCCACTGATCCCGCGGCGCCATCCGCCCCGGCCGGAAACGCCCGGTCCGCGCGGCCCTGGGGGTGCATGCTGGCCGGTTCGACGACCGTCCGGGGGTCAGGGCCGGCCGCCACGGACCGGGTCGCCGAGCCGGGCCCCCATCGGCGCCGGGTCGGGCAGGTCGCGTCCCTCGGCGAACCCGACGTACAGCACGCTGTTGATCAGCCCGAGGTGGCTGAACGCCTGCGGGTAGTTCCCGAGGTACTCCCGGGTCTCCGGGTCGAGCTCCTCCGGGGCGAGCTGCAGCGAGTTCAGGTGTCCGGTCAGCGCCTCGAGCCGAGCGCGGGCCTCCTCGACCCGTCCGGAGAGTGCGAGCGCGTCGATCAGCCAGCAGGAACACAACAGGAAGGCACCCTCCGAACCCGGCAGTCCGTCCTCGCCGTCGTACCGCTCGACGAGCACGTCGCCTTCGACCAGCCGGGACTCGATCGTCTCGATCGTCCCCTGGACCCGCTCGTCGTCGAACGGGAGGAAGCCGACGACGGGGATCAAAAGCCCCGTCGCGTCGATCGCCGTCGAGCCGTACGACTGGACGAACGAACCGATGTCGTCGTCGTACCCGTTCTAGAGGACGTCCGCCCTGATGGCCTCGCGGGCGTCCCGCCAGGACTCGACGGGGGCGTCGAGGCCATCCTGTGTCGCGATCGCGAGTCCACGGTCGAGGGCGGCCCAGCACATCACCTTCGAGTAGACGAACTGCTCCTCCCCGCTGCGGACTTCCCAGATGCCGGCGTCCCGCTCGTGCCAGACGTCGACCACGTACTCGACGATCTCCCTGATCGCCGGCCAGTCCTCGTCGAGCGACCGTCCGTAGCACCGCATCTCGTCGGCCCCCAGCAGGAGTTCCCCGTAGATGTCGAGTTGGGTCTGGGCGACCGCCCCGTTCCCGATGCGGACGGGCCGGGAGCCCCGGTAGCCTTCGAGGTGGTCGAGTTCCCGCTCGGTGAGATCGGGGTCGCCGTGGAGGCCGTACATCGGTCTGATCTTCGCGGGCTCGTCCGTGTGACACAGGTCCATGAACCACTCGAAGTAGTCGTATGCCTCGTCGACGTGCCCCAGGTTCGTGAGCGTCTGGATGGTGAACCCGGCGTCCCGCAGCCAGTTGTAGCGGTAGTCCCAGTTCCGGACGCCGCCGACGTCCTCGGGGAGCGACGTGGTGGGGGCGGCGGCGATCGCTCCCGTCCGGGCGTGCGTGAGGAGCTTCAGTGCCAGACTGGAACGGACCACCTCGTCGTGCCACGGCCCCTGGAAGACGCAGCCGTCCTCGACGTCCTCACAGTCGTGGACCCACTCGCGCCAGAACTCGAGGGTGTCCGCCAGGGCCGCCTCCGGGTCGACCGAGGCGTCCTCCGCGCCGGTACACCGCAGCGGGAACCAGGCGGTCTCGCCCGCCTCCAGCGTCGTCTCCCCGGTCGCGCGGCCCCCCTGGACCGTCAACTCGACCGGGCTCTCCAGGACCGTCCGCTCGTCGTCGCCCTCGGCCCGGACGCCCGGGTCGACGGCGGTGAGGTCGGTGTCCGCACGGGCGTAGTCGAACCGGGGTGCGTACTCCACCTCGATGTCGACGGTGTCGTCCGCACAGGCGACCTTTCGGTAGAGGACCCGCTTCGGATGGTCGACCGCGCCCGCGGGCGGCAGGAAGTCCGTGACCGTTGCGCGGCCGGTGTCGGTCTCGAACGTCGTCTCGAGGACGTTCGTCCGCTCGAGGTACGCCTGGCTCGCATCGAACGCCCCGGGGGGTGCGATACGGAACCGGCCGCCGTCGTCCCCGTCCAGTATCGCACCGAGGATGCTCGGCGACTCGACGTGCGGAAAGGGCAACCAGTCGACGGCGCCCTCGCGGGAGACGAGAGCGCACGTCTCCAGGTTGCCGACGACCCCGTAGTCCTCGATCGGTGTGTACGCGGTCTCACCCACCTGGCTCACCTCCCGAGGGCCGCGAGGCGGGAGATGGGGTCGACGATCGGATTCGATTTTGATTCACGACATGTTAGAGTAGCGCGCCGGTGAAAAACGTCGGCCGAACCGACAAGGACGTCCGCCCCGTAGCCGGTCGCGTTCCGATGGCAACCTTCGACCTCGCCGTCCTCGGCGGTGGGCCGCCGAGGTGGTCGAGTCGGTCCGCTCGCCACCTCATGACGGCATCGACGCCTCGCTGGAGGCCGTCGACTTCGCGGGCATCGTCGAGGGGGTCGAGGAGACCGTCCGGTCGGACGCCGAGGCGAAGGCCGAGCGCGCCCACGAGGCGGACACCCTCACCTTCTACCAGTGCGAGGGCCGGTTCGTCGACGAGCGGACGGTCGAGGTCGACACGGACGGCCCCGACAGCGAGCGGCTCACCGCCGACGCGGTCGTCCTCGCCGGCGGAAGCCGGCCGACGGTCCCCGACGCCATCGAGGGGACGGCCGAGACCGACTTCCTGACGAGCGACGACGCGCTGTTCCTCGACGAGCGGCCGGACCGACTGGTCGTGGTCGGCGGCGGCTACGTCGCCGTCGAGTTGAGCTACTTCTTCTCGCAGATGGGTACTGAGGTGGCCATCGTCGACCATGACGACGTCCTCGTCGACCGCGAGGACCCCGACGTCGCCGCCCACCTCACCGACGTCTACGGCGACCGGCACGAACTCCACCTCGGCTACCGGGTGAACGAGATAGCCGAGACCGACCACGGCAAGCGGGTCACCGCCGAGGACGACGACGGCGAGGCGGTGACCGTGTCGGGCGACTGCCTCCTTCTGGCGGCCGGTCGCCGGCCCAACTCGGACGTCTGGAACGTCGAGGCCGCCGGCATCGAGACCGACGACGACGGCTTCGTCGAGACCGACGAGTACCTGGAGACATCCGCCGATGGCGTCTACGCCATAGGCGACATCGCGGGCAACTACGTGTTCAAGCACTCCGGCGACAAGGAGGCCGAGTACGTCGTCGACGCCGTCGTCCACGGGGAGGAGACGCCCGTCGAGTACCCCGGCATGGCCCACGCCATCTTCGGGTCCCCGCAGGTGGCCGGTCTCGGCCAGACCGAGGACGAACTCGACGGCGATGCGCCGGAGGACTACCGGGTCGGGACCTACGCCTACGACGACACCGCCCTCGGGGAGTCCCTCGACCACGAGGGCGGGTTCGCGAAGGCCCTGATCGGGACCGAGGGCGAGGTGCTCGGCTGTCACGTCGTCGGCCCCGACGCCTCGACGCTGATCCACGAGGTGAGCACGGCGCTGGCTGCCGGCGGCGACGCCCGGACCATCGCCGAGACGATCCACGTACACCCGGCGCTCTCGGAGGTCGTCCAGGGCGCCTTCCAGGCAGCCATCGACGACGTCCAGAGCGGCATCTGACTGACTCACCCCCTCGTCGGCCACCGACCGCCGACCGCCGACCGGTCGGCCACGGCAACGGTTAGGCCACTCGGGACACTACGCCGACACGATGACGCGAATCGCCATCACCGGTGCCGGGGGGAACGTCGGCCGGGAGCTGCTCGACGCGTTCGACGACAGCGAGGTGCTGGCCTTCACTCACTCCGAGCACGACGACATCGACAGCGAACGCCTGGACGTGACGGACCCGGACGACGTTACCGAGAAGCTGGACGGCATCGACGTCGTGATCCACCTCGCCGGGGCATCCTCGCCCGACGCCGACTGGGAGGCCGTCTCGGCGACGAACATCCAGGGGACGAAACACGTCCTCGACGCGGCCGTCGAGAACGCGGTCGACCGGGTGGTCTTCGCGTCCTCGAACCACGTCGTCGGCCGGTACAACGTCGACGTCGAACGCGACGACCCCGAGACGATGACGCTCGGCCACGCCGAACCGGTCCGCGCCGAGGCCCCGCCGCGACCCGACTCCTACTACGGGGTGAGCAAGGTGGCCTGCGAGGGACTGACCAACTACTACGCCGATGTCGAGGGCCTCGACGTCGTGAACCTCCGCATCGGGTGGTACATGACCCGGGACGCACTCCGGGCGGAGGCCGAAGACGGCGACCCGGGCCACGTCCGGTTCGCCCGCGCGATCTGGCTCAGTCCGCGGGACTGCCGGGACGTCCACCGGCAGGCTGCGACCGTCGACCTCCCCGAGACCCCCGTCACCGTCAACGCCGTCTCCCGGAACGACGACCGGTTCCACTCGATCACGGAGACGATCCGCCTGCTTGGATACGAACCACGGGACAACGCCGCGGAGGTCCTCGACTGAGACGGCGACGGGTCCGTCGGCGTCTCTGACGGCGGGGGAATCCGTCCGGGACGGACCGGGGACCAGGTCGGGCGCGACGGGCCGGCCGGCGGGCTCGCGGCTTCGCCGCTCGCTCGTTCCGAGGCCTCCCTCCGGTCGGCCTCGCGGCTCGCGTGTCGTCCCTCCCTCCGGTCGGTCCTCCCGCTCGCTCAACCGGCCGCCTCCCTGCGGTCGGCCGCCCGGCTCGCGTGTCGTCGGTCGCTCCGCTCCCTCCTCCCGCTCGGTCATTCCGAGGCGCTCGCTTCGCTCGCGCCTTGCGGCTCGCGTGTCGTCGGTCGCTGCCCTCCCTGCTCGCGGCTCACTCCGCTCACCGCTCGCCCATCCCGAGGCGCTCGCTCCGCTCGCGCCTCGCGGCTCGCGTGTCGTCGGTCGTTCCGCTCCCTCCTCCCGCTCGCTCGTTCCGAGGCCTCCCTCCGGTCGGCCTCGCGGCCAAAGACACTATGGAGTTGACAGGCCCGAAAGACCAGTAGGAATGACGCCCCCCGACCCGCCGAACGTCCTCCTGATGCACTGCCACGACCTCGGGCAGCACGTCGGCTGTTACGGCGCCGACGTCGAGACGCCGAACATCGACCGGCTGGCGGGCGACGGCGCGCGCTTTTCGAACCACTTCGCGTCGGCCCCGCAGTGCTCGCCGAGCCGCGGCAGCCTCTTCACGGGCTGTTGGCCCCACGTCAACGGGCTCGTGGGGCTGGCCCACACCGAGTGGGAACTGGACACCGAACGGGCGCTCCCCCACCAGCTGTCGGCGGCGGGCTACGAGACCCACCTGTTCGGACTCCAGCACATCTCCGAGAGCCCCGAGAACCTCGGCTACGACCAGATCCACACCGCAGGCCGGCTGTCCTCGAACGTCTCCCCCGAACTCCACTCTGTCAACCGGGCCGAACGCGTCTCGGACATCGCCGCCCAGTACCTCGAGAGTGGCCTGGAGTCACCCTTCTTCGCCTCCGTCGGGTTCTTCGAGGCCCATCGGCTGGAATCCGACGGCGTGCACGATGAGGAGGGCGACGTCGTCTACGGCTACGGAACCCGCTACCATGCGGACGACCCCGACGACGTCGACGTCCCGGGATACCTGCCCGACGAACCGGGGGTCCGTGAGGACCTCGCTGCCATGCGGGGGATGGTCTACGAACTCGACGACGCGGTCGGCGCCGTGCTCGACGCCCTCGACGCGGCGGGCCTGACCGACGATACCCTCGTCCTGTTCACGACCGAGCACGGCATCGCGTTCCCGCGCGCGAAGGGAACCTGTTACGACCCCGGCATCGAGACGTTCCTGTTCGCCCAGTACCCGCCGCTCATCGACGCCGGGGCGGTCTACGAGGAACTCGTGAGCAACGTGGACGTGATGCCCACCGTTCTGGATCTAGCCACCGGCGACGTGCCGCCAGCGGTCGACGGATACAGCCTGGTCCCGCTGTTCGACGACGACCGGACGTACTCCCCCAGAAACCACGTCTTCGCAGAGATAACGTGGCACGACACCTACGCCCCGATGCGGGCCGTCCGGACGGAGCGGTTCAAGTACATCCGGAGCTTCTGGCGCAATCCGCGTGTGTTCCTCCCGAACGACGTCTTCGCGAGTCGCGCCGGCCGCGAAGTGCGGGGCCGCTACGCCCGCCCGTCGCGCGTCCACGAGGAGCTGTACGACCTCGAGTCCGACCCCCACGAGCAGCGGAACCTCGCCGGCGACGAGGGGTACGCCCAGGTACGGGAGAAACTGGCGGCGACGCTGTCGACCTGGATGGACGCGACCGACGACCTACTCCTTTCGGGCCCCGTCCTGCCGGACGACTACGACCGGCTGTTCGAGGGGATCGACCGGCGGTAGCAGCGCGGCACGGCGTCGCGGCTCCCCGATCGAACCGGCCTCGACATCGGGTTCGCCACGCTTTACGGTGGGTCCGGGGGACGATCGCTGGCAGGTTCCCGAAGTCGAGGTCGCCACCCCGCCGCCAAGGCCTGCGCGGCACCGGACGGATCGCCGTGTGAGATGCCGGCCGCGAGTCGAAAATCGTGTCCGGTCGCCCGTTTCGTTCCATATCATTCGTCTTCCTGGCCCTGTGTGCGGAGGTTCTCCCGATACTTTCGGAGCATCTCGGCATGTTCGACGCGTTCCTCGCGGTCGAGTGTCTCGTACTCGTCGTAGAACGGGAGTTCCTCGACGTCCGGGCAGGGGATGAACGTCTGCAATGGCTTGATATGGACGTGGTAAGTATCGAGCACCCACTGTTCGCCGTCTTCGTCGACTGCCTGCCGGATGTACCGGACGGCCTCCGGGTAGTCCTCTTCGAGTTCGTCAATCATCGTGGATAGTGGGGTCTACGACCCCTGGGTCGCTCGTTGCACCGATCCCTAGATTCGTCTTCGTTACTCCGGGTTTCATCATTGGTGACTCGCCCCCTCGACCTCGAGAACGACACCGCCACTCCAGTCGTCCTCCGAAAGCGACCCTGCCAGGTCGTACGCCATCCCGGCCTCCACCGTCGGCAACAACTCGCCACCCCAGTCCAGGACCTCGAACTCGCCGTCGGCGGGATGGCCCTTCCAGTGCTCGTCGCCGTCGCCGAACTGCTCGAAGGAGTCGAACGCCACCGCCTCGACCAGGACCAGGGGTTCGTCGTGGTCGGTGCCGAACGGCGCGAGCGCGTCGATCTCCTGGACGATCCCCTCGTGCAACACGGTCGGCTCGATGACGACATCGATGTCCAGCGTCGGCCGGAACTCGTCGACGTCGTACCGCGCGTGGATCGCCTCTTTGACCCGCCGTTCGAACGGAGCGGGCGCGTCCAGATCCATCGTGTACCCGGCGGCGCCCGGATGGCCCCAATGGTCGGAGAGCAGATCCGCACAGGCCTCGAGGACCCCGAGCAGGTCGACGTCCGGTGCCGAACGTGCCCCGCCCGTGTACCCGTCGTCCTTCCGGCGGACGGTGAACACCGGCCGGTACCACTCCTCCGACAGGTCGTTCATGGCCGCCCCGCCGACGTAGTCGTCGGTCCGGACGACGTAGGCGGGATCGTCCGGATCGACCTGCGCCTCAAAACACGCCTGGAGGTGGGCGATGCGCTCGGCGCGGGCCTGTCGTCGATCCTCGCGGAACTGCTCTAACCGCTCCAGCAAGGTGTCGATGCGACGCCGCTCGGTGGCGAGCAGGACCTCCAGCATTACGTCGCCGGAGTCGGCCTCCTGGGCGGCGTTGAGCAGCGGGACGAGCGACCACCCGAGGTCAGCCAGCGACTCGACGCCGCAGTGTGTGGCGGACCGCTCTAAGCCTGCGAGCCCGCAGTCGGGAAGCCGCTGGAAGCCCTCGCGGACGATGGCGCGGTTCTCCAGGGTCAGCGGCACGTAGTCACCGATGGTCGCGACGGCGGCCAGCGGGAGCGTCCGCCGGTGATACCTCTCGATGCGGACCGGGTCCTGCGTGGTCACAAGTGCCTGTCCGACCTTCCAGGCCAGCGCGCCGGCCGCGAGGTCGGTGTTTGGGTAGGTGCAGTCGGCGCGCCGGGGGTTGACGCAGGCGGCCGCGGCCGGCAGTTGCTCGTCGGGGTCGTGGTGGTCGACGACGACCACGTCCGTTCCACCATCGACGGCGGCGTCGACGGCCTCGTGGGCGGTAGTGCCGCAGTCAACGGCCACGACGAGGTCGGTGCCGGCGGCCGCGCGGTCGGCGAGGACGTTGGCGTCGAGGCCGTAGCCGTCGTACTTCCCCGGGATGTGGCTATCGACGGTAGCGCCGAGGTCGGCGAGCAGCGGGCGGAGGGCGGCACAGCCGGTGACGCCGTCGACGTCGCGGTCCGCGTACACGAGCACCGACTCGCTACCGGTGACGGCGCTGGCGAGGCGGTCGACGGCCGGCTCGAGATCGGGGAGGCCGGCGGGGTCGTGGATGGCGTCCGTCGACGGCGACAGCCACCGGGCGGCTCTCTCGGGATCTGTGACGCCCCGGGTAGCGAGCACCGACGCCAGGACATCCGAGCAATCGAGTGCAGTGGCGAGCCGCCTGACGGTATCCGGATCGGGTGACGGGTGCACCCACTCGGGCTCGACGGTCACGAGACGAACCCCCTCGACGCCTCACGGCACTCGAGCCGGGACTGACGGTCACGGTCGCGGGTGGGTCGCCGGTGTGGCCCATGGTCGCCGCTGCGGCCGCGTGGTCCGGGTCGCTGGAACACCCCTGTGACTGTGTCCCGTCCCCTCCAGGAGGTTCGCATGCTCGCGATCGTGTCCCGGATCATCGAGGTTTCCGATCTAACTGTTCACGGGGTGTGGCGACGGACCAGGCGTTGATGTCAATAGCTGATACCGTCCCGAGGGCGATCAAGGGGGGTCCGTCGCAACGTTGATGTCGGTCACTGTTCCCACATCGAGCGCCCGCCGCCACAGGAAGTTGACTGCCCGTGCAACGACGCCAACCGGGAGTTCACCCAGACACGATGGTTCTACTTGGCTATCCGTGCTTTTCGCGTCCGGCGGCGGGTGGAAGTGGCGGTCGTCGGGCGGCGCTGAGAAGCCGTGGGGGTGGAGATCCCACCGGAGGTCCCGGTCGGACGCATCCGAGTAGTGGATGTTGTAGTCGCCGACTGTCGTCCATCGAACCGTGAACACGGTCGTCTCTGCGTCCCCGACGCCGTACGGTATCGTGAGTCGCAGGTCCCGTGGGTCGAGTCGGTCGTCGATCGCCCCGGAGGCCATCGGTTCGATGGTGATGAACGCCTCGCGGAATGCATCGAGTTTCGAGACGTCGATGGCGCCTCGAAGCCCGTGGGTTTCGCCGTCTCCACTGTCGAAGGCCATTAGACTACTTCGGCCCCTTCGGTCGCGTCGTCGACCGCGCTGAGCGCCAGCGCCACGTCCGCGAACGCGAGGTTCCGCCGCGTCGTTCGCCACTCCAGGAGCGTCTCCGGGTCGATATCCGCGTCGGCTCGAACGGCCGCCTCAGGCGATGGAGCGTCGAATTCGTGGCCGTACGCCGCTAGCTGTTCGCGCATCTCGAGGACGCGCGTCGTGAGCGTCTCGGTGTCGGTGTCCTCGAGGATCCGTCGAGCCCGTTCGAGCGCGAGCGAGTCGGTTGCCCGCCGGTACAGCGTGGCCGTCGAGTCCGGCGACGCGGTCTCGTCCACGTAGCCGTGTTCGACCAGCGAGCGCAGGTGCTTGCGGGCTGTCTGCTCCGAGGTGAGCGCCGTCTCGGCGACGGTCGCCGCGCTCGCGGGCTCGTACGCCGTTCGCATCACTGCCCGCACGCGGTCGAATGGGGTGGTGTCACGCTTCCAGTCCGCTCGGGCGCGTTCGTTCACGTCATCGAACGGCGGGGCAGGATCTGGCATCAGAGTAGTTACCGGGACATGAGTATATTACTCTTTGGGGGATTATTTTTATCTAAGCGCGACGCTTGGTATCATGAAGCGTGATTGGTCGGCATCTTGCGCGCAGATTCCCATCGGACGGGAACTGCCGCTGTCCAGCTGGTTCAAGAAACAGTTCCCACTGGTTCGAACATTGCCCCGATTGCGCAGCCTAGATAGCGTCTGGCACGTACTCAACCGCCATGGTCTGTGGGACACGGTCCAGGACATCCAGTCCGCTCGCTCCGCTCGCGGGTGCAACTTCTCTATACGAATCACCCCGTGCGCTTCCTTCTTCACTCGCTCCGCTCGTTCAAAAGATTGCTCCGTCAGGGATTCGAACCCTGGTCCTTGCCGTGAGAGGGCAAGATGATTGGCCGGACTACACCAACGGAGCGCCGGCGTCAGCGGAGAATGCTATCCGTGAGGAACGTATAATGGTTGCGTTTCACCACCGCAGTGGCCCGGTTTCGCCAATCGATCCGACCGCGAACCGCCAACGCACCGACGTGACGGCCAACAGTCCTCCGCAGGCCCGAGGTGTCCGGAGCCGCGATCGGCGCCCCGGCGGGACAGTGGTGATGGCGACAGGGGTTCCGGGTTGCTGCGTCCTCCTTCAGTGGCGTCACCCGACGTAGCGGAACGAGACGACCGTCCGTACGCCGTCGGCGCCGTCCATCGACTCCGTGGAGACGTCGAGGCCCACGACGCCGTCGCCCACGGCGTTGGTTGTGACCTCCCGGAGGGCGGCGGCGTCGGCGCGGTCGTCGAGCAGTTCCACGCGCACCCGGTCGCGGTTCCGGCTGACGCCGGCCACCTCGTAGCCCGCCGCCTCGAAGGCGTCTCGTAGCTCGTCGGCGATGTCCGACATGGCCACGGTTTTCGAGCGGCGGCCCGAAAAGCGTTCAGGCCGACGGGAGCCGGACCGCGCCGGCGGTCACTCCTCATCGTCGAACGGCGACCCGGCGGCGTCCGGTTCGTGGCCGGTGAGCGAGACGATGTTCTCCCGGCCGACGCGGAGCTTCGAGATCCGCTCGGCCTCCTCCATGTCCGACAACAGCATCGAGACCTTCGACTTCGACCAGTCGGTCGTCTCGACGATGTCGACCTGTTTCATCCGGCCGCCGTGGTCCTCCAGGAGGTCGACGACGCGCTCCTCGTCCGAGAGCAGTTCCGCCTCGGGTACCCCAACGGCCCCGGCCGTCCCCTCGGCACTAGACGCCCCGCCGCCGGCCGCGTCGCCCGATCCCGCCGCGGTCCCGCCGTCCCCGCCCGGAAGGGCGCCGCTCCGGTAGGCGACCGCCGCGCCCGCGCCGAGGACGGCGACGACGACCAGCGCGCCGACGGGCAACAGGAGGCCGGGGTCGCTCCCGCTCCCACTCCCACCCGCGGGAGTGGCGGTCGGACCCGGTTCGGCGTCGCGGGTCGTGAAATCGGCCCCCGGGCGGCGGTCGGTGAAGGACTTCTCGCCCCGCCAGGTCACCGAGTCGCTGTCGGCGAGTGTGCCCCCGGAGACGGTCCGGTCGTCGTCGTCCGGCCGGGCGGTGACGAACGCGAGGGTCGGGCCGGCCTCGTAGACGATCTCCTGGTTCGGCCCGATGTAGAGGCCGCCCCGGAAGACGTCGCCGGCCTCGACGCGGCCCGCGTCGGTGACGACGGCGAAGCCCTCCCAGCGGAACGACATCTCGACGACGCCCAGAGCCCGGCTCTGCGGGTCGAGTCCCTCGGTGCGTGCCTCCCGACGGAACTGCATGGCGCTCATCTCGCGGCCGGTGGCCTCCGAGCCGTTGTCGGTCAGCCACCGGGCGCGCTTCCGGAAGTTGACGAACAGTTCCGTCTCGTTGTCGTTGAACTCCCTCGCGAACGCCTCGAACGGCTCGCGCTCGGAGGCGTTGAGCGACTTCTCGTAGCGGAACAGCCACTCGGCGGACCCGTTCTCGTAAACCGTGATACGGAAGGAAGTCCGGTCGGCCTCGAAGCCCTGCAGGGCGAGACCCGTCGGCGCCTCGTCAACAGAGCGAACGTCAGGCGGGCCCACCGGCCCGGCGGCCGCGGCCCCGAGGACGGTCGCCGCCGCCAGTAGCGACCAAAGCAAGGCGACCGCCAGCAGAACTGCCGGGCGTCCCCCCGGGTGCGGCCGTGCCATCGATACCCGACCCTCTACCGCCGGATTATAAAAATCCCTGTGGCTCGACCGGTCAGTCCGGCGGTGTCCGGTAATGCGGGGCCGCCGAAGGGTTCGACCCGGGGGGTCCCCACGCCGGCGGGTGTGCGCGTCGGGCGCCCGGCGCCGGTGGCTCGCATGTCGTCCCTCCCGCTGGTCGGTCCTCCCGCTCACTCATCCGGCGGCCTCCCTCCGGTCGGCCGCCCGGCTCGCGGGTCGCTTCGCTCGCGGCTCTCGACGGCTCACGGCTCCCGCTGGTCGCCGTTCGCGGATCCGAGGCGCTCCCTCTGGTCGCGCCTCGCAGTCGCCGGACCCACTAAGTGACCCGGCGTCGTCGCCCCCACATGGCCGACACCGAGCCGGACTGTCCGTTCTGCGGGATCGCCGCCGGCCGGGCCGAGGCCCACCGCGTCCACGACACCGACGACGTCGTCGCGTTCCTGGACAGAAACCCCGCCGTCGAGGGCCACACGCTCGTGGCGCCGAAGCCGCACGTCGAGGACATCGTGCTGGCCGAGCCTGAGCTGCGGGGGTCGACCTTCCGGGCGGTCCGGACCGTCGCCGAGGCCCTGGACGCGGTGGTCGGCGTCGACGCCCACACCGTCGTCCACACATCCGGCTCGCTCGTCGGGACCGTCGAGCACGCTCACGTCCACCTGCTGCCGCGCTCGCCCGACGACGGCGTCAGCATGACGCTCTCGCGACGGGAGCTGGACCCCGAGCGCGGCGCCGCACTCGCCGACCGCATCCGCGAGGCGGCCTGACTACGGCAGCGCCGCCGCGAGCAGTTCGACCGGATGGGCCGGCGACGCCGCCCCCGTCCGGTCGGCCAGCTGCGTCCGGCATGACGCGCCGGGGGCGACCGGGCGGCCGCCGGCCGCCTCGAGTTGTTCGAAGAGGAGTCGCCCGATGGCGCGGCTCATCGAGTAGTGCTCGGCCTCGTAGCCGAACGACCCCGCCATGCCGCAGCACGTCGAGTCGAGGTCCTCGACCGCGTAGCCGGCCCGCCGGAGCAGGGCGACGGCGTGGTGGTCCAGTCCGGTCGCCTTCTGGTGGCAGTGTCCGTGATGGGTCAGCGGGTCGGCGTGGTCGGGCGGCTCGAAGCCGACGGTCTCGTCCAGCCGTCGGTCCTCGACGTATTCACAGACCCCGTAGGTGTACTCGGCGGTGAGGGCGGCGTCGGCATCCTCGCCCAGGAGGTCGGCGTAGTCCGACTGGATCATGACCGCCTCGGAGGGCTCGGCGAGGAGGACGTCCCAGCCATCCTCGACCCGGGGCGCGAGGTCCGCGACGACCTCGCGGGCGCGCGAGCCGGCCAGCTCCAGGAACCCCTGGGAGTACGCGGCGCGGCCGACCGGGCCGGCGTCGGCGACCCGGACGTGGACGTCCGCCGCCTCCAGCACCCGGACGGCCGCCTTCGCCACGTCGGGCTCGGTATAGTTGGTGAACGCGTCCGGCACGAACAGCACCCGGGCGGCGGCGTCGGCCTCGGGGACGGCCGGCCCGCGGGCCGCGAACCAGTCGGTGAAGGGCTCGCGGGCGAACGTGGGGAGCTGTCGCTCGCGGGCGATGCCGAGGGTCCGCTCTAAGAGCGCCCGGGCGCCCGGCAGCCGGGGTAGCGCGTTCGATAGCGGCGCGAGGCGGCTGCCGAGGCTGGCGGCCCGGGCGACGTCGGCGAACAGGCGGTCACGGCGCGTCGGGCCGTGGCGGGCGTGGTGGGCGTGGGTGAGTTCGGCCTTCAGCTTCGCGAGGTCGACCTCGCTGGGGCAGTCGGTCGCACAGCCCTTGCAGCCGATACAGAGATCGAGCACCTCGCGCAGGAACTCCTCGTCGGTGGCGTCGACATCGAGCCGGCCGGCCATGGCGGCCCGGAGGGCGTTCGCGCGGCCGCGGGTGCTGAGAACCTCCTCGTCGGCGGCGCGGTAGGTCGGACACATCACGCCGCCGGTGGTGTCCTGCGGGCCGCGGCAGCCGCCGCAGCCGTGACACAGCTCCACCATCCCCTGGAACCCGTTGTCGTTCTCCCAGGCGAGCGTCGGGTCGAGGTCGGCGTCGAACGCGTAGTCGGGGCCGAACCGGAGGTTCTCGGTGAGTTCGACGTCGCCGCAGACCTGTCCGGGGTTCAAAAGCCACTGCGGGTCGAAGGCGGACTTGACGTCGCGGAACAGTTCGTAGACCTTCTCGCCGTACAGCTTCCGGTTCCACTGGGTGCGCGACCGGCCGTCGCCGTGCTCGCCGGAGACGCTGCCCCCGTACTCGACGACGAGGTCCGTCGCGCCCTCGGCGATGGCCGCCATGGTCTCGGCGCCGTCGATGGACTTGGTGTCGACGAGCGGCCGGACGTGGAGACAGCCGGGGCCGGCGTGGGCGTAGAAGCTGGCGTAAGTGTCGTAGTCGTCGAGGAGGGCCTGGACGTCGGCGACGTAGTCGGGGAGGTGTTCGGGCGGGACGGCGGTGTCCTCGATGAAGCTGACGTGTTTTTCGTCGCTCGTCCGGCCGAGGAGGATGGGGAGCCCGGACTTCCGGAGCGTCCAGAACCGCGCCCGGGCGGCGTCGGCGTGTGCCTCCGCCGCGTAGAACGCCCGGACGGGCTCGCCGGTTCCGCTGGGGTCCGTGGGGTCGGCGGTGGTCGCCGTCGCCGGCTGGCGGTCGGCCAGGAGGTCGGCGACCTGCCGGCGGCCGTCGGCGTCGTCGTCGGCGTAGAACTCCACGAGGAGGACGCTCCCGGTTCCGTCGGGCACGGTCGCGGCGACGAGGTCGCCGAACTCGGCGGTCTCGCGGGCCAGATCGAGGAGGACGTCGTCGAGCACCTCGACGGCGGCCGGGTCGAACGCGAGGATGGCCTCGAGGTCCGATAGCGCCGAAAGGAGGTCCTCATAGGCGAGTAGCGCCATCGCCTTGGTCTCGGGGACCGGTTCGAGGCCGACGGTGGCCTCGGTCACGACGCCGAGGGTGCCCTCGCTGCCGGCGAGCACCCGCGCGAGGTTGACGGTCTCGCGGTCGCCGGCCCGGACCGACCGGTACTCCTCGAGGAGCCGGTCCAGGTTGTACCCGGAGACGTTCCGGTCCAGGTCGGGGTAGGCGGCCGCGATGGCGTCGCCCGAGGCCTCGACGACCTCGAGCAGCGCCGCGTAGATCCGGCCGACGCGGTCCTCGGCGCCGGCGCGGTCGCGCCACGCCGCGGGCGTGACGGGCCCGAACCGGTGGACCGTCCCGTCGGCGAGGACGACCTCCAGTTCCTCGATGTAGGCGTCGGTCTTGCCGTAGACGAGCGAGTGGCTGCCCGTCGAGTTGTTCCCGATGGCGCCGCCGAGGGCGCTCTTGTCGCCCCACGCCGGGTCCGGCGCGAACTTCAGGCCGTGGTCCGCCAGCGCGGCGTCGAGGTCCCCGAGCAGGATGCCGGGTTGGGCCGTCGCGGTCCGCCCCTCGGGGTCGACCGACCGGAGTGCGTCCATGTGGCGGGTGAAGTCGAGGACGACGGCCTCGTTGACCGTCTGGCCGGCCAGCGACGTGCCGCCGCCGCGCGGCAGCACCGGGATCGCGCGGTCGTGACAGTACGCCACGGTCGCTACGACGTCGGTGGTGTCGGTCGGGAACACCACCCCGATGGGCGTCACCTCGTAGGCCGAGGCGTCCGTGGCGTACAGCGTCCGGGTGTACTCGTCGAACCGGACCTCCCCGTCGACCCGTCGTCCGAGGTCCTCGATCAGGCCCGGTCGGTCGATGTCGCCGCCGGTATAGTCGTAGTCGGCCCGCCGGTCGGCCGCCGGATCCGTGGCGTCGGCCGCCGAATCAGTCGCGTCGACCGACGGGTCCGGGGCCTCCTCCGTCGCCATACCGACCGTAGCGCCGGCCGGGGCTAAAATCCCCCTCCCGGGGTCGCGGCCGCGTTGACACCGCGCACAGCAGGCGACGGGGCGCAGCGACGCCGAACCTCACCCCCACCCGGTCGCCGTGTCGTCCTGCCGACCCCGTAGGTATTTGTTCATCGGTCGCCTGTCCGGTATATGGTCGACAGCGTGACGACCGAGTCCGACGACGCCTCGAGCACGTCGGTGGCGGTCCTCGTCGGTGCGGCGATCACCGTCGTCACCACGGCGGCCGTGCCGCTGTCGCCGGTCCTGGGCGGTGGCGTCGCCGGCTACCTGGACGCCGGACCGAGGCGGTCGGGCCTCCGCGTCGGGGCGCTCGTCGGTGCCGTCGCCGCGCCGGTGCTGCTCCTCGTCGGCATCCTGCTCCTGCGCCCGTTGTACCGTGCAGTCGGCGGCACGAGTCCGGTTCCGGGCTTCGTGGTGGTCGCGGTGGCCGGCATCGGCTACGTCCTCGCGTTCAGCACCGTCGGCGGCTACCTCGGGAGCTACGTGGCGACCGAAACCCGGGGCTGATTCAGGCCCGCCGGTAGGTGACGAACGCCAACTCGCCGTGGGTCTCCCGGTCGAGTTCGGTCCAGGCGTCGCCGATGGCGGGAAAGTGGGCGTCGCCGCCGGGCGCCTCCGGGATCTCGGTGATCCGGAGTTCGTCGGCCCGGTCGAGGAACTGCTCGTAGACGGTCGCGCCGCCGGCGACGTAGACGGCCGCCTGGTCGGGGTCGAGCGCCTCGGCGGACGCGTCGAGGGCCGCCTCGACGCGCTCGGCGTGGACCGCCCCCTCCGGGAGGTCCAGGTCCTCGCGCCGGGACAGCACGATGTTGGTCCGGTCGGGGAGCGGGCCGCCGAGGCGGTCGGCGATCGCCTCGTAGGTCCGCCGCCCCATCACGACGGGGTGGCCCATCGTCGTCTCCTTGAAGCGGCGGAGGTCCTCCGGGTAGTGCCACGGCATCTCGCCGTCGACGCCGATGACGCCGTTCTCGGCGACCGCGGCGACGAGGACGACCCGCATCGTCACTCCGCGACCGCGAACTCGATGCCCGGCGCCGGGTCGTAGTCGCGGAGCTGGACGTCGGCGGCGGCGAGTTCGTCGAGCGGCTTGTCGGCGACCTCGATGCGCGGCCGGGCGCCGGGCTCCCGGGACAACTGCGTGAGGAGACCGGGGACGTGGTCGTAGCCCTCGCCGTCGGGCTCCGGCGGGGCGGCGTCCTCGAGCCAGGCGCTGGGCGTCGACGAAGGTGTGGCCGAACGCGCCCACCTCGTAGTCCGTCCGGGTGGCCAGGGCGTGGGCGAAAAGCGAGTACGCCGCGAGGTTAAATGGGACGCCGAGGGCGACGTCGCCGGAGCGCTGGGTGAGGTGGACGTTGAGCCGGCCGGCCTGGACGTTGACGACGAAGGTGTAGTGACACGGCGGCAGCGTCGAGACGGCGGCGTTTCCGGGGTGCCAGGCGCTGACGACCATCCGGCGTGAGCGGGGGTTCTCCCGGAGGGTGTCGAGGACGTACTGGATCTGGTCGAAGACCCGTCGCTCGGTGCCGTCCGGGGCGGTCTCGGTCTCGGTCCAGCGGTGGGCGTCGTCCGGCCAGCTCTCGCCGGGCAGGCGGCCGTGGTCGTCCGGGAGGGGGAACCGGCGCCAGAAGCGGCCGTAGGCGGTGTCGAGGGTGCCGTCGTCGTCGGCCCAGGCGTCCCAGATCTCCGTCTCCTCACGGAGGGTCCGGATGTGGGCCTCCCCGGAGAGGTACCACAGCAGCTCGTGGATCAGCGAGTTCCACCGGTAGCCGTCCATCTTCTTCGTCGTCAATAGCGGGAAGCCCTCGCCGAGGTCGACCTCGTAGTGGTGGGAGAAGGCGGCGACGGTGTCGATGCCGGTCCGGTTCGGCTCGTACGTCCCGGCCGAGAGGACCTGCGTTACGAGGTCGTGGTACTGGCGCATCTATGCGGTACCCCGGGCAAGAGGAACATAAATGGTTCCGTCCGGCGACCGTCGTCAGGGTGATTCCGGCCGCCTCGTGTGGGAAACCGTTATTGCGGAAACCGGAGAGGACCGATACATGGTCGCCGAGACGCGCGACGACAAGGTCCTGGTGGCGATCGGTGTCCTCTCGCTGGCCTGGATACTGTACAGCGTGCTGATAATACAGCGACTCCTGGCCGGCGTCGGCGTCGTGATCCCGCTCGTCGTGCTGTACCTCTTGTGGCGGTTCGTCCGGGCGGTCGAACGCATCGCCGACGCGGTGGAGGACGGCGAGGCGGCTGTCGACGGCACGCCGCCGACCGAATGATCGCCCGATGCCGAGCGCGCCGTCGCTTCGACCCGGAGCCCCGCTACCGCCGGCCGAGCAGCCGGACCACTATCTGGAGCACGTGGATGAACACGCCGGTGAACGCCACGTAGATACCCAGCGCGTGGACGAGCGACCGGTCGGGGGCGTAGTCGGCCCGGACGCGCCAGATCTCGTAGCCGAGCCGGAGCGTGAAGCCGGCGAATATGAAGAGGCAGTGGGAGTAGTCGCCGCCGCGGAGGTAGACGTAGGCGGCGATGCCGACGGTCATCGCGACGGTGACGACGAGCGTGACGGCCAACGCCAGGACGCGGCTCCCGGACGCGATCATGGCCAGGATGCCGCCGCCGAGGACGCCGTAGGTGACCTCGAGGATGGCAGTGCCGGCGAATGCGAGCCCCATCCCCTCGTTTTTGAGGCCGCGGTCGGCGAGGTAGTTGCCGGCGGTAAGCGCCCCGCCGAACACCAGCAGGCCGACGATCGGCGTCCGGAACGCGAGGCTCGCGAGGTAGGCGATCGGCGTGAGTGCGACGGCGTACATCAGGAGGACGTTGACGGCGATGAGCGCCGCGGCCGGGAGGCCGACCGCCTGGAACTTCGGGTGGGCGGTCCCCCGACGCGTCCGGTGGCTGTGAGCCATAGACGGGCGGTCGACACCGCGCGAACATATATCGTTCGGCTGAAAGGAGGCTTTAGGGGCTGGCGGCCCACCGTCCGGTATGGACTACGAGACGGCGACAACCGACGATATCGACAGCGTGATCCCCGAGGAGTACGGCGGCATGTGGTTCTTCCGGGACCCGCTGGACTGTGAGTACCTCGGCGTCACCCTCCTGGAGCTGGAGCCCGGCGGGAAGGGGAAAGCCCACGACCACGCCGACGATGACCACGAGGAGGTCTACCTCGTCGTGGACGGCGAGCTGACGGTCCAGCTCGGCGGCGGCGGGGACACGTCGGCCGAGACGGAGGTGACGTTGTCGGACGGCGAGGCGGTCCGCGTCGGTCCGGAGACGCGGCGGCAGGTGCACAACCACGGCGACGGGACCGTCCGGGTCGTCGTCGCCGGCGCGCCGTAGCCGGAGCATCGCGAGCCCCGGCCACACTGCGGTGGAGACGGGAAGCGACAGGGCAAAGTGATGGCCGCCCGCAGGCACGGACGTGACCGAGGATACTGACACCGACGACCACGACCACCACACGGAGGACGCGTCGGGCCGGTCGACGGCCCCACAGAGCGAGTACACGGCCCGCGACGTGGCGTTCGGCGCCGTCGTCGGGGCCGTCGGCCTGCTGGTCACGTTCGGCGTCCCGCTGCTGCTGACGTAGATCGCATCGTCCGGGATAGTCACCGATCCCCGTACGGACGGGCCGCTGCGCCGGGCGAGACGGCTCAGGCTCCGAGCAGCAGCGTCGCCTCCATCGCGACCGCGGCGACGATGGGAATGGTGAGGTTGTCGTCGATCACGTAGCCCCCGACTGTCGGCTTGACGCCGTCGGCCACCGTCGCGGCGGCGGCCCCCGCGACCGCCGCCAGTGGGCCCACGAACGGGTAGGCGAACGCGAGGCTCACCCCAAACATGCCGACCAGGACGCGCGGCCGCTTCAGCCGCCGGAGTTCCCCGGTCGAGAGGACGCCGCTCACCGGGTCGCCCAGCATGAGCATGAACAGCGCCGGGACGGCTATCCTGGGGTCGAACGCCAGCACGACGACGGTGCCGCTGAGGACGTACAGCGCGTAGCCGGCGACCTTCTCCGCCTCGTACTCCCTGGTGAGTCGGTCGTAGATCGGGTGCTCGATGGTCCCGGTCAGCCGGGCCGCCTCGAGGCCGGCCGCCAGGAGGAGGCCGGACACGGCGACCGCCTGGACGACGCGCCAGGTGACGACGCCGGCCGACAGGACGTGCCGGTCGACGAGATAGGCCGCAGGGATGGTCGCGCCGGAGGCGTGGACCAGGCGCCGCCCCGGTTCCAGGGACATACCGGCCCGTCGTTGTCGGGGTACAAATGTTTCGTCGTTCGCGACTGTCGCTGGCCGTCAGTCCAGGGCGGCGGCGATGGTCGACCGGCGGGCCGCCAGTTCCCCGACCGTGTAGGTGAGGTCGGTGTCGCCGACGGTGAGCGTTAGCCGGCCGGTGTCGGTCGCCTCGCCGAGCTGCTCGACCGGCGCGACCCCGTCGAACCGCCCGCGGACGGCCTCGGGCGCGGTGGTCTCGACGACGACGCGGCCAGGGGCCTCCGAGAGGGCAGCCGACAGCGCCGACGGCTCGGGGGCGAGGGTCACGTCCGCGCCCGCCTCGCCGACCATCTCCGCGAGGGTGACGGCCAGCCCGCCGTGGCTGACGTCGTGGGTCGACAGCGTCCCCTCGTAGGTGGCCACGTCGGCGATGGCCTCCACGACACCGGCCGGGTCGTCCGGTAGGGCGGGGAAGCGGTCGGTCCCGCCGCGGGCGGCGAGCAGCTTGGAGCCGCCGAGTCTTCGCGCGCCCGACCCCTCGGCGCCGCCGACGACGAGGAGCGTCCCCGCGCCCTCGAGCGTCGCCGTCGGGGCGTCGTAGCCCCGCCGCGTCCCGGCCATCGCCAGGGTGGGCGTCGGCGGGATGGGGCCGGCCGGCGAGTCGTTGTACAGCGAGACGTTGCCGCCGACGACGGGGACCGACAGCGCGCGGCACATGTCGGCGAGGCCGTCGACGACGGCCGCGAACCCGCCGTAGACGTCCGGGTTCTCCGGGTTGCCCCCGTTGAGGCAGTCGACGGCCGCCAGCGGCCGGGCGCCCTTGGCCGCCAGGTTCGTCGCGTTCTCCAGCGCGACCGCGCGGGCGCCGTCGTAGGGCGCGAGGTCGGTCCAGTTCGGGTCCGCACCCGCAGACACGGCCAGTCCCACGCCGGCGGTGGCGTCGTCGTAGTCCGAGTCCCCGGGCGAGCCCTCGCCCCGCGCCTCCCTGATCGCCAGGATTGCCGCGTCGTCGCCCGGTTTCATCGCGGTCCGGGTGCCGACCTCGTGGTCGTACTGGCGGTACACCCACCGCTTGGAGGCGGTGTTCGGCGACGCGAGGACGGTCTCGACGGCCGTCTCGAGGTCGACGTCGGGGAGGTCCCGCTCCGGCTGTGTCGGCCTGGTCCGCTCGAGGTCATTCATCGGCGCACCCTCCGCCAGGAACTCGGCGTCGCAGTCCACCACCGCGTCACCCTCGAACTCGCAGACGTAATCCCCCTCGGTCACCCGTCCGACGACCGAGCAGCCGAGGTCGTACTTCGCGGCGACGGCCGCGACGGCGTCGACGTCGCCGGGCCGGACCTCGTAGCACATCCGCTCCTGGGATTCGGCGAGCAGGATCTCGAGGGCGTTCATGTTCGGCTCCCGCTGGTGGACGGCCGCCAGGTCGATGCGGGCGCCGAGACCGGCCTTCGCGACCATCTCGGCGGTCGCGCCGCCGAGCCCCGCCGCGCCGAGGTCGCGGGCCGCACGTACCAGGTCCGCCTCGATGAGTTCCTCGTTGGCCTCGATGAGTCGCTTCTCGGCGTAGGGGTCGCCGACCTGGACCGCGGGCCGATCCTCTGTCTCGGCGTCCTCGTCGAGGTCCTCGCTGGCGAAGGAGGCGCCGCCGAGGCCGTCGCGGCCGGTTGCGTTGCCGACGAGCACCAAGGCGTTGCCGGGCTCGGTCACGTCGGCGGTGAGGAGGCGGTCGGCGTCTGTCAGGCCGACGCAGGCGACGTTGACCAGGGGGTTGCTCTCGTAGTCATCGTGGAACGCGACGCTGCCGGTGACGGTCGGGACGCCGATGCAGTTGCCGTAGTGGGAGATGCCCTCGACGACGCCCTCGAAGAGGTACCGGGCGTGGTCGCGGTCGAAGTCGCCGAAGTAGAGGCTGTCGGCCAGCGCGATCGGGTAGGCGCCCATCGACAGCGTGTCGCGGACGATGCCGCCGACGCCCGTGGCGGCGCCGTCGAACGGGTCGACGTATGAGGGGTGGTTGTGGCTCTCGATGCCCAGCGTGACGTAGACGTCGCCCGGCTCGCCGGTCTCGGGGTCGGGGAGTGCGACGACGGCCGCGTCGTCGCCCGGCCCGACGACGACGTGGTCGCTTTCGCCGTCGAAGGCTGAGAGCAGCGGCCGGGAGGAGCGGTAGGCGCAGTGCTCGCTCCAGAGGTTATCGAACAGCGCCTCCTCCGCCGCGGTGGGCTGTCGGCCGAGTTCCTCGACGACGAGGGCGCGGTCCGACGGCGAGAGACTCATGCAGGTGAATCCACCCCGGGACCCGATAAATCGCTTTCCATGTACGGGGTCGGGCGGGTGGCCGATACAAACCTTAACTCCCCTTGGGCGCAGGATTCCACCATGCAGGGGCGACTCCTCCTCGTCGCAGCCCTACTCGCCGTCGCCGGGTGTGGCGGAACGCCGACGGATACCCCGGTCACGTCGGAGACCGTCACGCCTGCGCCGACGCCGCCGACCGGCGAGGACCTCCCGACCTGGACGAACGCACCGGACACCGTCTCCGAGAACGCGACGATCCAAGGGAACTTTCTCGCCAGGCAGCACGAACAGGAGCTGATACCCCACTACGGACGACGTGTCGGACTCCGGATCGAAAACGGGTCCGGGGTCCTGCTCGAGTATCGGGGGAATCTGACGGTCACCGAGGAGGTGGTCCGGACGTCGCGTCGGTATCGCGGCCCGCTTTCGGCGCGGTTCCTCCCCCGGACCGATGGGGCCACGTCGGCGGCCGAACAGCGGTACCGGACCGGCAACGGTACTGCCGTCCGACAGGTCGTCGACGGCCGGGTACGGGTAGCTAGCCAGTCGTACGTGTCGCGGTTCGAGCCCGCCTTCCAGCCGGAGGATAACTACGTGGCCGCCCTCCTGTCGGCCGCCACGATCGCCGATCACAGCCAGCCGCGGACGTACGTCGCGACGAACGAGTTCGAGGACGCCCCGGCCGCCACCACGCCGGTCTACCTCCGGGACCCCCGCGAACTCGTGGTCCACGCCCTGATCACGGAACGGGGGTTGATCCGGTCGCTCAGGGTGACCTACACCGCATCGCTGGACGGCGAGCGCGTGGACGTCGTCCAGACGGTCGCCTGGGACCAGCGCCCTCCGGCCGTGTCGACGCCGACGTGGGGGACGGAGACCGGCCACCGGGCGACGCGGTAACCCGGGGGCTTCTCGGCCCGGGGTGACCGGACACCGGTCGATGCGATAATCGAAGGCTCCTCGGCCCGAGGTCACCGGACACCAGTGAATACGGTACCGGAGGCTTTTCGGCCCGCGCTGGCGACAGGCGAGTGTGCTGTCGGTCGAACTCCACGCCCACTCGGCGGCGTCCCACGACGGCCGGGACCCCGTCGACCTCCTTCTGGAGCAGGCGGCGGCCGTCGGGCTGGACGCCCTGGCTGTCACCGACCACGACGGCATCGACGCGTCGCTTTCGGCCGCCGCGTCGGCCCGCGAGTACGGCCTCGTGGGCATCCCGGGCATGGAGGTCACCAGCGCCGCCGGCCACGTCCTCGCGCTCGGCGTCGAGGAACTCGTCCCGGCGGGCCGTCCGTTCGACGAGACCGTCGCGCGGATCCGGGACCTGGGCGGCATCGCGGTCCTCCCCCACCCGTTCCAGCCGTCCCGCCACGGCGTCGCCCCCCACGTCTCCCGCGATCAGCTCCGGCAGGCCGACGCCATCGAGGTGTACAACTCCCGGCTGTTGACCGGGCGGGCCAACCGGCAGGCCGAACGGTTCGCCGAGAGCCACGGCGTCCCGATGACCGCCGGCAGCGACGCCCACATCGCCGAGATGGTCGGGCAGGCGGTCACGGAGGTCGACGCCTACCACCGCAGCGCCGAGGGCATCCTCGACGCCATCCGGGAGGGCCGGACGAGCGTCGTCGGCAAGCGGACGCCGTGGGTCATAAGCGTCCAGCAGTTCGGCGGCGGCGTCCGGCGACGGGTCGCGTCGATGCTGCCGTGGTGATGCAGGGCGCCCCGGCCGACGTCGTCCGCACGGCCATGGAGCGGGCGAGCCGAGGTCATCGGGACGCTGCCCGACCAGCTCCAGCGGAACGTCTTAGCGCTCCGGGCCGCCGACGTCGAACCGGTCGTCCCGCTGCTCCGCGACCGGGTCGTCCGGCCGGCACTCCGGCTGCCGGTCGACAGCGGGACCCGGAAGGCCGCCCTCCGTGTAGCCGCCGCCCTACCCGCGGCCGTCCGCCGCCGTGAGAAGACGGCGGTCCAGTATGACAGCGACGTCGCCCGGGAACTGGACCGGCTGGCCGCCAGGCGGGCTTCAAACCCCGGATGGACGACCACGTCGGCCGGTACGTCGACTCGCTGTCCGCGTGAGTCGGCCGGCGGGACCGGCCGGGCGGCTCGCGGCTCGCTCATTCCGAGGCCTCCCTACGGTCGGCCGCCCGGCTCGCGAGTCGTCGTTCCCGCTGGTCACTCCTCCCGCTCGCCCATTCGGCG
>PXQY01000038.1:29198-40241 GCA_003021745.1 Halobacteriales archaeon QH_7_69_31
CGCTCCCCTCGGTCGCGCCTCGCGCCTCCCGCTCGCCCGTTCCGAGGCCTCACTCCGTTCGGCCTCGCGGCTCGCGTATCGTCGCTCCCGCTGGTCACTCCTTCCGCTCGCTCATCCGGCGGCCTCCCTACGGTCGGCCGCCCGGGGGACAGTACAACACCGGGACGTCGGCGTTCAGCATGACCTCCTGGGCGACGCTCCCGAAGACGGCCTTCCCGGCCGGGGAGCGCTTCCGGCCGGCGACGGAGACGAGGTCGGCACCGGTCTCGTCGGCTTCCGCGAGGACTTCTGTGCCCGGGTCACCGCTGGTCTCCGCGAGGATGACGTCGACGTCGGCCGCCGAGAGCACCTCCCGGGCGCGGCGGGCAGGCCCGAACTGGCTGATGGTTGCACCCTCCGTGTTGTCGGTGAAGACGTGCAGGACGGTCGCCGTGACGTCGGCGAGTTCCAGGTCCGCGATCGCTTCGGCCTGTCGGCGCGCGCGTTCGGGCTCCTCGTCGATCGCGAGTAGCACGTGGGTCATGCTCGTGTGCTCGTTGCTCCGCCGGGACCAAGAGTGCATCCCCCGCGGGGCCGCAACCGCGGCGCACTTGACGCCCGCGTCTCAACGGGGCCGCATGACGCCGCTCGAAGTCGCGATCCGACTCGTCGCCGGGGTCGCGCTCATCCTGGCGAACGGCTTTTTCGTCGCCATCGAGTTCGCGCTGACCCGGGTCCGTCAGTTCGCCGAGAGCGAGTTCGACCGCCCGGGGCTCCGCCGGGCCTGGGCCATGACCGACGAACTCGAGATCTACCTGACGAGCTGCCAGGTCGGCATCACCGCCTCCAGCATCGCGGTCGGCGTCGTCGCCGAACCGGCGCTTTCGGCGCTCTTCGAGCCCCTGTTCGACGACACCGCACTGGCCGCCGTCGGCGCCGGCGGCGTGATCGCCTTCGTCGTCATCAACCTCGTCCACCTGACCCACGGCGAGCAGACGCCGACGTACCTCGGCGTCGAGCGCACCAGGACAGTCTGTAGGTATGGCGCGACGCCGCTGTACTACTTCACCACGCTCATCCGGCCCGTGATGGAGGTCGGCGACGCCGTCGCGAAGTGGACGCTCGGGCTGTTCGGGGTCGAGATGACCGGCGCCTGGCTCGAGGCCAACGAGGAGCGCATCGAGACCCGCGCTCAGCTCCGCACCCGGCTCGACAGCCTGCTGGCCCGGGGCGACCTGCCCGAGGAGCGCCACGAGGAGGTCGTCGGCGCGCTGGACGCCGGCCGGATCCCCGTCGAGAGTGTGATGGTCGACCGCGAGGACGTCGTGTTTTTGTCCACGGCGCTGTCCCCGGCGGAGAACATAGAGCGGACTATCGAGACGCCTCACACCCGCTACCCGCTCGTCGGCGAGGAGCCCTCGGAGTTCGAGGGCATCGTCTACGTGCCCGCCGTCCTGGAGGACATCGACGCGGTCCGGGACGGCGACCGCCGCCTCGCGGACCTGGCGGCGCCGCCGATGACGGTGACCCCGGGGACGAGCGTGAGCGACGCCATCGACCAGTTCCAGGCCGAAAGCCAGGAGATGGCGCTGGTGCTGTCCGACGGCGAGGTCCTCGGCCTGGTGACCGCGACGGACGCCTTCGAGGCCGTGATGGGTGAGTTGGAGGATCCGCTGGATGCCGAAAGCGAGGGGGACTGCGAGGGCGAGCGAACGAAGTGAGCGAGCCCTCGAGCCGACGCGGCGACTGCGAGGGGGAGCGACCAGAGGGAGCGACTCCTCGAGGCGGAGCGGCGACCGCAGGGAGCCGCGGAGCAGCGCAGGGACCCGCGGAGCGAGGCGAACCCGAGTGACAGGCGAAAACGAGGCCTCGAGGCGGAGCGGGCAAAGCCTAGCGGCGGGCGGGCACGACCGCAAGCCCCCGTGAAATTCACCCCACCGTCTCGATCGCCCGTCTCCCGAGGTCCCGGACGTCGGCCGCCAGCTCATCGGCCCGAGCCTCGAGCTCGGCCGGGGTGAACCACGTCCAGGCGTCGGGATCGGCCTCGTCGCGGCCCATGGGGGCCACCCCGCGTCGTTCGACCGCGCCAAAGTACACGAAGTCGACGTGTTGGTGGGCGACGCGGCCGTCCCGGCGGACGTCGATGTCCTCCAAGAGGAACGCGGCCGGCCGCGGTAGCGAGGTCACCTGGTCGGTGTCGTAAGGACCGGCGTCCGCGACGAGCTCCGGGCGGAGGCCGGTCTCCTCGTAGGTCTCCCGTAGGGCCGTCTCGTGGGGGAGTTCGTCGCGGTCCAGGTGGCCGCCGGGCGGGAGCCACATGTCGAGTTCGTCGTGCTCGTGGAGGAGGGTCGCGCCGTCGCAGACGACGTAGCAGGTCGCGACGAAGTGGCGGGTCGTCTCCATGTGTCCGGGACCGACTGGCCCGGGGCGGGTAAGGTCACCGGCTGGCGGCGACGCCCGCCCCGCGAGGACCGGCCGGACCGGACGTGGCTGTCGAACGCCGCCACGGATCTCCGTCGGGCGAGAAGCGTGATTGCACAGCGTCGAACGACCCGGCCGACCGTCGCCTTCAGACTTGGAGGTCCTTCTCGGCTTCGAGCAGCTCGTGGTACCGGTTCCGGATGGTGACCTCGGAGATGTTCGCCACCTCGCTGACCTCGTTCTGCGTGACCTTCTCGTTGCAGAGCAACGACGCGGCGTAGATGGCGGCCGCGGCCAGCCCGACCGGGGACTTCCCCGAGTGGACGCCGGCGGCGGCGGCCGTGTCGAGCAGCTCGCGGGCGCGGCGCTCGACCTCCTCGGGCAGCCGGAGTTCGCTGACGAACCGCGGCAGGTAGCTCTTCGGGTCGGCCGGCTCGATCTCGAGGGTCAGCTCCCGGACGACGTACCGGTAGGTGCGCGCGATCTCGTCCTTCCCGACCCGTGAGACCGTCGAGACCTCGTCGAGGCTCCGGGGCGTGTTCGCTTGCCGGGCGGCGGCGTACAGCGACGCGGTGGCGACGCCCTCGATGGACCGCCCGGGCAGGAGGTCCTCGTCGAGCGCCCGCCGGTAGATGACCGAGGCGGTCTCCCGGACGTTCTCCGGCAGGCCGAGCGCCGACGCCATCCGGTCGATCTCGCCCAGCGCCTGCTTGAGGTTCCGCTCCTTGGAGTCGCGGGTGCGGCTTGTCCTGCCACCCGATGTTGGTGGAGAGACCCTCGTCGTGCATCATCTTCGTCGTGGGCGCACCGACGCGGCTCTTCTCGTCCTTCTCCGCGCTGTCGAACGCCCGCCACTCCGGGCCCCGGTCGATCTCGTCCTCCTCGACCACCAGCCCGCACTCCCGGCACACCGTCTCCCCGCGCTCGGTGTCGGCCTCGAGGGAGCCGCCGCACTCGGGACAGACGAGCTGTCCCTCCGACTCCTCGGCCTCCGCGTCGGCCTGCTCCTCTTCCGTCGTTCGGTCCCGGACTGAGGTGTCGGTCATGTCGTATACCAGCTCAGCAGCTGCTGAGAGAACCGCCGTGACTTTTATTACTCATCCAGCGCCTTAAGTATTCGGGCCGAGGAAGCCTCGTTGCGGGCCGTAGCGGCGGTTTCTGGGACTGTGAGCCCGTGGTTTCGACGGTCGGCCGAGACGACCCGTCGGAGCCGAAGCGCCCGGGCCGCCATGCGCCCGGACGCCGAGGCGGCCAAGGCCGGGGGTGACGGCGGCGGGTCGGCCACCGTCCCCGACCGGTTCGAAACCCTTAGTGGCCGGCCCGCCGGAGAAATAGCCATGACAGACGACCGGGAGGACGCCGAGGCGGCCGACGTCGAGGACGACGAGGCGGCCGACGTTGAGGGCGCCGACGGGGCCGACGTGGAGGGCGGCAAGGCGGCCGACGTCGAAGGCGGCGAGGCGGCCGACGTCGACGCGGGGACGGTCCGCCACGTCGCGTCCCTGGCACGCGTCGACCTCGACGACGACGAAGTCGAGCGGTTCGCCGACCAGTTCGCCGAGATCCTCGGGTACTTCGAGGCCCTCGAGGACGTCCCGGACGTCGACGGCGAGCCCGACCTTGTCAACGTAATGGGGCCCGACGAGGTCACCGAGGGGCTGACCCAGGCGGAGGCCCTGCGGAACGCCCCGGAGACCGAGGACGGCCGGTTCAAGGGCCCGCGGGTGTCATGAGCACGAGCGCGTTCATCACGACCGCCGAGGTCGGGCCGACCGGCTCGGGCCCGCTCGACGGCGTCACCGTCGGCGTCAAGGACAACATCTCCACGGCGGGCGTGCGCACGACCTGCGGGTCGGCGATGCTCGAGGGGTACGTGCCGCCGTACGACGCGACCGTCGTCGAGCGCCTGAAGGCCGCCGGCGCGACCGTCGTCGGGAAGACGAACATGGACGAGTTCGGCATGGGCACCACCACCGAGACGTCGGCGTTCGGCCCGACCGACAACCCCGCTGCGCCGGGCCGGGTGCCCGGCGGGTCCTCCGGCGGCTCGGCGGCCGCGGTCGCCGCCGGCGACGCCGACGTCGCGCTCGGGTCGGACACCGGCGGCTCGGTCCGGTGTCCGGCGGCCTTCTGCGGCGTGGTCGGCATCAAGCCCACCTACGGGCTCGTCTCGCGGTACGGCCTCGTCGCGTACGCGAACTCCCTCGAACAGATCGGGCCGCTGGCACCGACCGTCGAGGCCGCGGCCGAACTGCTGGACGTCATCGCGGGCGTCGACGAGCGGGACGCGACGACCAGGGCACCGCCGGCGGGCGCGCCCGACAGCTACGCCGACGCCGCCGACGGCGACGTCGATGGCCTCACCGTCGGCGTCCCGACCGAACTCCTGGAGGGCGTCGACGAGGGCGTCGAGGCGGCGTTCGACGAGGCCCTCGAATCCCTGCGGGACCGCGGTGCGACGACGGAGACGGTGTCGCTCCCATCCGTGGAGACCGCCGTCCAGGCGTACTACGTCATCGCCATGTCGGAGGCATCCTCGAACCTCGCGCGGTTCGACGGCGTCAGGTACGGCCCGGCGACGGAGGCTGACGGCGACTGGAACGACGCCTTCGCCGCGGTCCGGGAGGAGGGGTTCGGCGAGGAGGTAAAGCGACGGATCCTCCTCGGCACCTACGCGCTGTCGGCCGGCTACCACGACGACTACTACGCGAAGGCCCAGGACGCCCGCGCCTGGGTGAAGCGGGACTTCGAGGAGGCCTTCGAGGCCGTCGACGTCCTGGCCTCCCCGACGATGCCGGTGCCGCCGTTCGAACTCGGCGAGAGCCTCGAGGACCCCCTGCAGATGTACCTCGCCGACGCCAACACCGTCCCGGTGAACCTCGCGAACCTGCCCGCGATCTCCGTGCCCGCCGGCGAGACTGACGGGGGCCCGGTGGGGGTACAGCTGGTCGGGCCCGCCTTCGGGGAGGAGACCATCGTCCGGGCAGGTTCGGCGCTGGCCTGATCGGAGCAGGCTGTCCCGGCGTCGGCAGTCGTCCGGCCGGTTGCAGCGGCGTCGTGAAACTATTCTCCCCTATGTGGGCGCTGCTGGCTGGGTGGTTCGTCGGTCTCCCGATTGTCGGTATTGGGTGTGACATGGCGGTTCTTTAAATACCATTCCGCAGAGAGGGACGGATGTGATGCGACGTCGACGGTATCTCCAGACGGCAGGGCTGGCGGTGTCCGGTGGCCTCGCGGGGTGTAGTGATCTCGGCGTGGGCAACGAGACGACGCCGACGGCAACGGACGACCCTACGCCGACGGAGACGCCGACGCCGACTGAGGAACCGACGCCGCGCAGGGAACCGTCGAACGTCGCCCCGCCGCTCTGGCTCTTGTTGCTGGCGCGGGAACATTTGGATAACACGGGTGAGTTCAGTGATGGGGCGGTGTTTCAGCGGGTGGATTGGGAGTGGTATCTCGGGATGCGGTCGACGAGTCCGGAGTGGGGGCCGACCGGGGATCAACGCTGGACGTTCGAAATCACCAAAGAGAATGCGGAGATCGCGCCGTCGGCGGACATCCTCAAGACGCCGCAGTGGGGTGTCATCATCGCGGCATTCAACGCGGAGGTTGGGGTGTTCAACTTCCCGAACCTGGGGCCGGAATTGGAGCGGCAGTGTGGCATGGCGGCCGAGGCGGGAGAGCGGGAGGCGGCTCGCGTGGTCGACGAGGTCGTCACGTACGATAGCCCGAACGTGACTCTCTTTATCGGCGCCGACACCGACGCCGTACACGATGCCCTCGCCGACAACGACCGAAACGAGTTCGATGATGCGGCTGTGACGGAGTATACCGGGACGGAGAAGGCAGCGGCGCAGAAGATCTTAGTGTCGGAGACGTGGGCGCGTGGGGTGGTTGCCGTGGAGACGGGTAGGGAGGAGTCTGAGGATCTCTTGCCGCTGTTGCAGCGGTTGGCCGATGGACACGAGAGTGTGGCGGTGGAGCAATCGGTCCAGTGGTGTCTCGGGGAGGACGTTACGGAGGCGCCGGTGGTGACGGGTGAGGTGAACGGCAGCCGGTACCCGTTCGGCGGGAACGGCCGGTCGGAGCGGAGTGTGGAGCGGTTGGAGCCGTTCGATACCCTGATGACCTCGCTGGACGCCTCCCGATCCACCGGCACCGTCAGGCACGTGTTTTCCCGGGTGGATGGGGCGGCGCCCGAGTCCGGCGACCTCGAGGCGTCCTTCGAGTTGGAGTCGGGGACCTGGCGTACGGCGTATCATCCCTCGGTGTCGACGATCGAGGCGAGGTGGTGAGCAAGGGGAGACCTTTAGTAATACGAGGTAATGAAGGTACAATAAACGATGGCTAGTAGTACAAGTGAACCTGAGATAGTACGAGTGTCCCAGAAGGGGCAGGCGACCATCCCGAAGCCGCTGCGGGAGAAGTTCGGCATCGAGACGCCGGGCGAGGTGTTCATCTACGAGGAGGGCGACCGGATCATCGTCGAGCCCGTCCCGTCGCTCGAGGAGTTGCACGGCATCCACGCCGGCGACCACGAATCCGGTGAGGTGCTGGCGAAGGTGCGCGAGATGAACGAGGAGGAGAAGCGCCGCGAGGACGAGCGATTCGAGCGCCTGCGGCCGTCTGAGGAATGAGCGACGTCTACGTGTTCGACGCCGAAGCGATCATCGCCTTCCTCTACGACGAACCCGGCCACGACCGGGTGGGCGATCTTCTCGACGAGGTCGAAGCCGGCGACGCCGAGGGGCTGCTCTCGGAGACGAACGCGAGCGAGGTGTACTATCTCGTCGCCCGCTACGAGGGAACCTCCGAGGAGAAGCCGACGCCGGCATCGCTCCGGTCGGCTGACCGGGACATCCGAACGCTCACCCGCCGCGGTGTCGCCGTCGAGCGGGCCGAGTGGCGGCTCGCAGCTGAGGTGAAGGCCGACGGAAACATCTCGCTGGCGGACGCTTACGCCGTGGCGCTGGCCCACGACCGGGACGCAACGCTCATCGCTGGCGGGGACGACGACTTCGACGAGCTACCGGTAGACGTCGACATCGCACGGTTCCGTGACCAAGCCGTATGAAGCGTCGACGGGCTCTCGCGTCGCTGGCCGGGATGGGGTCGGTTCGCTCGCGGGCTTTACCGGCCTCACGGAGCCTATCGCCGCCCGGGGCCGGTTCGTACTCGATGCCGACGGTGGCGATATCGGTGGTGATGCGGTGGCGGTCCGGCCGCGCGGTGGGGCGATGAGGAGGGGGTTGATTTCGCGGAGGAATCGGGCGAACGTGGGGAGGTGCCGGCGAAGGCCGGGGGTGGGGAGTCGGTGATCGAGTCGACGATGGTTCGGCCGGTCGATCCTGGGAGACACGCCCAAGGTGCGCATCGGACCGACCGGGCCGGAGATGGGAGCTGGCTCCCGGTCTGGTGGCGGTCGTTGACAGAGCCACGAAAGCCACACCGGGCTGGTCAGTCCGCTGGGCCCGGGTCGGCCCCGTCTATCGCGACCAGCTCCTCGACGGGCGGGACCGCCTCGTCGGCGTCGGTGATGATGTCGAGCCGGCGCGAGAGCTTCTCGCGGGCGTACGCGACGATGGCACCGTGGTCGACCGGGCCCTCGATGTCGGTGAAGATGCCGGCGACGTGTGGCATGAGGCCGGTCAGGGTCCCCTGAACGACGGCCTCGTCGACGCCCTCCGCCTGGACGAGCCGCCGGACCTCGCGCATGCCAAAGCCGACGTGGCGGCCCTCGTCGCTCCGGATCCTGGCGATGCCGGTGACGAGCCCGGAAAGGGTCGGCATCTCCTCGCGCGGCCGGGTGATGACGGCGTCGTCGCCGGTGTCGCTGAACGCCGACTGGAGGCTGTAGTAGGCGGTCTGGGCGAGGACGGACTCGGCGACGACGTGGTAGTGGCTGTACGCGCGGGCCAGCGCCTCCGGCGACTGGTCGTCGAGTAGCGCCGCCATCGCGGCCTCGACCTCCTCGAAAAGCGCGACGTAGTCGTCGTTGAGGTACCGCTCGTCGGTCGGGTCGGTCGGCTCGAGGTCCAGTTCCGCCGCGACGGGCTCTAAGACCTCCGTCCAGTACCGGTCGAAGAAGCGGGTGTGTTTGGCCTCCTCGTAGAGCTGGGTGGTGAGGAACATCCGGGCGTCGGTGTCCTCCAGGGCCAACGCGAGCGGCAGGAGGTCCTCGGTGACGGCCTCCTCGCCGCCGCCGAACCGGGCGACGCCGAGCCGGAGCATGTCGAACTCGCCGCCGGAGAAGTCGTCCTCGTGGTCGAGCAACGCCTCGCGGTCGCCGGCGACGTCGACCTCGTGGGGGTCCCAGTGGCGGTACACCGCGTTCCGGAAGTAGCCGCCCGCGAAGGAGTCGGGGTCGCTCCGGGTGCCGCGATCGGTGCTCGTGAGCCTGGCCATGCAGGTGTCACGTGGTGCCACACCAAGGTCGTTCGCCCGGTCATCCGGGGAGCCCTTTTCATCGAGACAGCCCGAACGTGGGCTATGCGAACGGCGACCCTTCAATTCGAGGCGCCCGACGGGGGACTGCACCAGGCAGACCGGGAAGTGGCGGCCCACATGTCGCTTGAACCGGAAGCCATCGACCACATCACCGGAATGGCCGACGGGACGGGCGTCGTGCTCTGCCGGATCCGTGGCGAAGCCGCCACCCCGGCCCGGGACCCACGCGGACGTGGCCGAGGCCCTGGGGCTCGCACCGTCGCTCCGGGAGTGATCACGCGCCGTCGTCCGGCAGCACGTCCGGGCGGTCGGCGATGAGGCCGTCGACGCCGCGGTCGGCGAGCGACCGCGCGGTCCCCGGACGGACGACCGTCCAGGCGTCGACCGCGAGGCCGGCGGCGTGGGCCCGGTCGACGAGGTGGCCGTCGCAGACCCCGGCGGCCGGGTGGAGGGCGGCACAGTCCAACTTCCGGGCCGTGTCGATGGCGGCCACGCCGTCGGCCCGGGCGAGGAGGGCCCGGGGGACCGACGCGTCGGCCGACCGGCAGGCCGCGAGCACGTCCGGGTCGAAGGCACTGATCCAGGCGTCGGCAGCCGAGTCGTTCACCGCGGCGAGGGCGTCGGCGGCCGTCCCGTCCTCCTTGAGTTCGACGTTTACCGCGACGTCGTCGGGGACCGCCCCGAGCACCGCCGACAGCGTCGGGACGCCCTCGCCGGTCCCGAGCACGTCCACATCACCCAGTTCGGCGAGCGTGTGATCGGCGACCGGGCCAGCGCCGTCGGTCACCCGGTCGACGGTGGCGTCGTGAATGACGACGAGTTCGCCGGAGCCGCAGCGCCGGACGTCGACTTCGACGGCGTCCGCCACCCGCGCGGCCGACCGTACGGCCCGGAGGGTGTTCTCCGGGTTGACCGCGGCGAATCCCCGGTGGGCAATGAGCCGCATACGGACCCGGCGCGGCGCCCGACCATCAGGCTGTCGGGGACCGCGGCCGGCAGTCTGCTGCTCACGGGGCACCGGCCGACGCCGAGTTTAACCACGCTGCGCGTCAACCGGGTGCCATGGAGGCCGCATTCGATTTCGAGAGGTCGGTCGTCCTGGTCACCGGCGCGAGCGGCGCGCTGGGCAGCGCCGTCGCGGCAGCGTTCGACGAGGCGGGCGCGACGGTGTGTGGCGCCGACGTCGTGGCGCCGGACGAGGACGACGCGCTGGTCGATCCCGCGACGGTGGAGTTCCACGAGACGGACGCCACCGACGAGGCCAGCGTCCGCGACACCGTCGAGGCCGTCGTCTCCGCGCATGGCCGCCTCGACGCGGTGTGTAACATCGCCGGGACCTGGCGCGGCGGCGACCCCATCCACGAGACCGACGTCGACCAGTTCGACCTGCTGTTCGACGTCAACCTGAAGTCGATGTTCCTCACGTCGAAACACGCCATCCCGCACCTCCGGGAGACGGGGGGCGCGGTCGTCTCCGTCTCGGCCCGCTCGTCGCTCGAGGGCGGCGAGGGCGACGGCCCGTACCGCGCCTCGAAGGCCGGCGTCCGGTTGCTCACCGAGACCATCGCCGAGGAGAACCTCGGGACGGTGCGGGCGAACGCCATCATGCCGAGCGTCATCGACACCCCGATGAACCGCGAGATGATGCCGGACGCCGACCCCGACGAGTGGGTCGACCCCGCCGACATCGCCGAGGTCGTGCTGTTCCTCTGTTCGGATGCCGCCACGGTGACGAGCGGGGCAGCAGTGCCAGTATACGGTGAGGCGTAGTCCTCCCGGTGAGCCGGTGTCTCGTCACACGAGTTTTGCCGAATATTTCTGCGAGGGTATAAAATCTACATTCCATCGGGTTTTATACCTCCGTCCGGCGACCGACACTCTACTATTTAAATTATATAAGTAAGTGTTAAATACATCATATGGCTTATATATGGTACTGCTCTGGGCCACGGATCGTTCGACCTATACATAAATACCGTGTTTCGTAGAACATCGTATTTAGGGGATAGAGTCGCTCATCGTGGTTTTCTACGTATTAGACGATATCAAGAGTAGGCCTCCGCCGACCGGCCGAGAACATGGCCGTCGATGGTAAAATATTTCTCACCAAAATATTTTTAATCGCGTGGTGTGGGTAGTTGTCGCATGGCATCCGAGTTCGGCGTTCTGGCGCTGGCACCGCCGCTAGTCGCG